>JBOGIR010000358.1:0-6716 GCA_050742335.1 Vicinamibacterales bacterium | reverse complement strand
AACGCCGCGCCGTGCAGCACGTTGGTGCCCGACTTGGTCACCATCGTCAAGGCCGCACCGCCCGTGCGGCCGTCCGCGGCGTTGAACTGGCTCGTGGCGAGCTGGAACTGTTCGATCGCCTCGGTCGAGTAGGCGAGCAGCGCGCCACCGAACTGGTTGTCGCGATTGTCGGCGCCGTCGACGCTCGGGATCACGTTCGTGCCCGAGGACCCGCCAAACGACACGCTGCCGACGTTCGTCTTGCTCCGGTGGGTCGGCTCGATCTGCACGGCTCCGGGCAGCAGCGCCAGCATCCCGCTGACGTTGCGCGCGGACAGCGGGATAGCCTGGAGCTCCGCCGTCAGGATGGTCGACGCCACTTTCGACTGGGTCACCTCGATCAGCGGCGCCTCACCCGTCACGGTCAGGGTCTCCTGCAGGCTTGCAACCTGCATCTGAAAATCGATCGTGAGCGTGGTGTTGACGATCAGCGCCACGTCGTTACGAGTTGCACCGGCGAAGCCGGCAAGGTCGGTCGTGACGTTGTACGCGCCGGGGTCGAGGCCGGGCATGCTGAACACGCCCTCCTCGTTCGTCACGGTCGTACGGACAACACCGGTAGCCTGGTTGGTCACGGTGACCGTGACACCCGGCAGCACCGCGCCGCCCTGGTCCAGGACGCGCCCGTTGATGGTGCCCGTGTTCGCCTGCGCGAACGCCAGTCCGGTGCCGAGGAGCAGGACGACCGCCACCAGACGCCAGACAGCAAGGCCGAACAGCCGCATACGCGTTACCCTCCTTGGTCGTGAGAAACGAACAGGATTTCGAGACTTTTCGCGATGAAACGAAGAATGTGCCGCGAATCCGCCCGCAGCAACTGAGGCTGACGATAGCCCCGGAGGTGGAGGGGTGTCAAACGACGTAGTAGGCAGTAGGCAGTAGGCAGTAGGCAGTAGGCAGTAGGCAGTAGGCAGTAGGCAGTAGGCAGTAGGCAGTAGGCGGTAGGCGGTAGGCGGTAGGCGGTAAGCAGTTCAAACCTGTTCACAGCACGCACGACGACGTCACGTCTCTCCGAGACGCTTGATTTGACCGATCGATATCAATATATGTAGATTTATAGATACGATGCAGCGCGCTTCGTCTCTGTTTCGCCTGTTGGCCGACGGCACCCGCCTTCGGCTGCTGCGTGTGCTGGCGCAGGATCGCTTCAACGTCAGCGAGCTGACCGGCATTCTCGGCGTGGCGCAGTCCGGCGTCTCGCGGCATCTGGGGCTGCTCAAGGACGCGCGGCTCGTGGCGGAGGAGCCCGAGGGCGGGTACGTCTACTACCGGCTCGCCGACGAAGGGCACGCGAACGGCCAAGGGCCTCTCTGGAGCCTGCTCGAGGCGCAGTTTGCGGGAGCCGCAACCGACCCAGCCGTACAGGAGGACGAAGCCAGGCTGCACGAGGTGCTGCGCCACCGGAAGGAGAACTTCGAGACGCACGGCGACATCCGGCAGCTCGTGCCAGGGCGCAGCTGGGCGGCGTGGGCACGCGCCCTCGGGCACCTCCTGCCCGCCCTCGAGGTCGTCGATATCGGCTGCGGCGAGGGTTACCTCACACTCGAAACCGCCCGCTGGGCGCGGACCGTCGTTGGCATCGACCGATCGGATGACGTGCTCGAGCGCGCGAAGGCGCTGGCGGCACGACGTCGCGTCATGAACGTGGAGTGGAAGAAGGGCGATCTCGCGCGGCTTCCTCTCCGAGACGACTCGGTGGACGTGGCCCTGCTCTCGCAGGCGTTGCACCATGCCGCCGCGCCCGAAGAAGCCCTCACCGAAGCGGTCCGCGTCCTCAAGCCGGGCGGACGGCTGCTCCTCCTCGACCTTCGCCGGCACGACCAGGCGTGGGTGAGCACCCGGCTCGGCGATCGATGGCTGGGCTTCACGGAGGCCGAACTCGAACGCCTGTTCCGTGGCGCCGGGCTGCGCGACATCCGCATCCAGGTTGGCGCCAAGCACAGCGGCGACCCGTTCGTCGTGCTGATTGCGTCAGGTGCCAAAGGTGATGGATCTGGCAGGCCGGGTGCCGTAACGCGGACCCGCCATTCCAAACCCAGGCGTCCGCGATGACGACCACCGATCGGCTGCACGCCCTGCTCGCCACCCGCATCCTGCTCCTCGATGGCGCCATGGGGACGATGATTCAGCGCCGAGCGCTGGGGGAGCAGGACTTCCGCGGTGCACGATTTCGCGACCATCCGCGCGAGCTGAAAGGCAACGGCGATCTGCTTGTCTTGACGCGGCCCGACGTCATCGGCGCGATTCACCGCGAGTATCTCGACGCGGGCGCCGACATCATCGAAACTAACACCTTCAGCAGCACCGCGATCGCCCAGGCGGATTACGGCCTCGAGGCGCTCGCCTACGAGCTGAACCTGGAAGGCGCGCGCGTGGCCAGAGCCGCCGCCGACCAGTGGTCGCAGAAGACGCCGGACCGCACGCGCTTTGTCGCAGGAGCGATCGGACCGACGAATCGTACGCTGTCGATTTCGCCGGACGTGAACAATCCGGCGCTGCGGGCGGTCACGTTCGACCAGATGCGCGATGCATACCGGGATCAGGCGCGCGGCCTGATTGACGGCGGGGTCGACCTCCTCCTCGTGGAAACGATCTTCGACACGCTGAACGCGAAGGCGGCCATCGCCGCAATTGTCGAAACCTTCGAGGAGCGCGGCACCGAGCTGCCACTCATGATATCGGCCACGATCACGGACCAAAGCGGACGCACGCTCTCGGGGCAGACGCTCGACGCCTTCTACGTATCGATCCGGCATGCGCGGCCGTTCAGTGTGGGCCTGAACTGCGCGCTGGGCGCCGAACAGATGCGGCCGTTTCTGGCCGAGCTCGCGCGGATTGCCGAATGTTACGTCACCTCCTACCCGAACGCCGGTCTGCCGAACGCCTTCGGCGAGTACGACGAGCTGCCGCCCGACACCGCGCGGCTCCTGCGCGATTTTGCGGAATCTGGATTCGTCAACATCCTCGGGGGGTGTTGTGGCACGACACCCGATCACATGCGAGCCGTCGCAGCGGCGATCGACGGATTGCCTCCACGTCCGTACCCGGTCCAAGCAGCGGTCCGGCTAAAGCCGGACACTACGTACGGGGAACAAGAATCCGAACGATTCGAACGACCCGAACGATTCGAACGACCCGAACGATCCGAACGACCCGAACGATCCGAACGACCCGAACGGTTCACCCAATTCGCCGGCCTCGAAACCCTGACCATCCGCCCCGACAGCAACTTCATCATGATTGGCGAGCGCACCAACGTGACCGGGTCGAAGCGATTTGCGCGGCTCGTCACCGGGAGCCAGTTCGTCGACGCCGCCAACGTCGCCCTCGATCAGGTCCGGGGCGGCGCCAACATCCTGGACGTCAACATGGACGAAGGGATGCTCGACTCCGAGGCGGCGATGACCACCTTCCTGAACGTCATCGCCACGGAGCCGGAGATTGCCCGTCTGCCGTTCATGATCGACAGCTCGAAGTGGTCGGTGATTGAAGCGGGGCTGAAGTGCGTGCAGGGAAAGGGGATCGTCAACTCCCTGAGCCTGAAGGAGGGCGAAGAGGACTTCCTGCGCAAGGCGCGCCTGGTGCGGCTGTACGGCGCCGCGGTGGTCGTCATGGCGTTCGACGAGCGGGGCCAGGCCGACACCGTGGCGCGAAAGGTCGACATCTGCCAGCGCGCCTACCGGCTGCTCGTGGACCGGGCGGCATTCGATCCGCTCGACATCATCTTCGACCCCAACATCCTGGCCATCGCCACGGGCCTCGAGGAGCACAACGACTATGCCGTCAACTTCATCGAGGCGACGCGCATCATCAAGGCCACCTGCCCGGGTGTCAAGGTCAGCGGCGGCGTCAGCAATCTGTCGTTTTCCTTCCGCGGCAACGACGTCGTGCGCGAGGCGATGCACTCGGCGTTCCTGTATCAGGCCATCAAGGCCGGTCTCGACATGGGCATTGTCAATGCCGGCCAGCTGGCTGTGTACGAAGACATTCCGGCCGACCTGCTCGAACACGTCGAGGACGTGATCTTCAATCGCCGGCCGGATGCCACGGAACGGCTGGTCCAGTTCGCAGACACCGTGAAAGGCGCGGCGGCGCGGAAAGAGCACGACCTCTCGTGGCGGTCGGGCGCCGTCGAACAACGGCTCGCGCATGCGCTCGTGCACGGCATCATCGACTTTCTCGAGGAGGACGTGGAAGAGGCGCGACAGAAGGTGTCGCGCCCGCTCGACGTCATCGAAGGTCCGCTGATGGACGGTATGAGAATCGTGGGCGACCTGTTCGGCGCCGGCAAGATGTTCCTGCCGCAGGTGGTCAAGAGCGCCCGCGCGATGAAGAAGGCAGTCGCGTACCTGCTCCCCTACATGGAGGAGGAAAGGCGGTCGGCCGCAACGGCACGGCGTTCGTCCGGCACAATCGTCATGGCCACCGTCAAGGGCGACGTCCACGACATCGGCAAGAACATCGTCGGGGTCGTCCTCGGCTGCAACAACTACGAGGTGGTGGACCTCGGGGTCATGGTACCTGCCGACAGGATTCTGCAGACCGCGATCGACGAACACGCCGACCTCGTGGGCCTGAGCGGGCTCATTACCCCGTCGCTCGACGAAATGGTCTTCGTCGCGCGCGAGATGGAGCGCCGGGGTTTCGCCATTCCGCTGTTGATCGGCGGCGCGACCACGAGCCGTCAGCACACTGCGGTAAAGATCGCGCCCGAGTTCAGCAAGCCGGTCGTGCACGTGGCCGATGCGTCGCGGGCAGTCGATGTCGTCACCAAGCTCGTCAGCGACACGCAGAAAGTGGATTTCGTCACGGCCAATCGAACCGAGCAGGAGCGGATCCGCCGGCAGCATGCCGCGCTCAAGCACCGGCCGCTCCTCCCCTGGAACGCGGCGCAGGCCAATCGACTTCGTCTCGACTGGGCGCCGGACACGATGGCGCGCCCGGCGTTCACCGGCGCACGGTTGCTGGACGATGTGAGGCTGGACGAGCTGGTGCCGTACATCGACTGGACATTCTTCTTCACCGCATGGGAGCTGAAGGGACGCTTCCCGGCCATCCTCGATCACGCGAGATACGGCGCTGCGGCACGCGAGCTGTACGACCACGCCCGGGTCCTGCTCGATCGGATCGTCGCCGACCGGCTGTTGACGCCCCGCGGTGTCTACGGCTTCTGGCCGGCGCACACGGAAGCCGAGGATATCGTGCTCTACGAGCCCACGGCGTCCACGGATCACCGAGGCCCTGAGGCACCGAGAACTCATGTGAACCGGGAATCTCAGTGTCTCGGGGCCTCGGTGGTACGTGGGGGCGAAATCCTCCGCTTCAACATGCTGCGCCAGCAGGAGCAGATGCCGGCGGGCACGTCCAACCTGTCGCTGGCCGATTTCGTGGCGCCGCGTGACAGCGGCATCGGCGACTTCGTTGGCGCGTTTGCGGTGACCGCCGGCCACGGCGCCGCCGAGCTCGCGGCCGCGTTCGAACGCGACCACGACGACTACCACGCGATCATGGTCAAGGCGCTGGCCGATCGGCTCGTTGAAGCGTTTGCGGAGTATCTCCACGCGCGCGTGCGGCGCGACTGGGGCTACGGCACTGACGAGCGCCTGACGAACGAGGACCTCCTGGCGGAGCGCTATCGCGGGATCAGGCCCGCCTTCGGCTACCCCGCCTGCCCGGACCACAGCGAGAAGCGCAAGCTGTTCGACTTGCTGCAGGCCGGACGCGCCGGCATCACGCTGACCGACAGCTTTGCGATGATGCCTGCGGCGTCGGTCAGCGGCCTCTATCTCGCCCATCCTGCCGCCCGGTACTTCACCGTGGGCCGCATCGGCCGCGACCAGATCGGCGACTACGCACGCCGCAAGGGCGCCAGCGTGGCCGACGTCGAGCGCTGGCTCACGCCAAATTTGTCGTACGAACCTGTCGGCGCCTGACCCTTCGCCGCAATGTTGATAGCGTAACGGCGACTGATCCGTTATGCTTCCGGCTTCTTGCAGAAGGAGCAGCTATGACGTCGGACGACTTCCCAAAGACCCCCGCGGATTTCTTCACGTTCGCCAAGAAACACCAGGCCGAAATGGTCGATCTGAAGTTTGTCGACCTGCTGGGCAGCTGGCAGCACTGTTCGTTCCCCATCGAGCACCTGGACACCGGTACGTTCGAAGAGGGCCTCGGATTCGACGGATCGTCGATTCGTGGGTGGATGGGGATTCACGAATCCGACATGATGGCGGTCCCCGACGCCACGACTGGGCGGCTCGATCCGTTCTTCGCCAGGCCCACGGTCAGCGTCATCGCCAACGTGGTGGATCCGATCACGCGGCAGGATTTCACACGCGATCCGCGGCACATTGCGCGCAAGGCCGAGGCGTACCTCAAGGCGTCGGGAATCGCCGACACCTGTTACATCGGCCCGGAGCCCGAGTTCTTCATCTTTGACGAAGTGCGATACGAACAGAATCAGCACCGCGGCTACTACCAGATCGACTCGGTCGAGGGCGCCTGGAATACCGCACGCATCGAGGAGCCGAACCTCGGCTATAAACCGAGCTTCAAGGGCGGATACTTCCCCGTCAGTCCGACCGACACGTTCCACGATCTGCGCGGCGAGATGGTGTACGAAATGCGCAAGATCGGCATCGTCGTCGAGGCGCACCATCATGAAGTGGCCACGGCCG
>JBOGIR010000357.1:0-1643 GCA_050742335.1 Vicinamibacterales bacterium | reverse complement strand
GCCGAAGGATCCTGTGTGTTGACACTCTCGGACAACCGCTCCACCGTGCCCGTGCCGTCCGCCGCCTGCCAGAAGAGATTCCGGCTTCCAGAACGATCGGAACTGAAAATCAACCGCCGACCGTCCGGCGTCCATGCGGGGTAAACGTCGATCCCCGGGTCGAAGGTCATGCGTGTGAACGTTGTACGTTCGACATCCCAGAGCCACAGGTCGCTCTCTTGATCTCCGGAAAAGAGCGCGACCCGCCTGCCGTCTGGGGTGATCCGGGGATACAGGAGCGCGCGTGGGGGCACCGGAATCGGAGTCTCACGGCCCTGGCGATCCACCCACACCAGTGTGCGCTGCACGCCGACCGAACCACCCGACACGTACGCAAGCGTGCCGTCTCCCGCCACAACGGCGTCCACGGCCCCTTGGCCTGTCGTTGCGACGTCCGACACCGCCGGCACCGGGGTTCCGCGCGTCTCCAGGCGCACGAGGTCGAAGGCCACCGCCCGTAACGTTCCAACGGCCCCGTACACAAGATGCCCGCTCGACGCATAGCGCGCATCGCTGCCGCCGCGCACGAGGACCTTGGGGGTTCCCGTCTGGAGGTCGAGCGCGGCGACCTGCGCTGCCTCGAGGCCACCCGTCCGGGCAGTCACCGTAAACAGCACCGCGCGTCCGCCAGGCAACGCTTCGGGCCACAGATGATCCTGTTCGCCCTGCGCGGAGTTGGGCCGTGTCACGACAGTCGGCGTGCCCCCTCCTGCGGCAACCCGCTGCAGGCCGGTTGCCACAGTGCTGGTAGCGAAGACGATGGTGTCGTCGGGCAACCAGGTGGCCCCGCGCGGCACGCTGTCGAGGCCCGTGACGGTGATGGCTGGACCTCCTGTGATGGCTACCTTCTTCAGCGCCGTATTCCCGTCGAAGAAACCCACCCACTGGCCATCCGGTGAGACGAATGGGTTTCGGGGCGCGCCTTTGGCAATGGCGGCCGGCTCGAGCCCGTCGAGCGCCCGCACGAATAGTGCGGTCCCGTTGGCGCCCACATAGATCACGCGGGTCCCGTCCGGCGTGATCGTCAGGTCGTTGACGACGCCGTCGATCGACAATGCAGCAGTGCCCGGGGTGGTGAGAGTCAGCCGCGAGACGCGTGGCGATGAGGCTCGCGTCAGCAACCAGGTGAGACTCGTCGCGAGCCCGGCGGTGAGCACGAGCGTCATCGCGCTGAAGAGGGCCACCCGACGCCACATGGCACTGCGCGGCACGCCCGCGGCCGCGGCAGTGGATGTCGCGGCAGAAGGACGCGCGGCAACCGGCTGCTCGGCGCCCTCGGCGATCCACTTCAGTTCATCCAGCAGATCGCGAGCGGTCTGCCAGCGATCGTCCGGATCTTTCGCGAGACATTTCCTGACGAGGCGCTCGACGGACCGCGGTGCGAGCGGCTGGACCGATGACAACGGCGCGGGCTCGGCGTGCATGATCGCGCCAATGAGGCTCGCGTGGCTCTTTCCCTCGAAAGCCTTCTTGCCCGTCAGCATCTCGTAGAGCACCGCCCCAAACGCGAAGAGGTCGGTACGCGCGTCGGCGTCTCGGCCTTCGATCTGCTCCGGCGCCATGTACTGGAAGGTGCCGAGAATGGTCCCGTGCTGCGTCAGGCC
>JBOGIR010000356.1:0-36498 GCA_050742335.1 Vicinamibacterales bacterium | reverse complement strand
GCTGTACGACGACGACGACGCCCTCTACTTCGGGGTGTTCGCCAAAGACGATGAGCCGGGACGCCTCATCGTCAACGACCTGAAGAAGGACTTCAACACTGGCAACAGCGACGGTTTTCGCATCGTGCTCGACACCTTCCACGACGCAACGGGTACCAGTTCGCCACCAATCCAGCCGGTGCCAAATGGGATTCGCAGATGTCGAACGAGGGTCGAGAGCGAAACGCGGACTGGGACGGCATCTGGGATGTCGCCACGCGGGTGGCCGAGACGGGCTGGTATGCGGAGATCCGCATCCCGTTCCGCACGCTGAAGTTCGTGAGCACCGACACGCAGACCTGGGGCGTCAACTTCGAGCGGAAGCTGCGGCGGCTCAACGAGGACAGCTACTGGGCGCCCCTGCCACGGATCTACGACGTCGAGCGCGTGTCGCTTGCCGGGACCATCGAAGAGATGCGCGGCCTCCGCCCTGGCCGGAACCTGCGCTTTAAGCCGTACGCGGCAGGCGCCTCGAGCACACTTGGCGCCGGGCCGACGCGCGGCGAGTTCGACGCGGGACTCGACGTGAAGTACGGCGTCACCACAGGGCTCGTCTGGGACTTCACCGTCAACACCGACTTCTCGCAGGTCGAAGCCGACGAGCAGCAGATCAACCTGACGCGCTTCAGCCTGTTCTTTCCTGAGAAACGCGACTTCTTCCTTGAGAACTCGGGCATCTTCCAGTTCGGCACGAACGCCGGTCAGTTCGGCGGCGGCGGCCAGGGCGGCGGCGGAGGGGGAGGACGGGAAATGCGGCTGTTTTTCAGCCGGCGCATCGGCCTGTCCGAGAACGGAGAGCCGATTCCCATCGCGGGCGGCACGCGGCTGACCGGACGTCAGGGCGCGTTTTCGGTGGGCGTGTTGAACATCCAGCAACGCGAGGAGGCGGCGCAGCCGGGCGCCAACTTCACGGCGCTTCGTCTCCGGCGCAACATCCTGGCGAATTCCGACGTCGGCGTGATCTTCCTCGACAAGGAGCAACACGGCCCGCACTTCAACCGCGTCGCGGGCGTCGACGCGAATTTCCAGTTCGGCGACCTCACCGCCAATGCCTACCTCGCCCGCTCGTTCTCGCCCGAGGCGGTGACGGCGTTGCCTGCGCGGGGCAACGCCTATGCGAGCCGGGCCGGCTTCAACTACCAGAGCCGGACGTGGCGGCTCCAGGCCGGCCACAGCGGGATCGGCGAGCGGTTCAACGACGAGTTGGGCTTCGTCCCGCGCCAGGGCATCGACAATTTCGACGGGCGGCTCGGCCGCCAGCTTCGCCCTGCCGCCCTCTCGACCTGGCTGCGCCAGATGGAGCCGCACTGGGAGCTCGACCTGTTCCTCCGGCAGGATGACGGCACGCTGGAAACGTCGTATCAGGGGTACCACTGGAACTTCCAGTTCCAGGACGGCTCGAACGCGGAGCTCGGCGTCAACCGGATGATCGAGGACGTCCCGGACGCATTCACGATCAACGGCTCCACCGGGACCCAGGTGAACCCCGGCCGGTACGAGTATCCCGAGTACTTCGCCTTCTGGCGGACGAATGAGGCGGCGCCCCTGTCGTTCAACACGCGGTACGCGACTGGCACCTTCTATGACGGGTACCGACGCGCCCTCAGCTTCGGTCCCTCGGTCCGGTTGAACGAGAATTTCAACGCATCGGTGAGCCTGCAGCTCAACGACATTTCGCTGTCGACCGGGTCGTTCGTGTCGAAGCTGGTGACGTCGCGCGTGAACTACAACTTCAACACGAAGGTGTTCTTCAACGCGCTGGTGCAATACAACAGCGACAACCACCAGTGGACGTCGAACCTGCGGTTCAACATCATCCACCGGCCGCTCAGCGACTTCTTCCTGGTCTACAACGAGCGCCGCGACGAACGGACGGGCCAGATGCTCAGCCGCGCGGTCATCGCCAAGATGACCTACATGATGGCGTTCTGAGGGGAACCACCCCCTCTTTCACCTTCACCAGACCATAGAGCAACAACGTGAAGAGGATGAACCCGAGGTATGCCTGCTCGAGCGGGAGACGCCGGTGCAGCGGCGTACTCAGGACGCCGTAGGCCATCTCCACGTGAATCCAGTACACGAAGAGCGACGACCGCCCGAACTCGCGCAGCGGTGACCACCCGGAAGACGGCCCGATGCGCCCGTGCCATCCGTACGCAGCGCCCACCAGCATCATCACAAGGCCGACGCGAATGAAGAAGAACGTCGGCGAACTCGTCCAGAAATTCGTCTGCGCGTAGAGGGGCGGGAGAAAGGACGCCGCATACCCGGCCAGCGCCAGCGTCGCGCCGGCCGCCGCCAGCGCCAGGTTCATGCGACGCTCCTCGTCCGGCGTTCTGGCGTCGAGCAGGCACCCGACCATACATCCCGCCAACAGGAAACCGACCCAGGGAAAAAGGGTAAAGGTGGTGGCGCTCCCGGCCGGGCGCAGATACCACTCGACCGGATCGGGCAGGACGGCCAGCAGTTCCGATGCGCGCACGATCGGCGTCAGCATCGGAATGACGACCGCGGCCGCGGCAAACAGCATCGCGCGCGACCACCGGCCGCGCCCAGCGCCCCGGAGTAGATCCGCGGCAATCATCGACACTCCCATGACATTGAGAATGTCGACCTTGAGAAGGGTCCACGGTGAGCCGCCGCTGATGACCCAGGACTGCAGGCGAAACAGGAAGGCCAGACCGAAAATCTGCCAGCCGCGCCGGGGTGCGCGCACCGACGCCTCCGCCTTGGTACGCCCGCGCCTGATGCGCGCCTCGGCGCCCAGCACCATCGCGACGCCAGCGAGAAACAGGAAGACCGGAGCGCCGCCGATGCCGCCAACGAAGGTGATCCAGTGATAGGCGTCCCGATCGCGATCCGCCGCAATCGTCCACGAGTCGATGACGTGCCCCTGGATCATCACGAGCACGCCCACGCCACGCAGCCAGTCGAGGTAGCCCTTCCGATCGCTCGGCGGCGCCCCTGTCGCGTTCACGGCCGGATGCCGAACGAAGTTGCTGCGGCTTGCGTCCGGAGATTGCCGCGCCTCACGCCCGTGGGTGCCTGCTGCGAGGTGGGCATGTCCGGAGCAAAACCGTAGTCAGCGTAAGCGCGAAGCGAGCCCCGATGCCTGGAAGGAGATAGCGCATAACGAGCTGAGCCTCTGCGCGGGGTCCCCGCGGCGCACGCCTGCGCCGTGGGGTGCCTTTTGCGGAGCGACGTGCCCACCTCGCGGCATCGAAGCTATGAAATCGGTCAGCGTGCGGCAGTCTGCTGAACCGTCGGCGCCCCCTTCTTGCCGCCGAAGACCCCGGCGCACACAAGCCACCCCATCGGCAGGATGACCAGCAGGTACGTGAGCCACCGGCCGTAGCGGCCATCCGGACCGTAAGGCTCAGTGGCCCAGTGAAGGGGTTCGCTGTACGGGAAGATGTTGGCTTCGGTCAGCTCGTGGAAGCCGTAGATTATGAGCTGCACCACGAAGACGGCCAGGAACACGGCGGTCACCTGGAAGAAGAGACTCAGGTTGACGCGGTGCCCGTAGCGCGACCAGAGCCAGGCCACGATGACCGCGCACACGATGCCGGCCGCGGCGCCGGTGATGATGTCCATGGCGCGGACCTGGAACAGCAGCGTGCCCATGAGCATCGCCGTTTCCATCCCTTCGCGCGTGATCATCAGCAGCGTGAACAGGAAGACGCCCACAAACGCCTTGGCGCCCACCTTGAGCGCCGACTGCTCCAGATGCTCCTCGATCTCGCGCTTCATGCGCCGCGCATGCCGCCACATGTGCACGATGAGCGAGGCGACCAGCGCTGCCGCCACCAGTGCCAGCACCCCTTCCCAGAGCGCCTGGTTGGACGCGCGCTGAAACAGGGCGCCAGCGGCCACGCTCAGGAGCACCGAGACGCCGATGCCCCAGTGAACCGCCGGAATCAGTTGATGTCGCCCGCTCTTGCGCAGGTAGGCAAGGCTGATGGCAATGATGAGAAAGGCTTCGAGCCCCTCGCGCAGCGTAATGACAAATGCCTGAAGCATGTTGGAACCTCGATAATGAGATCGAGTCGCAATACTAGCAGGGGAAGAGGCAAGGGGGAAGGGGGGGAGGGGGAGAGGAACCAAAGACCAGAGACTAGAGACCAAAGACCGAAGATCCGGGATCAGGGATCCGGGATCCTGCTCCCTTCTCCCTAACCCCTCCCCCCTGCCCGTCACTTGATAGGCACCGTCCAGAGGTAAATGGTCCGGCCGTTGACGTTCATCGTCTGCTGCGGCTTGATGTCGCCCATGTCGAAGGCGTGCGACACGATACGCGTGCCGGGCTTGAGCTCGGCGTTGAGCTTGGGCAGCACCTTCAGATTCAGTGACGGCAGCAGATACAGCGTCACCACCGTCGCCTCGCTGATGTTGGTGGCAAAAAGGTCCTGATTCAGGAAACGGACTTTGTCGCCGACGCCGGCAGTCTTGAGGTTTTCGGTCGCCTCCTTGATGCGCTGGGGATCGATGTCGATGCCGACACCGCGCGCGCCGTACGTTCTTGCCGCGGTGATGGGAACGCGCCCGTCACCGGAGCCGAGGTCGTACACCACGTCATTGGCCCCGACCTTCGCCAGCTTGAGCATGGCATCGACAACTTCCTGGGGCGTGGGAACGAAGATGACGTCGGGCGACCGCAGTGGGGCGGGCGCTGTCTGCGCCCACGCGGCTGCAGCAAGCGCCGCAACGATCGCGAGTGACAGGACACAAGTACGCAGTTTCATGGGCCTCCCTCGACAAGTTAGGAGTATGGGAGCTAGGGGCTGTCTCCCGAATTAACCAGCTCGGCGGATTATATCCGCATCTCCAGGGCCCCCGTCATCCGCCAGCTGGCGTAAGGTGGCCCCTGGATTGAATCAGCCGTCAAGCCCGGCTATACAGTGTCTCCGTCGGTCAAAAGTCAAGAGCCAAGAGGCAAGAGGCAAATGCCAGTCGTCGTTCAGAAATACGGCGGATCGAGCGTGGCGGACGTGCACAAGCTCAGGCGGGTCGCCGAGCGTGTCATGCGCACCCGTCATCAGGGGCATCCCGTCGTCGTTGTCGTCTCCGCGATGGGTGACACGACCGACAACCTGCTGGCGATGGCCAAGCAGGTCTCGGCCAATCCCGACCGGCGCGAGCTCGACATGCTGCTGTCGGCCGGCGAGCGCATTTCCATGGCGCTGCTGTCGATGGCCATTCGCGAGCTGGGCGGCGATGCCATCAGCCTCACTGGCAGCCAGTCGGGGATCATCACCAACGATCGCCACGTCGACGCACGGATTATCGAGGTCCGGCCCTTTCGCGTGCAGGACGCGCTTGCGCAGGGGAAAATCGTCGTGGTCGCGGGGTTCCAGGGCGTCTCCTACAAGAAGGAGGTGACGACGCTCGGGCGCGGCGGGAGCGATACGACGGCTGTCGCCATGGCGGCGGCGCTCGACGCCGAGTACTGCGAGATCTGCTCCGACGTCGACGGCGTGTATTCAGCCGACCCGCGCGTGGTGCCTGCGGCGCGGCGCATCGCCACGCTCTCCTACGAGGAAACGGAGGAGATGGCCGAAGCAGGGGCGAAGGTGCTGAACGCGCAAGCGATCGAGTTCGCCAAGGAGAAAGGCATCGCCATCTACGCGCGCGCCACCAGTGGACCGCCCCCCGGACCAGATCCGTCATCTGACGGCACCGTGGTGCGAGAGCATCCGCCGCGCATGCCAGGGACGGTGGTTGGCGTGGCCAGCAACCGCGACGTCATCCTCCTGGAGAGCGAAGCTTCGCCGGCGGACCTGCTCACACTCTTGGACGAACGCGGAGTGGCGGGCAAGCAGCTCCACATCATGGCGGGCAGAACCACCCTGGCCATCTCGCGAGAGAATCTTCATGATGAGGCCCGGTTGCGCGAGGCGCTCGACTCGCGCCTGCAGAACCCGGCTCGTCTGGTCGACGGCCTTGCCGCGGTCAGCGTGATTGGCGCTGGAATCAACGCCACCTACGCCAATGTCCGCGCCGGGTCCGAGGCTCTCGCTCTGGCCGGGATTGAGTCCACAGGGGTTGCCACCTCATCGTGTCGCATCACGTGGATGATTCCGCGCGACCGCACCGAGGAGGCCGTTCGCATCCTTCACCAGCGATTCATCGAACCAGTCACGGGCCCTGCTGCCCTTGATATCCCGCAGAGCCCGTGACTGGTTGGCAGTGTCTCTTGGCGCGCTCCGCGCGCGTTGGACCGCTACACGGCCCCCATCAGCACCGCGCAACGGGTACAAAATTCTCGTCAGAGGCCGTATAGCGGTCCAAGTGATTTCCCGGTGAGGATTAGGGGCTGACGCGGGGGCTTCGCTTGAGTCCGGGCGTGGGCCGCAGGGCTGGTACGATCCGCCACCAGAGCGTCTGGGTCCACTGTCCCATCGCGGCGTACCATGGTTGTTCGGGCATCGGATCGACGTGCGGGCTTCGGCGGTCTTCGGCGTGACCGAACTCATCGGTGTACTCGGAGGCATGGGCGACAATGGCCGCCATTTCCTGCATGGTGCCCGCGACGCGGCGATCGCCTTGTGGAAACAGCCGGCAGAATTCATCCACGGTGTCCGCGGGATTGAGCCCGACCACGTCTGCATACGCGCGCACCCACGCGCGCGCGTACAAGCCACGTGGCCACTCCGACAGATCGTTGCGTTCGAACGCCACAAGCAACTCACGCTTGATGCGCGTCATCGTGGCCATGTCATCGAGCGAAATCTGGTAACGCTCGCGATAGCGGCGAAGGCGTGTGACAAAGGCGTCCTGCGGATTCATACCAGGCCTACACCACAGCAATTTCCGCGCCTCAGCCGGGCGGCAATCGGGGGCGGGGCTTCGCGTTCAGCCTGCAGAACTTAGAGGCGAGCCACAAAATTGTGATCCTGCGGAATGTGCACGAATCCGACATCGGAGTCGGGATCCCGTAGCATTTTGACATCGGCGGGATCTCTGGGCTTTGGGCCTTGGGCTCGTGGCTTTGCGACGCGTCTGGTCGGCTTGGCCCGTCTTTCAGGTCCAAAGGCCACAGAGTCACAGAGACACAGAGCTAGACAAAAAGGGATTTCCTCTGTGTCTCAGTGTCTGCTCAGAAAGTCCGCTGTGCTCAGTACGGACCCACAACATATTGTGGGCCCTTTCATGCCACGGGGTGAGGGCAGCTCATGACGACTCTGTGGCTGGTAGAGGCAAGAATGCGTCAGGTCAGCGATGGCACACCGCCATTCAGATAGGTGGTGAGCTGCGCCGGCGCAAATTGCAGCCCGGTGTAGAACGGCCCGAACTCCGCAAACTTGGCGCTCGCCTCGTCGAATCGCATCTCGTAGATCAGCTTCTTGAACACGAGCGGATCGTCGGCGAACAGGTCCACACCCCACTCCCAATCGTCGTAGCCAATCGAGCCGGAGATCACCTGCGTGACCTTGCCAGTGTAATGCCGCCCGATCGTGCCGTGTTCGCGCATCATCGAGGCGCGTCGATCGAAGCCCTCGGTGTACCAATTGAGCGCTTCGCCGCGGCGCTTGTTCATCGGATAGAAACACACGTAGCGCGCCTTCGGCATGTCGAGAAACAGGCGGCTCATGACGCGCTGGCGCTGCGTCTCCATCTCGGCGTCAAAGGCCTTCTCGTATTCGTCGCTCCCGGACTTCAACCTGGCGCTCAGCTGCTCGTGAATCTTCGCGGTCATCTCGTACATCCCGAGCTCCACGACCGACACGTAGGAAGAGGTGGGTTCGAGTGCGTCACTCAGTTCCGATCGCGACAGCGTGTGCTGAGCGTGGGCCAGCTCGTCGAAGCTGCGCCGGAAGCAGATGAACATCAGGTCCGCCTTGTGCCCGAGCACCTGCACGATGGCGGTCGATCCGGCGTCGGGCACGGCCAGCGCGCGCACGGCCTCCGCCGACAGGCGCTCGCGGTCGGCCGTCGTGCAGCCACGCAGCCGATCCCAGCGGACCCGATACATCAGGTGAAGCACGCTCCAGCCTTCGAGCGTCTCGGGAACGAACGGGTTGTGCATGAGGGGATATTACGTCAGGGGGAAGGGATCCTCATTCGCCTAAAGCCTAAAGCCCAAAGTCTTAGAGTTTGAAGACGACCGGCAGGATCTCCTCAGCGGCTCCGTGGATCGCGACATCCACGGCAGCCGAAGCGGGTGTCGCTTCGAGATTGATCTCTGCCGTAAACGCGTTCCTGCTGCGGGCTTCATGCACGAGACCCGCGGCCGGATAGACCACGGCCGAGGTGCCGATGGTCAGGAACAGGTCGCAGGCGGTCGCCTGTAGCGCCGCCCGCAGATCCGAGGCCCGCAGCGATTCGCCAAACCAGACGACGGCCGGGCGCGCCAACCCCCCACAATGCGGACATCGTGGGGGCAGGTTGCCGATCCGGACGCTGTCGTCACGCCAGGGGATCGCGCCTTGCGCGCACGACTGCCAGCACGAGAGCTCCCAGATAGAGCCGTGGATACGCACCAGCGATCGTGTTCCCGCGCGGACATGCAGATCGTCGACGTTCTGCGTGAGCACCGTGCAGCCGGGCTTCTGCGACCACGCGGCGATGACCTCGTGCGCGGCATTCGGACGGCAGGGGGCAATCTTCTCCCGGCGCCATGCGTACCATTCCCACACGAGAAGCGGATCCCGGGCGAACGCCTCAGGAGTGGCCAGATCTTCCGGCCGATACTGGCGCCACAGTCCCTCGGGCCCTCGGAAGGTCGGCACACCACTCGCGGCAGACACCCCGGCGCCGGTGAGAATCGTGAGCCGCGTCGCTTGCTTGATGCGCGCAGCCAGGGCGCTGATGTCGCTGCTCATATGTGCGCGCGGGCACCGCGAGGAGGCCGACTACGACGTCTTCTCGAGCTGAAACGCGCGGTGGATGGCCCGGACGGCCTCGGCCGCCTCGCGCTCGGTCACGACGAGCGAAATGTTCCGCTCCGACGATCCCTGCGAGATCGCGATGATGTTGATCCCGGCTGCGCCGAGCGCGCCAAACACCGTGGCTGCAATTCCCGGCGTGCCTCTCATGTGGTCGCCAACCGCCGCCACGATGGCGACCTGCTGCTCGGCCGTGATCTCGTCGATATGTCCGCGCAGCAGCTCGAACTCGAGGGCGGCGCGGAGCGCGGCGACGACACGCGGCGCTTCGGCGGCACTCAGCACGAAACAGATGTTGTTCTCCGAGGACGCCTGCGAAATCATCAGGACGTTGGCCTGCTGCGCGGCGACCACGTCGAATGTCTTCGCGGCAATTCCTGGGATCCCCTGCATGCCCGTCCCGCTGATCGCAACGAGGATGACGCCGCGGATCGACGTCACGGCCTTGACACCGCACGCGGACGGATGCCCCTCCACGGAGACCCGCGTGCCGGGATGCGTCGGGTTGAAGCTGTTGAGGATGCGTACGGGGATTCTCTGCCGAAACGCGGGAAGAATCGTCTTGTAGTGCAGCACCTTCGCCCCGTAATACGCGAGCTCCGACGCCTCGCTGTAGGAGATATCCGACAGCGTACGCGCCTCGGGAACTTCAGCCGGATTGGCGGTCATCACCCCGTCCACGTCCGTCCAGATCCACACCTCGTTGGCGTCGAGCGCGGCGCCAATGATCGACGCCGAATAGTCCGACCCCCCTCGCCCGAGCGTGGTCATGACACCGTCGACGGTCGCGCCGATGAAACCGGTGACCACCGGAATCTCTCCGCTCGCGATCGACGGCTCGAGCCGCGCGCGCGTTTTCGCGCGTGTCTCCTCCATCAACGGCTCGGCGCCACCGAACTGGTCCGTCGTGACGATGAGATCGGTGGCATCGACCGCCCGCGACGGCCGGCCGCGCACCGCAACGGCGGCAGCTACGAGCGGCGCAACCAGCATCTCTCCCATCCCGGAGATCGCGTCGAGCAGGCGTGGCGTGAGCTCGTGCACCATCGACAGCCCGAAACACAGCTTCTCGAATCGATCCAGGCGCTGGCGAAGCCGGTCGAGCACGTCGGCGTGTCGCGCCGCATCCCCGCCGACCAGGGCATCGGCCACGGCCTTGTGCCGATCGAACAGCTCCTGCCGGACCTTCGGATCCCAGTGGCCCGTGGAGGCCTGCCGGGCGGCAGCAATCAACGCGTCGGTCACCTTGCTCATCGCCGACGTCACGACGACGACCTGGTGTCCGCGCGCAGTGGCATCGACGGCGAGTTGCGCCGCCTGGGCGACGGGTTCGGCAGACCCCACAGAGGTGCCGCCAAATTTCATGACAATCAACATAAGTTCGACGTGAGGGCAGCGACGCGCCACGGAGGCGCGGAGACACGGAGATCAATTATTCACGATCAGCGGAGCCGGGCTGGTGTGGCTTTCGCGTGATGAATGCCGTTGAAGAGAAACTTGAACGTGCCATGCGACTGGGCGCGAAAGGTGATCTCCGGTCCAAAAAGGACGACACGGCCCCTCCCGAGCGGCGCATCGACCACGGCGACAGTGCCGCGGAGGTGCGCCTGGCCCCGTGCCCACCCGCTCCTGAGCGGCGCCGCGCTCGCAAACCAGGCGACAGGCCTCGCGTTGTTCTCCAGAGCACCAGTGTCGAGCCGGAAGACCGGGCTGCTGTCGAAGAACACGTCCACTTCACGTCCGAATCCGTAGCCGAGCGGCACCGTGTTGTCGACCGCCACGCGCAGCACCGACCCTGGAACAAAGAACATCGAAGCAGGGAGAGCAGACAGGGGTTCGGACACGGGAAGACCGAGGTGCTTGCCCACCACGGCCGCACGCCCGATGGCCAGCAGCGTTCCCCCCTCTTCGACAAAGCGCCTCAAGGCCGGCAGCGTCTGCCTGTGCGTCATCTCGCCATGACCTGGAGCGGCCTCGCTCGGAAGAATGAGGACGTCGTACCGCGAGGCGAGGTCCCCCCGATCGAGCGTCGGCGGATACACCACGTCGAAGGGAAACTCATACCGCTCGAGCAACCAGCGAATCCAGCCGCTCGTGCTCCAGCCGCCGTGTCGGTCAACCAGACCGATGCGCACGCGCCGAAGCTGCAGCGCGGCGTCCGCCGGAGGCGTCATCACGCCCGTGAAGGTCAATCCCAGCTCCTTCGCCGCGCGTTCCACAACCGCCACGGCGCCAGGTGTCGCCGGACTGTAAATCGCCGCGCCCGGTCGAGAACCTCCCGCTGCGCGATGGCGCAGCCAGAAAACGTTCTGGCCCGCCTTCAGCAGCCGGTTGACGGCGATCACCGCATCATTCTGGTGCTGGCTCACGACATAGCCGGCGGCGCCGTGCGGCGCGACCACCGCGCCCGGCCCAGGACTGGCAGGACCGACGAGTCTCTCGAAGGGGCCGTCGAACCTGTTCCGCACTCGATCGACCTGGACACCCATCTGAAAGGCGAGCGTCCAGCCTGCGCTGTCGTACGGCCCGCGAGGCACATGCCCCTCGTCCGGCACGTCGTCGGGATGGTCCTGCGGTTCGAACATGTCGAGGACGTGCGGGCGAAAGGCTTGTGCGGTCTTCACGACGTACGACCCCGCCGGGTACGCCCGGCCGGCCGCCTGGAAATCGGCGATCGCACGGTGGACGGTGATGCCGTTTCCAAGCAGTGCGTTGACGAACTTCGTCGCGGTCAGGAAGTCCGGCTGATCCGCTGGAAGGATGTACGTCAGTGGATCGCGGCTGCCGCGCTCGATCGAGTTCCTGCCCATCTGATAGATGTTGAACAACCACTCGGCACGATCGCGTGCGGCGATCTCGAGCACCGCCCGGTTCGCGGTCACCGAGTACTCGATGGCCTGATCGAACCGGAATCGCCACAACCCTGTCGGCGGCGGCGCAGGACTGCCGATGGTCTCCGTCAGTATTCCGATCTGATTGTGAAAATACGAGGTGGTTCGGAGGCCGCCGTTCCACCAGTTCGAGTACGGCGTCCCGCGTCCCGTCGCGACGCCCACCTTCCCTTCCGCGGCGAACCGGCGGCGCATTGAAGCGCCCACGGCGTCAATGCCCCGGTGAACGAGCGGGTCGAACAGGTCATTGGACGGCCCACCGAACGGCGACGCCACCATCACCGCATTGTCCACCTCGGCCTGATGATGATCGTAGACAATCTGCGGCACCCATTCCTGGAACAAGACCCGGTTCATGTTGATCGTTTCGGCCTGCGTGCCCATGTAGAAGTCACGATTGTTGTCGTGACCCGCGTACTTCTGGTAGAGGCGCGGGATGCCCGCGAGTGTTCGCGCGAGGGGATTTCTCTCGCGCATGTACCAGTTGGCCACCAGCTCGTGGCCGTCCGGATTCGCGTGCACGAGAAGGACAATCACATTGCGCAGGAGGCGCGTCGTCTCGGCGTCGGTGGCGCTGACGAGCTGGTAGGCCGTCTCAATCAACTGCTGCGCGGTGAGCACTTCGGTGGCATGCAGGCCGCCGTCGATCCAGACAACGGCTTTCCCCTCCGCAGAGAGCGCGCGGGCCTCGGAATCGGTCAGGCCCTCGGCGTACGCCAGCCGGCGTGAAATCTCCCGGTACCGGTCGAGCCGCGCAAAGTTTTCCGGTGCGGTGACGATCGCCATCCACTGGGTGCGCCCCTCCTCTGTACGGCCAATATCGACGAGCGCCATCCGGTCCGACTCGCGGTCGAGCTGCTTCCAGTACGATTCGAGCTGGGCGTAGGTGGCGAGGAAGTAATCGTCGCCGACGGCGGCGCCGAATTGCTGCTCCGGCGTGGTGATCGCGCGCGCGTGTGGCGGCTGGGTGCCCGCCTGTGCAGACGCAAGCGCCAGCAGGGCGGCAACGACGATGACCGCTCGCGCTCGTTCGAACATTCCGCCCGTATGATAGCGCCCAGTGCCTTTCAAGATAGCCACCTGGAACGTCAACGGGATCCGCGCCCGGCAGACTCAACTGCAGGAGTTCATCGAGCGGGAACAGCCCGATGTCCTGTGCCTGCAGGAGATCAAGGCGTCGCTCGATCAGCTTCCTGTGTGGCTCTGCGATCTGGAGGGGTACTGGTGCTACTGGCACGGCGGCAAGGGCTACTCCGGCGTCGGGCTGCACGTGAGGTCACTCACCTACCCCGACCGTCCGGCGTTTCACCACCCCGAATTCGACTACGAGCACCGCATCGTCACGGTACGCCTGCCGCAGGCCACGGTGGCGTCGATTTACGTGCCGAATGGCGGCAAGGATTTTCCAGCCAAGATGCGCTTCCTCGAAGCGCTCGACGCGTACGCCGCCGACTTTCACCGCGCAGGACTACCGCTCGTGCTGTGCGGCGACTTGAACGTGGCGCGCACCGACATGGACGTCCATCCGAAGGAGCGGCGGCCGCGCGCGCTCGGCCAGCTCCCGGAGGAGCGCGCGCTCATCGAGAGCCTCATCGGCCGCGGGCTCGTGGACGTGCACCGTCAGGTCGAACCGGACAATGCGGATCTGTTCACCTGGTGGGCGCCGTGGCGCAACATGAAACAGCGGAACATCGGCTGGCGGCTCGACTACGTGCTCGCCTCGACGTCGCTTGCGGCACGGGTCGTCTCATGCGTTGTACAGCGCGAGGTGGGCACGAGCGATCACGGACCGGTGATTGCCATCTTCGACGTGTAGTTGGACTGCGAGTTCACGTGCATTGAGTCACGAACGTGTGGTTCACGCTTCTCACTTCTCGGTGCTCAGTTCGTGTTCAGGTTCGGTTCGAGGTTCGCTGTTCACGGTTCGCGGTTCCAGACGGGCACTGTCCGAACGTCGAACGTTCGAACCTCGAACTCGGCACCGAACGTGAACACGAACCGAGAAGTGAGAACCCAGAAGTGTGAACGACGGGTTCTCAGAAGGGTTCTTCCACCCTCGACCACGTCTCCGCGAGCTGGTCGCCGACCGCAAGGTGATTCAACACGAAATCAGCGTAGCGGAATGCCTCGCGCAAGAGGCCGGCATCGAGAGCTCGGCCGGCGTCCCGGCACTGGCGCGCAGCCTCCACTCTGACGAGCGCGAGCGCCGCTTCCAGTCCGCGCACGACGCTCAGCACGCCTCGACCCTGATAGGCGGTCCACGACGCAAATGCCTTGGCGGCGAGGTAGCGCTTCAACGGCCGGTGCCAGCGCGACCACTCGTGTCTCACCAGGCCGACGTACGCCTCTGGCAGCCGATCCTCATCAGCGGCCGGCTTCATGTCGTCGGGCGCGGTGGCGATCGCTTCCATGTAGCGCGCGAGACTATCTGTCAGAACCGCAGGCGCCGAAGCGCAGAGGACATCGGACGGCAGCGCAGCCACGGCGCGTTCGATGGAACCGTGGTGCGGCTGGTACTGTCGGAGGACTCGTGCATCGCGCTCGAGCGTGGCGATCACGCTTTCCGGCGACAGATCGTCCACGGCACAGCGCGCCACCATGTGCCGCTCCCATGCTGCGTATCCGTCGTGGTCCATCAGCATCCACGGATGCAGCAGCGGAGGCCAGTCACTCGGCGTCGTGACGAGACCTTCGTAGTGGCCAGCGGGAAAAGCCGGCGGGCTTTCGACGATTTCGATCGGTCGGCCCTCGCGGAACAGCATGGCCGCAGCCGTCGGGCAATAGTGTGTAAGTGTGAGAAAGGTCCCGCGCCGATCGCGCAGCGCGAGGCGCGGGAAGTACCGGCACGTCGCTGGCAACCGGGTCTCCCCCATATCGCGATGAATCACGCAGAGCCCTGAACTGCGGTGATAAAACACGCACGCACCGCCCGATGTTCGCGCCACCATGGCGCCCACCTGCTCAGGGAGGTCCGGTGCTCTCATGAAGACCAGCTCGCCGTCCGCAGCGTCCGCGGCCGGCCGAAGCCGCCCCGCCGTCATCGCCTCGTCCAGACGTCGATAGAGCGGCAACTCCACCGGAACGTCCCAGTCGGACGTACAGCACACGCCCGACCGGTGGCACCGGTAGTCGGCGTGGATGCTCAAGGCGTAGATGGGACCATTCATGCGTTGCAGTACGTAGGCCGGGTGCCGCGAGCGCGAAAGAAACGGCGCGAGCGGACCCGGCGTCCCTCGAGTACAAAAGTATTACAGTCGGCCGCGCCGTGAGCTGCTATCGTGCATGAGCTTCTCATACCCTTTCGGAGGTTACCGAGCCGATGGCGATGCCGATGCCCATGTTCGGGCGCAAGTATCAGAAGGGAGCGAACTGGGTCACCGCCATTGCGATGACCGGTTTTCACGTTGGAGCGGTCGCCGCGCTGTTCTATGTCGAGACAGGCCCCATGCTGGCAGCGGTGGCGCTCTGGATCGTGGCCGGGATGTTCGGCATCGGCATGGGCTACCACCGGCTGCTCACGCACCGCTCATATAGAACACCGCGCTGGGTCGAGTACTTCCTGACGCTGTGCGGCGCGCTCGCGCTCGAGGGCGGCCCCATCTTCTGGGTGGCGACGCACCGCATTCATCATCAGAAGTCCGACCAGGAAGGCGACCCGCACACCCCGCGCGAGGGCACGTGGTGGGCACACATGGGATGGATCCTGTTCGGCGACGGTCTTCACCAGGACGCATCAGTCCTCAACCGCTACGTGCCGGATCTGTCGCGCGATCGGTTTCACGTGTGGCTCTCGAAATGGCACTGGACGACCAACGTGGTCGTCGGCCTCGCGCTGCTCGCGTTCGGCGGCATTCCGTACGTGCTCTGGGGCATCTTCTTCCGGACGACGTGGGGACTCCACTCGACCTGGCTGGTGAACTCGGCCACCCACCTGTGGGGCGCGCGGCGCTTCAAGACGCGGGATGATTCGACCAACAACTGGTGGGTCGCGCTGCTGACCTTTGGCGAAGGGTGGCACAACAACCATCACGCGCATCCGGCCTCCGCGCGTCACGGTCTCGCGTGGTACGAGCTCGACATCAACTGGATCGGCATCAGCACCCTTCGGGCACTGGGGCTGGCCTGGGACGTCAAGGTGGCGAAGATCCGGCAGCCACTGCCGCAGCCGGCACCCGATCCGACCCTCACCGACGAGGCAGTGGCCTAGTACAATCACCTATGTGACCCGCCGCCAGAAGGCCATCGCCTTCTTCGTCGCCCTCTGCGTCTTGCTCGTGGGCGCGGCCGTCTCGTTGAACATCGGCTGGATCATGATCAACACGCGGCGCCTCGCGCCGCTCGTCCTCGGCGTCGTCTCGTTCGCGCTGATCATCGCAGGGCTCATCGTCTACACCGTGTTTCTCGTGCTCGAGATCAAGCGGAACGAGGAGCACCAGACCTTCATCAACGCTGTCACACATGAACTGAAAACCCCGATCGCCTCGATGCGGCTCTACTTGCAGACCCTGCAGTCGAGGGACGTCGACGAAGGACGGCGGCGCCAGTTCTACGACATCATGCTCGCCGACACCGAGCGGCTGCACCACACCGTCGAGCAGGTGCTCAAGGCGGGCGCGTTGAGCCAGAAGCGGGAAGTCGTATCGCCCGCCCCGGTCGACATGGCGATGCTCGCGCGAGAGTGCGTAGAGCTGGCCCTCGTCAGGCACCATCTGAATCCCGAGTCGATGGCGTTCCAGGCGCACGACGATGGCCCGCTCGTGGTCAGTGGCGACGCCGACGGGCTGCGGACCGTCGTCACGAACCTGCTCGACAACGCCGTGAAGTACTCAGGGGGCGCCGTGCAGGTCACCGTGTCGGTCGCAGCGCCCGCCCCGGGCACGGTGTGGGTTCGGGTGCAGGACCGCGGTGTCGGTATTCCACGGAAACAACTCAAGCGGATCTTCAACCGCTTCTACCGCGTTCAGACGCGCGGAATCCGTCAGATCAAGGGCACCGGACTCGGTCTCTACATCGTGAAATCGATCGCCCGGGCGCATGGGGGACGCGTCTTCGCGCAAAGCGAAGGAGAGGGACGCGGCTCCACCTTCACCGTGGAGCTTCCGCGGCTGGTGTCGGCCGCGGACGCCGCCACGCCTGCTTACCGGCTGCGCTCGAGGCGCCTGGTGTCGTGAGCCGGATCCTCATCGTCGAAGACGAACAACACCTTGCCGACGGCCTCCGGTTCAACCTCGAAGCCGAAGGACACGAGGCCACGGTTGTCGGGGACGGCGAAGGAGCGCTCGGCATGCTGCTCGGCCGACGGCTCCCTTTCGATGCCGTCGTTCTCGACGTCATGCTTCCGGACAAGGACGGGTTTGCCGTGGCGTCGCATCTGCGATCCGTCGGCCAGTTCGTGCCTATCTTGATGCTGACGGCGCGCGGGAGCGCGGGCGACGTCCTTCGCGGTTTCGAGGCGGGCGCCGACGACTACCTGCCCAAGCCATTCGACCTGCCGATTCTGATTGCGCGCCTGAACGGCCTTCTGCGCCGCCGTCGCTGGAACGAACAGGAGCCGGTTGTCGCGGACACCGCGCCGCACGACGCCGGCAGCGACGTGTTCGGGTTCGCCGGCCGTGTCATCGACTTCGCGGCCATGGAGCTGCGCGTGCACGACCGGGTTCATCGTCTGACGGTCATGGAATGCGACCTGCTCCGGTACCTGATCAGGAAGGCCGGTCAACCCGTGTCGCGCCCCGCGATCCTGAAGGACGTGTGGGGGCTGTCGCAGGATGTCGACACGCGCGCGATCGACAACTTCATCGTCCGGCTGCGGCGCTACGTCGAGGATCGCCCGGCCACCCCGAAGTTCCTCCAGACCGTGCGCGGCGTCGGCTACCGGTTCGTGCCGGAGCCGTAGGCTCTTCCACTTCTCCACTTACTTTTCCACTTTCCACTTTTCCACTTCTCCACTTGTAGAATGGCCCCCATGGCTGCCAGCGACACTGTCGAGGCCGAAGGCCATCTGGTCGATTCGGGCCTTCTCTCGGCGATTTTCGACAAGATCATCGAGTTCAAGGCCTCGTACGAGATCGTGCAGTTCGACATCGGCCGCACCAATGACGACGCGTCGCATATCAAGATGCGGGTCAACGCGGCCGATACGGCGACGCTCGACGACCTCCTCCAGCAGCTCACGACCTTCGGCTGCCATCCGGTGCGCGAGCGCGATGCGATCGTCAAGCCTGCCGAAAAAGACCGCTGCGTCCCGGACGACTTCTACTCGACGACGAACAATCGTACACACGTGCGGGTCAGCGGGCGATGGGTCGAAGTGGAACAGCAGCGGATGGACGCGGTCATCGTCGTGCAGGACGGCGGCGCGTCCTGTCGCAAGCTGCGCGACGTGCAGGCCGGCGAGCTGATCGTGTGCGGCCACGAGGGGATCCGGGTGACGCCCGAGTTCAAGGAACGCGACCGCTTCGGCTTTGCGTTCATGAGCAACGACGTCTCGTCGGAACGCCGCGTCGAGGGGGTCGTCTCCCGGATTGCCGAGATGATGCGTCAGGTGAGAGCGAGCGGCGGCCGGATCGCGGCGGTTGCTGGGCCGGTTGTCGTCCACACGGGAGGTGTCGAGCATTTCTCGGAGCTGATTCGCCTGGGCTACGTCCAGGTGTTGCTGGCCGGCAATGCGCTCCCCGTACACGACATCGAGTACGCGCTGTCAGGCACCTCGCTCGGCATCGACCTGATGGCCGGCGCCGCGGTCGAGCAGGGGCACCGCAACCACATGGCCGCCATCAACACGATCAACCGCGCGGGCGGAATCAGGCAGGCCGTCGAGTCGGGGGTGCTGAAGAAGGGCGTCATGTACGAGTGCGTGAAGCACGGCGTCGAGTACGTGCTCGCCGGCAGCATCAGGGACGACGGTCCGCTGCCCGATACGCTCACAGACCTCGTCGACGCACAGGATTGCTATGCCGCGGCCCTGTCCGGAAACGTCCAGCTCGTGCTGATGCTGTCGTCGATGCTGCACAGTATCGGCGTCGGCAACATGCTGCCCTCCTGGGTCCGTGTCGTCTGCGTGGACATCAACCCGGCAGTGGTCACCAAGCTCTCCGATCGCGGCTCGTCGCAAACGGTGGGTGTGGTGACCGACGTGGGCCTGTTTCTGCACCGGCTCGCCGAACGGCTTCGAAGCTAAACCGCGAAATCACCCGTGATATTCTGAGTTCATGGGTAAACGCATTTTTCTCTTCCTGCTGACGAACCTGGCCATCGTCGTCATGCTGTCGATCGTCCTGAGCTTCCTGGGCGTCGGCAACTACATCACGCCAGGAGGTCTCGATATCGAGGCGCTCGCCATTTTCTGCTTCGTCTGGGGCATGGGCGGCGCGTTCATCTCGCTGCAGATGTCGCGATTCATTGCGAAGCAGGCGACCGGCGTTCGCCTGGTCGACGGCCGTACCGGGGTTGCGGACCTCGACTGGCTGCACAGCACCGTCGCCCGTCTGGCGCAGCAGGCCAACCTGCCGATGCCGCAGGTGGGCGTGTACGAGTCGGCGGAAGTCAACGCCTTCGCCACCGGTCCGAGCAAGAGTCGCAGCCTCGTCGCGGTGTCCACGGGTCTTTTCCGGGCGATGCGGCACGACGAGATCGAGGGCGTCCTGGGCCACGAACTGGCGCACATCGGCAACGGCGACATGGTCACGATGACGCTGCTGCAGGGTGTCATCAACGCATTCGTGATGTTCTTCGCGCGCATCATCGCCTTTGCGCTGCGGTCGAACGACAACCGCGGCTCGCAGGCCGTCAACTGGATGGTCGTCATCGTGCTCGAGATCGGGCTGGGGATACTCGGCTCCCTCGTCACCGCGTGGTTCTCGCGGCAGCGCGAGTTCCGGGCGGACCGCGGCGGCGCCACGCTGGCGGGCCGGGATCGAATGCTGGCGGCGCTCCGGCGTCTGGCCGCGAACCGCGAGCTGGTCGATACACAGCATCAGGCGCTCGCTACGCTGAAGATCAGCGGCGCGCGCGGTTGGATGGTGTTCTTCTCCACGCATCCGCCTATGGAAGCGCGCATCGCGGCCCTGGAGCGATTCCAATAAACCACGAAGAGCACGAAGAACGCGAAGAACACGAACGCAATTGAATAGATTCCAGTGATTTTCGTGCCCTTCGTGACACTAACGCGCTGGATTTTGTTTTTCTGACACATTAAATGCCGGCGCGTTAGTGTCACTAGAAGATACAGGATCTTGATCACAGCGCGGCTTTGGTTGCGGCTCCGCCGCGCTGTGATCTTCGTGCCCTTCGTGGTTCCTCAGTGACTCATACAACGCTGATCTCCACCGAGACCCTCGCCGCTCACCTCGACGGCGCGTGGGTCATCGTCGATTGCCGGTACGACCTGCGCAACGAGTCGTCGGGGCGCGAGCAGTACCGCGCCGGGCACATTCCGGGCGCCGTCTACGCCAGCCTGTCTCACGATCTTTCCGCTCCTCCCAGTGGCACCAACGGCCGGCATCCGCTGCCGTGTGTCGAGGACCTGGAGGGGACATTCGGGCGACTGGGGATTGCGTCCGGCACCCAGGTCGTCATGTACGACCAGGACGTCGGGATGTACGCGAGTCGTATGTGGTGGATGCTGCGCTATCTGGGGCACGATGCGGCCGCGGTGCTCGACGGCGGGTGGGCGAAATGGGTGCGCGAGGGCCGCGCCGTGCGCGCGGGTGACGAAACCCGGTTCGCAGCGGTGTTCACGGCGCATCGGCGCAAGGAGCTGCGCGTAATGGTCGATCGCGTGCAGGCGGCACTTGGCGATCCGTCAGTGCTGCTCGTGGATGCGCGCGCGTCAGAACGATTCGCGGGGACGAACGAGCCACTGGACCGAAAGGCCGGCCACATCCCGGGGGCTGTCAATCACTTCTACCGACGCAACGTCACCGATGACGGCGTGATGCTGCCATCCGAGCACCTGCGGCAGCAGTTTGCCGACCTGCTCGGCGACCGTTCACCGGAGCAGGTGGTGATGTACTGCGGCTCGGGCGTGACCGCCTGCCAGAACCTGTTGGCGATGCAGCACGCCGGACTGCCCGGCGCCAAGCTGTATGCCGGCTCGTGGTCGGAGTGGTCAGCGGATCCGGCCCGCCCGGTTGAGACGGGGCCGGGGACAAGTGCAAAGTACAAAGTGCAAAATGGAAAGTAAGTCGGCAAGTAGGGCCTTCACGGCACCCCGCCGAACTTGTAACTTACTTTGCACTTTTCACTTTGAACTTTCCACTTGCCCCAATGTCACCGTCAGTCCTTCCTGGTTCGGCGCCGCGTACTGGCGATGGTGGCGGATGCGCGAATACGGAATCTCGACCAGCACGGCGGCGGCCTGAAGGGAGTCCGGCTGCACGCGCACGGTTGCGTCCCCGGCCACTGAGGCAATCTGACGCGCCGCGTCGGGATCCGCAAACGCAATCACAAAGGTCTCGCCGGTGGCGAGCTTGTGGATTTCGTAGCTGCGATATCGTTTCATCGTAAAGAGCGGCGCGTTCGGCAGCCCGGGCGAGTACGTGAAGCCGTACACCCCTCCCGGCAGCGCATTGACGCCGGTGCCTTCCTCGTCGTCGCGTATCAGCCTGACGCCGTGCGCCATGCGCAACTGCTCCTGATCGGCGGAATCGGCGATATTGGTGTAGGTGACCCTGCTCATCACAATTCCCGACGTCCATTGCCGATTTCAGATTGGTCGAGTGGAGACTGTTGTCGAGTGACGATTTTCGATTGTCGACTGGCTTTCGACTGACCGTGAATCCCCCAATCGCCAATCAGTTCGACAATCGCCATTCAGAAATCATCAACACTCATCAATCGAGCAATCTGAAATCCGCACAAATCTCAGGCCGTAAGACCGATGGGACAGCTGACACCGGTGCCGCCATGTCCACAATACCCACCGGGATTCTTCGCCAGGCACTGTTGGTGGTAGTCCTCGGCATAGTAGAAAGGCGGCGCCTCGGCAATCTCCGTCGTGATCCGGCCATAGTGCGCGGCCGTCAACCGATCCTGATACGCCGCCAGGGACATCTCGGCAGCACGCGCGTGCTCGGGGGAAAACGTGTAGATTGCCGACCGGTACTGGGTGCCGACGTCGTTCCCCTGCCGCATGCCCTGCGTCGGGTCATGGCCTTCCCAGAAGTTTTTCAGCATCGCGTCGTAGGAGGTCTGCGTCGGATCGAACACAACCAGCACGACCTCCGTGTGTCCGGTCATGCCGGAACAGACTTCCCGATACGTGGCGTTGGGCGTGTAGCCGCCGGCGTAGCCGACCGCGGTGGCGTACACGCCGGGCGCTTCCCAGAACATCTTTTCGGCGCCCCAGAAGCAACCCATTCCGAACATCGCCAGCTCCAGGCCGTCGGGAAACGGGGGCGTCAGGTCATGGCCGTTCACGAAATGCGTCTCCGGAATCTCCATGGCCTCGGATCGCCCGGGCAATGCGTCCTCCGGTCGCGGCACGCGCAGCTTCATCGGCGTATTGAAGAGAGCCATAGGGTACACGATGCCTGAAAACGCCCGCGCGGTTCAATCCAGGGCGCGCCGCCCGCCACCGGAAGCTGAACCTATCGATCTCGTCGTCCTGTATCAGGACGAGTGGCTGATTGCCATCGACAAGCCGCCCGGGATGGTCGTACACCCGACCTACAGGAATTGGTCAGGAACGCTCCTCAACGGGTTGCTCTGGCACGTTCGGAGTCGGACGGGGACAGAACCGCGGATCGTCACGCGTCTCGACAAGGACACCTCCGGCATCGTTCTCGTCGCACTGACATCCGACGTCCACGCGCGAATACAGATCGACGCCGCGGGGCGGCACGTGCTGAAGGAATACCTCGCCATCGTGCACGGCACGCCGGCGCCGCCGCGTGGCTCCATTGCGTTGCCCCTGGGCCGCAGCGTCGCCGATCGCCGCCGGGTCGTCGTCGATCCGTCCGGGCAGGAGAGCCGGACCGACTATGAGGTACTCGCTTCCGAAGACGGACGATCCGTGGTCCGCTGTGCACTGGTGACGGGCCGCACGCATCAGATTCGCGTCCACCTCGCAGCCCGTGGATGGCCTGTCCTCGGCGATCGCGTGTATGGCGAGCCGAACGAGACAGTTCCCCGCCAGGCTCTGCACGCGTGGCGTCTCACACTGCCGCACCCGGTCTCGCGACAGGTGCTTCAGCTGGAAGCCCCGCTTCCTGCGGACCTCCGTGCGTTGGTCGTTGGTCTTTAGTCTTTGGTCTTTAGCCCACCGTTTGCCCGGCAGCGGCCTCGATGCCGGCGCGATCACGTGTCAACCGCGGAAGCAGCGGTCGCGCGGCCGCCATCAGGATGAGCGCGAGGCCGAACGTGCAGACGATGGTGGCGCCGGTCGGCAGGTCGAACTCAACGGAGAAGTACATACCGAGAATCGACACGGCCGTGCCCATCACCCACGCTGTCGCGAGCCTGGGACCGATTCTCGCGGAGTAGAGCATGCCACCCACCGACGGCACGATGAGATAGCAGAAGACCAGGAGCACTCCGGCTATCGCGACCGACCGCGTCACGACGAAGCCGAACGACGCATAGAACAGGAAATCCCAGAACCTGACCGATACCCCGCGGGCTGCGACCGCCTTCGGATCGATCGAAATCTCCAGGAAACGTTTCCGGAAGACGTAATGGAATACGCCGATCACCACGTAGATCGCGCCGGTGAGCCACACTTCCGGCCACTGCACCGAGAGAATGTTGCCCACGAGCATGTCGCGCAGGTGTTCGGCCTCACCTGTCGCCTTGCTGAGCGTGAGAATTACGGCCGCGGAGGCGACGGCATAGGAGATCCCGATAATGGCCTCCTGCGGGATCCGCGCCGCGTGACCTTTGATCGTCGCGAAGATCACGGCACCAATCAGTGTGAATCCCAGGCTCATCCAGTAGACCGCCGCAGCCTCGTGCGGGTCATAGCCCTGCCAGACGGCGATCGCCGCGCCGAGCGAGGCGATCTGCGCGAGCGAGAGGTCAACGAAAATCACGCCGCGCTCGACGACGTGGAGCCCGAGATAGGCGTGGATGCCTGCGATGATCAGGCTCGCGACAATCGCAGGCGCCAGAAACCCCAGAATCGCCCAGTCCACGTCGTCCTACTTTCCCGTGGCCTGCTTCAGCGCGCCCGCCAGCAGATTCACGTTGTAGTCGAAGAGCTGAATGTAGTCGGTGACCTCCTTCGCGCCGCCAACCGACGGCGCGAGAACGAGCACCCTACCGCCGCCAACCTGATTGGCGACAGCCTGCGGCGTCCTCAGGCTGAAATATGGCTCGACGACAATCAGGCTTGCGCCCTGCCTCTTCATCTCGTCGATGAGCTCGAGCGTGTGTGACGGTGAGGGTGGGATGCCAGGCTTGGGCTCGACGTAGCCCATCACCTCCAGGCCGAACCGTTCCATGAAGTTCGGCCACGACCGGTGGTAGGTCACCAGTTTCGTGCCCTTGTACGGAGCCATCGCGGCGTCCCAGCGTTTCTCCGCGGCGGCGAGGCGCCTGTCGAAATCGTCGTAACGCTGCGTGAAGTACGCCCTGTCGGCCGGAGCCAGCTCGCCCAGCTTGTCGCGGACGGCCTGCGCGATTCGTCGTCCGTTGCCCGGATCGAGCCAGTAATGCGGATTGCCGAACGGATGCACGTCGCCCATGGCGCGCGTGATCTGCCCGGTTGGAATCTCGAGGATCCGCACGTTCAGCGATGCGTCGAGATATCCCCGCGCGCCCGGCTGAATCCTGCTGTTGCGGCTGCTCGTCAGGAGCGGCGGCAGCCAGCCAATTTCCAGCTCGCGACCGACCGCGACGTACAGGTCCGCGCGGTTCACCGCCAGGATGAAGCTCGGCTTCGGTTCGATGAAGTGCGGATCCTGGTAGCCCCTCGCCAATGCCGTCACGTTGACGCGATCGCCGCCGACCTCGCGGGTGATCGAGGCGAGATCTTCCGTAGACGTCACGACGTTCAACTTGCTTTGAGCAGCCGCCGTCGTAGCGCCCAAAGCTGCCATGACCGCCGCCGTGATAATGGCTTTCGTGAAAATCATGATGATGCTCCGGTCTAAAACGGATGCGCGCCGTGGGCGCCAATCGAGAACTGGAACTGAATCAACAGCTCATTGGCCGTCGATCCTTCCGAGTATTTGGTGCGCCGATACTGGCCCCGAATCTGGTTGAACTCGCTCGGCCAGAAGGTGAGAGTCACCGACTGTCCGCTGTCGTGCAAGAGTGCGTCTTCGGCGCGATCGGATCGGTCGTACCGGAACCCGGCAAACCAGCGCCGGGCGAACTGGTAGTCGCCGGATGCGTAGTAGCCGACGCTCGGCTGAAGGCCGTCCGGTTGTGCACGCCGGCTCCAGATCACTTCGGAGCGGCCCAGGAACCCGCGGTAGATGGCCCGCTGAAGCGGCCGCCAGCGCACCGTGGCGTCCACCCCCCATAGGGTGGTCACGAACCGTCCGGGTTCGATGTCACCGGCGAGGCCGGCCGTGTTGAGACCGCGTGCATACGAGGCGCCAAAGTCGATGTTGGCGCTCTCGGTGAAGTCATGGTAGCCACGCAGGTGTCCCACGTACGCCAGATCGCTGCGTGTGCGCGCGGCGAAGAGCGCCGAGTCGCCGCGATATACCTCGCCGGTCGCTTCGAGGAAGATCCACGGATTCGGAATCAGCCGCGCCGCCGAGATGCCCGCATCGCTGATGCCTTCTTCGCCGCCGACCAGATTGGTGGTCACCAGCGGGCGGTCCGTCCACGGCAACTGGTGGTTGTGGAACATGTTGACCTTGCCGAATGCCGCCCGTGTCTTGCCGACTTTCACCAGCAACCCGCCTGGCACGGTGGGAAACGTGACGAAGCCTTCCTCAATCTCGACGCCCTCGGATCCGTATGCGAAGAAGAAATCGCCGCGCGCGTATGGATCGACGATCGCCTGAAACGAGGCCTCCGCCTCGTGCAGCTCGAGCGGCGGTGTGGGACTCACGTCGTTGGGACCAGCGGCTCCCAGGAAGTCGCCAATGACGGCGATATCGGGATTGAAAATTTTCCCAGCGGCACTCGCGGCTCCGTACAGCGGGAGCGCCCCGGCCGGGCCGCCTGCCCCGGCCGCGCCCGGCGGAACCTCAGCGACCGGCGGCTGACCTGGCTCTTGCCGAGGCGGCGCGCCGGGCACGTCGGCAACGGCGCCAAGACGGGCTTCGAGCGCGGCCAGCCGCTCCCCGTACAGCCGCTGAAGGTTTTCCAGTTCACTGCGAAGCTGATCGATCTCCTGTCGCAGCGCCTGCACATCGGCCGTTTGCGCGGCGACGGGACTCGAGACGCCGACAAGACACGCCGTACACGACACCGCGCACCATACAAGGACAGCTCGCATTCGTTCCTCCCTGATCGACAGACAGCACCCCCGGCGTCACTTACGGTCGCCGGGCGTGTGCGGCCCTTCGTTTCTTGTGCGAACGGGAAGAACTATGCGGGAGGAGAACGAAGCGGAGGCTGCGCGACCGGTGCGCGGCCTGAGATGGTGACGGTCTCGACGTTGACGTTGACGGCCGCGTCCGTGCTCGGGGTGGAGACGACGCGCGCTTCGGTGGGCGGCCGGAACGCCCGCGCCCAGTGGCAGACCAGGCAGTGCAGTGGATGGTTGTCTGTCTCAGCCGATGCCGCGCCGATGCGGTGCGCCGCCGCGTTGTGCTCGACGTCGATGGCGCGGCATGCCGCGTCGTGGCAGTCGTCCTCGTGCGGCACGACGGCCGACCCGCCGGCCGCCGCCATCGACAGCATCGCCGTCGCGGCGATAGACGAGGCCCGGGCACGAAACCACTGCAACATCGGTGCACTAACAGGGTAGTAACCACCACACCGCGTGTCAAGCCGGGTGGAGCACCAAATCCCAAAGTTCACCAGAGTCCAATTGTGTTTTGCCTCGGTGCCTCACTGCCTCGGTGTGTCGTGATCATCAAGTGAATCTAGGGCTTGGTGGAAAGCCGGTGTACGATTTGTCACGTCGTGTCACTCACCCGCCGCCAGTTCATCTGGACCACGGCCGCATCAACGGTCGGCCTGGCCTCGGCGAAGCGGCCCGAAGCCGGGTGGCCTCTCGTCCTGCACGCGCAGGCACCCGACAGCGGCCCTTCCGGGCGGTTCCGCCATGGCGTGGCCAGCGGCGACCCGCTCACCGACCGGGTCGTCCTGTGGACGCGCGTGACAGCCGGCGACGGATTGTCGCCAGCGGCCGTCGATGTCGAATGGCGCATCGCCGCCGATCCAGCTGTGGAGCGCACGTCCGCGCGCGGCACGTTTCGGACGACCGCGGAGCGCGACTTCACCGTCAAGATCGACGCGGGCGGGCTCGAACCGGGCCGCGCCTACTACTACGTGTTCGAGGCAGGGGGGGAGCGCTCCGCGATTGGGCGCACGAAGACACTGCCGGCAGGCGACACCACCCGCGTACGTCTGGCGTCGCTGTGCTGTTCGAACTACCCGTCCGGGTTCTTCAACGTCTATCGCTGCGTGGCCAACCGATTGGACCTCGACGCCGTCGTGCACGTCGGCGACTACATTTACGAGTTCGAGAACGGCAGATACGGCGACGGGGCGGGGCTGCTGCGCATTCCTGAACCGCGGCGCGAAGCGGTGACGCTGAGCGACTACCGAATCCGATACGCGACCTACCGGTTGGATCCCGACCTGCAGGAGGCGCATCGCCAGCACCCGTTCATCGCGGTGTGGGACGACCACGAAGTGACCAACGACGCGTGGTCGGGCGGTGCGTCGAATCACAATCCGGAGCAGGGCGAAGGCGGGTGGGCGGTGCGACAGGCCGCCGCCTATCGCGCTTACCTCGAATGGATGCCGGTTCGCGAAACGCCGGGTCCGGGCATTCACCTGTACCGCAGCTTCCGCTTCGGCTCGCTGATGGACCTGATCATGCTCGACACGCGCGGCCTGCGCGACAGGCAGGCGCGTACCGAGGATCTGCAGGGACTGGCCGACCCCACGCGCACGATCCTTGGCACCGCGCAGGAAGCGTGGCTGTTCGACGAGCTGCGATCGTCCCAACGCGCCGGCACGGCGTGGCGGCTGCTCGGCCAGCAGGTGCTGTTTTCGCGCGTGGCGCCGCCCGACTGGCCGGTGCTGTCGCCCGACACGTGGGATGGGTATCAGGCCGCCCGTGACCGGGTGCTCGACTGCCTCGCGACCGAACGCGTCCGGGACGTTGCGATTCTCAGCGGCGATCTCCACAGCTCGTGGGCGCTCGACGTGGCGCGCGATCCGTGGAGGCAATACCAGCCGTCGACGGGCGAAGGGTCGCTGGCTGTGGAACTGCTGGCGCCCGCCATCAGCTCGCCACCGCTCTTCGCGAACGCCTCGATGCGGGACCGCGCGCCGCTGCTGCGCACCTTCCTGCCACACTTGAAGTTCCTGGACGGCGACAGCCGCGGCTACGTGCTCATCGACATCACGCCACAGCGGCTTCAGGCCGAATGGTATTTCGTGCCGACGGTCCTGGAACACACCGCGGCGGAAACGCGCGCCGCGGGGTTCGTGTGCGAGCGGGGGTCGTCGCGGCTAATCAACGCCTGACCAATGTAGATTGCAGATTTGACGATTGAAGATTGTTGACGAGTGTCGATTTGCGATTTGTCGAATTGATTGTGCCGATTGCTCAATTGCCGGATTTGGCGACGTCAAATCGCCAAATCCATTCTCAAATCGCTGAATCAGCAATCGCCAACAATCGACAATCGACCGATCTCCAATCTGCGATTACCGCTGCCATCCCGTCTGCGGCAGCCCCGGCGTCACGCGCAACGCGTTCTGGTAATACACCTTCCGCAGCACCACGTCCGGCAGCCCCATCCCGTACAGGTTCCAGAAGGCGTGGTAGTCGCGATAGTAGTCGAAATACTCGTCGGTCGTCTCCAGCACGCGCCAGTAATACGGAAACTCGGGTGGCGCGTAGGTGTCTTTGCCGAACAGAATCCGATCCTGGTATTTCGTGAAGAACGCGTGCGCGGCGCGCGGCTGGCGCCCCAGGTCGTACAGAATGGCGGCGAGCTCCAGCACCACGTTCGGATGTTCGTCGAGCAGCTTCGCGGCCAGACCGAGGTTGTTGGCGTGCCACCCGAAGTGCGCCGCGATGAAGCGCGTCTTTGGATGATTCTTGTACAGCGCGTTGCGTTCGACATTGAGCTGCTCGAATGTGACGTTCTTGTTCAGGTACTGGCGACGATCGGGAAACAGCGCCAGCTCGAGCCATCGCTCGTTGTGCATGTCGGGCTGCTGGAAGAACTCCTGCGGCTCGCCTGTGTGGACGATGACGGGAATATTCAGGCGCGCCGCCGTTTCCCACACTGGCGAGAGCTCCGGATCGTTGATCTTCAGACGCGTGCCGTCCTTCTTCAACGTATCCATGCCCGTCTGCTTGAAAATCTTGAACCCGATGGCGCCGCTTCGCACGTCCGCTTCGAGCTGCGCGGCCGCCTTGCGGCCGTAGCCCGGCTCCACGTCGCGGAAGCCGTTCAGTCCATTCGCGAAGACCGTGAACCGGTCTGCATGTTTCGTGCTCCGGATGTAATCGACCTGCTGCTTCAGCTCCGCGCCGGAGCCGCCGCTCAGGTTGTTGAGGACGCGGACGTTGAGCGCGTCCATCTCCTGGATCAACCGGGCGATCGACTGCGGCGTCGGTCCGGTGTGACTGTGAATGTCGACGACCGGAAACTTCGCGCGCGGCACCGGGTGCTCCTCGACCACGAGCTTCGACGTCGGCCGATAATCGACGATGCTGGGCACCGGCCATTCGGGCGCCTGACACTGTCCGACACGAACGAGCGTGGTGCCGGGCGGACATTCGTCGCCCGGCTGAATCTGCACCCCACGGCCCCGACCGCCTCGGCCGCCCTGCCCGGCCGGTCCCTGCGCGGCCACGGCCGCTGCGACCAGCATGGCGGTCACCATCGAGAACGCAGCACGTCGTATGAGCACGTCGTCCTCCCGCGTCAATGATAATCGTACCCGGACGTATTTGAGGATTTCAGATTGGCCGATCGGCGATTGTTGACGATTTCTGAATGACGATTGGTCGAACTGATTGGCGATCGAGGGAATTCGCAGTCGATCGACACTCACGTCCAACGATCGAAAATCGTGATTCGACAACAGTCGCCATTCGACCGATCTGAAATCTGCAATAAGATCCACCGCGATGACATGCCTCGTGCTTCTGCTGATTCTGGCTGCAACCGTCGGCCTGCAGGCCCGCCAGGGCGGGGATCTGCTCGCCCGCGCGCGGGCGCTGCATCGCGAGGTGCCGCTCATCGACGGGCACAACGATTACCCGTGGGCGCTGCGGCAGGCCAACGCGGAGCGGGATCTGAACAAGCTCGACATCCGGGTGCCGCAGCCCAAATTGCACACCGACATCCCGCGGCTTAGGGCCGGCGGCGTCGGCGGTCAGTTCTGGTCCGTGTACATCCCCGCCGACATGCAGGGACCGGCCGCCGTGCGCGCCACGCTCGAACAGATCGACGTCGTCCATCGGATGGTTCGCAAGTATCCGGACACATTCGAGCTTGCGCTGACGGTGGCCGACGTGGAGCGCATCTTCAGGGCGGGCAGGATTGCGTCCCTCATCGGTATGGAAGGGGGGCATTCCATCGACAACTCCCTGGCCCTGCTCCGCATGTTCCACGCGGCCGGCGCGCGGTACCTGACGCTCACCCACAGCGGGAATCTGCGCTGGGCCGATTCGGGCACGGACATGCCGAAGGTGACGGGACTCTCGAGATTCGGCGAGGAGGTTGTGCGCGAGATGAATCGGCTCGGGATGCTGGTCGATCTCAGCCACACCTCCGCCGACACGATGCGCGACGCGATTCGAGTGGCCGAAGCGCCGGTCATCTTTTCGCATTCCGATGCGCGGGCGCTCAACGACCACGGCCGCAATGTTCCCGACGATGTCTTGCAACTGCTGCGCGGCAACGGCGGCGTCGTCATGGTGACGTTCGTGCCCGGCTTTCTGACGTCCACGGGCAAGGCGACGCTTGCCGACGTGGCCAATCACATGGATCACGTCCGCAAGGTGGCCGGCCCGGACCACGTGGGCATCGGCAGCGACTTCGACGGCATTCAGAGCGTGCCGGCCGGACTCGAGGACGTGTCGAAGTATCCGGCACTGACGGCGGAGCTGCTGCGCCGCGGCTGGCCGGAAGAAGACGTTCGCAAGGCGCTCGGGTCGAACGTGCTGCGCGTGATGCGAAGAGCCGAAGAGGTGGCCGCGCGTCTGCAGAAGCAACGCGAGCCGTCAACGGCGACCATCGAACAGCTGGATCCCTGACCCGCCTCTCACGTCAACAGGCCACAGAGGCACAGAGACACGGAGAGGCTATGACCAAGACTCTGTGTCTCCGTGTCTCCGTGGCCCGTCGGCGTGGCGGGCCCGCGGATTCACGAGATCCGGATGGCGCGCCGCAAACCGCCGCAGCGGCTCAACCGGCACGCGCCCGTACGCATCGGTGCCGCTGAAGCTCCACGGCCATCCTCCCAGATACCCGCCGCTCACCGCGAAGTCGAGGTACTCGTCCAGCGTCGTTGACGGCGGCGTCGCCCCGTCGGGATGCTGCTCGGGCCCGTTGCACGGGAACTCGCCAAGGATCACGCTGCGTCGGACGCCGAGCCCCGACGCTGGAACGCCAAAGATGTCGGCCTCACGTTCGGGATGACGCACGTCGGGATACGAGTGCACCTGCAGCACGTCCAGTCCCAGCGCATCATCGTCCCATGCCCACAGGTTGTGGATGCGTGCGCATCCGAGCGTCGTGAGCACGCCGGGATGTTCGGCGTGAACCAGGCGGCTCAAGCGCGACACCAGATCGACCATGACTTCGAACGGGAGCGGACGCCTCACGCGCGAGCTCAGATCGCGTTCCCATTCGTCGATCACGAAGTCCGGCTCGTTCATGAGCTCGTACGCGAGGATGGCGGCGCCGAGATCGGCGCGTGCACCGCCAGGGCCGTACCTGCGCACGAGCGGCCCGATGACGCCATCGAACAGACCATCGCGGCCTGCATCGGACAGGAGCACATCCGCGCGACCTTCCGGCAGCCGCGCCTCGAGCAGCACACCTGTTGTCGGGTCTGCAACCGCATGGCGGACGCCACTGAACATCCAGTGATGATCCAGCAGCACGACATCGATGCGGATGCCCGCGTCGCGCGCCAGTTCAATCGCAGCGTCCAGGTCGGCAAAAAGGAGCGGGTCGGGACCGAGCGGCATCCCCACATCGTCATAGACGATGCCCGCGCGGCCGTCGCAGAACAGGAACCACCGCGCGACGGTGAAGCCGAGCGCCGCCATCTCGCCAAAATCGCGCGCGACAGCAGATCGGCGCGTCGAGACACCACGATGGGATCCCCAGACGCTGGCGCCGAAATCGAGGCCGTAGAAGGTCGTGCTGCCGTCGAATGACCAGGGGTAGTTGCAGCCGTGCAGGTACGTCACCGACGCATGATTTCGAGATACTTGGCGAGCAGCGGCTGATACGGTCCCTTATAGGCGCGGACGTAGCGCCCGAGCTTGGCCTGATCCGCGGCAGATACCGCCAGATGCTCGCGCGTGGCAACGTGGTACTGCGCAAAGACGGCGGCAAACAGCGCAACCTGATCGTCCGGGTGCCGCGTAAGGAAGCGATCGAGCACCGGCACGGCCTCGGCGTATCTCCCCGTCATCAGGTACGCCGACACAAGTCGCTGTCCGATTTCATCGTCGGTGGGGTTCTGTTCGTACGCCGGCTTCAGGACATCGACGACCGAATCGGACTGGCCGTCCCGCAGCCGCGCATCGGCCAGCAGAATGTAGGCGATCACCGGCCTCGGCTCCTTGCCGATCGCCAGCTGCCATATCCCCGCTGCGTCGCGGTCGCGCCCGGCGGCCGCAAACGCCGCGCCCAGATAGAACGCCGCAGGAAAGAACTCGCGGCGCGGTCCGGCCGCCAGCGCCAGTTGCGTGGCCGCGTCGTTCAACTGACCCTTGGAATACCAGTCGAGCCCTTTGAAGAACGCCGCGGCCGTCTGATCGCCGGATGTGAGCGCTTCGAGCGCGGCCGCGCCGTACCGTCCGGCGCGCGCCTCGGCCAGAGGGCCCTTCAGCTCGGGCGATCTCTTCGCCACCGAGTCGAGCATGGAGTCGAGCAGGTCACGGCGCAGCGCGATCTTCGGATCGAACTTCGCCACGTTCCCGCGCAGAAACGGCACCGGCAGCGCGCCGGGCGCCCCGTCGAGAATGAAGGGGCGCACCAGCACGCCGGCCACGTTGCTCCCCCGCAGCACACGCGCCCGCGCCACGTAACGGCCGGGCGGCAACATGGCGGGCGATAGCACGCCTTGCGACACGCGTTGCGTCGGTTGAGCCGCAGGAAGCATCTGCGCCGGAGCCGATAGGAGCGCCGGCGAATCCTGGTCGTCGGCAATCTCGAAATTGACGGTTGTCGCTTCCAGCGACGCGGGCATGGTGGAGTACATCTCGAGAAACGCCGCGACGCTCCCCTGGACGCGCGGCTCGACCCCCGGCCTGATCCGCCGGTTGCCGTCGCTCCCCGCATCGCCGATCAGCAGGTCGCCCAAGGCGAACTCCTCGCCTCCGAGCTTCCACGCGTTGATGTCGCGGATGATGCCTCCGCGCCGCCCCTCGGCATCGACCACGCCGAAGCGCAGTGAGTAGTTGCCGGGTTCGACGACGACTTCGGTGAGGTAGTCGCGCGGCATGTTCTGCAGGCCGCCGGGAACGGACAGCACGCGCTTGTCGGCCGTCCCCGCAATCACTTTCCCTGCATCGTCGAGCAGCACGTAGCCGACGGTGAACTCCGCCGGCTCACCCCCTGGCTGGCCGACTTCGGCGGCAATCATGATGCGCGACTTGTCGCTGGCGGGGTCCTTCTGCGTGAACGTCGTCAAGCGCAGAGGCACTTCCGCCACGCCGAACGGCGACTTCAGCGCGTCCATCAGCGTTTCTTCGGCGTTGCGGCGCGTGGTGGTGGGCGACGACAGCACGAATGCCCGGCGCGACCTGACGGTCACGTTGCGGCGGCGCACTTCCACGTCGATGCGGTGCTGCTTGCCGTCCCGATCGCCGGAGCTCTCTTCTACACCAAGCATGTAGTACGCCAGCGTTTCCGACGACAGCCGGTCGAAGACGTTCTGACCGGTGCCCGCGATGTAGTACAAGGCGCCACGCGTGGAGGCGGCCAGATCGCCCAGACCTTGCACCTGCATGTCGCGATCTTCGGTCGCACTGGGCTGCAATCGGGCGACCGTGATGTCGTGCCTGGGGACGTCCAGCAGCAGGACATGGATCGACACACGCGCGTAGGCCGCGGCGCGGATGATGCCATCCAGATCGCTCGGGCTTTCGAGCACCATCCCTTCCGACAGCAGGATGAGCGTTTTGGGGCCGTCGATGACCGACAGGCCTGTCAGCAGGTCGTAGAGGCCCCGCAGCGACTCGGTGGTGTCCTGCCGGACACTGCGTACCAAGGAACTGCTCTCGCTGAGCACGTCGCGCTCGCACTGTTCGAGCGCGACACCGACGAGGCGAGGGCACTCCCGCAGAACCACCTGCGCAAAAATCCGGCCGTCGCCCCTCTCGGAGATGGCGACCGCCTCGTACAGCCCGATGTTGAGCCGGTTCGCATTCGGCTGCTGGCGGCCCACCACTCGCTGCATCGCCTGTCTCAGGCGCAGCCAGTCGTTGGTGAATCCAACAGAAATCCCGGGCTCCGGATACGCAATGAATGCGGCGCGGTCGGCCGGACTGAGTGAATCGAGGAACTTGCCGGCGGTCTCGAGCAGGGCCCGCGCGCCGCCGAACCGGATGCCGAGCTGGTCGACCGCGATGACGAACATGCGGCCGTTCTGCGGCTTGAGATTGGTGGTGAACAGCGTCTCGAACGGATTGGCAGCCTCGCGCCGCGCGGCCTCGACGTCGATCCGCACGTGGTCGGCCGACACGACGCGGCGCGGCTGACCGTCGATCTTGACGACGAAGTCGGGAGCCAGCAGATCCTCGACCGGTTTGCCACTGCCGTCGACGACCGAGACGTCGACGGCAACGACGTCGACCCCCGTGCGGAAGGTAGGGCCCTGGACGGGGGGCTCCGATTGTTGGGATTGCGCGGCCAGCGACGCGACGCCGGCCGTAAGAACCGCGATGATGCCGAGCAGCTTTTTCATCGAGCGCTCCGCGCGAAGGGTGGCCCTGGGGACGCGGGTTAATCACAAAGCAATGCGGCGAAAAAGGCAAGCGTTAACAAGAAGGCCCTAGGCCCTGGGCTTTGGGCTTTCGGCCTGACAAGCGCGAATCGCGGGGGCGTGTCGCCCTATAAATCGCGGCGTCCCTGCGCGTACGTGGGGCGGTGCCGCTAGAGCCGGACAGTACGTACGAGACGCCAATTCCGGCGACGGTATACTCGCCTCGTCTGGAGAACATCTATTTCGCGCTGACGGAGGCCTTCAACAGCGCGGCGCCGACGGTCGCGCTCGCGTCCGGGCAGGCGGTGGTCTTCTACCGCATTGCGATCATGAGCAAGGACGGCGACTGGGTGATCCGCGAAACGCCGGACGCCTGCGAGCGCGTCCTCCTCGAGCTCGAGACGCGCGGCGCCCGGTATCGCCTCGGCGCGCCGCTCGACGTCCGCTGGCTGGCCGGCGGCTGGTCCAGTCATTTCGAGTTCTTCGACGACAAGCAGCGCCGCGTCCGGTGCGACTTCGTGAGCCGCCCGCCGCGGGTCCCGGCCGCGTCGCTCGCGGCGTTGTTCGACCGGGCGTCAGGGAGCCGGCTCGTCGCGGTCGACCCGGAATCACTCATCCTGATGAAGCAGACACAGCGCGCCAAAGACTACGCGGTGATTGCCGATCTGGCTTCACTTCTGCCCCCGGAGCGCGAGCTCGAGCTGACCACGGACCCGGATCGCATCCTTGCGCTGGCCTCTGCGGGTGCCTCGTCACGACGTCCGGCGGTGGTGGCCGCCCGGGGCGGCACCGGGCGGCGCGCCGTCGTCACGGCGCTGGCCGAAGAGGCTGACGTGCTGCAGCAGCGGGATGCCGCGCGGCTCGACACGTACAACGAAGCCGCCAAGCCGTACATCGCCGAGTGCCGTACCGTCGGGCTGCATGAGCTGCCGCTCCGAGAAGCGCACAATCGGCTGTGCGAAATCGCCGAGCGGCGGCTGCCCGACGTACGGGAGACTTGGAGCACGAACGATGCAGATGCTCAGTGAAGACGATCGGAACCTGCGGGAGATGACAGCCGAGGAGCTGGCGCTCGCATGGGACCTCTGGTTCGACATCGCGCAGACGACGAACGCCAGCGACCCGCCCTACACGCATGGTGTGTTTATGGGCACTTCTGGTTCGCAGCACCGGATCGTCACAGACCTGGCGACGCCGGATATTCCGGAGACCTAAAGGTCTCCGGCTTCCGGAGACCTAAAGGTCTCCGGCTACCTCGGTGCTACCGCAGCGCATTCCCTCAATCGCCAATCCGTTCGACCAATCGTCATTCAGAAATCATCAACAATCGTCAATCGACCAATCTGAAATCTGCAATTAGATCCCGTAGAGCTCCGGATCCCAGCGCAGCCCCAGCTCCGACGGGGGCCCCATGTAGC
>JBOGIR010000355.1:0-38852 GCA_050742335.1 Vicinamibacterales bacterium | reverse complement strand
CCACGTACAACGTCGGCTCGCTTACACTCATCTCTGGGCGGGTTGTTGCGATCATCACAGCCTCCTTCTGGCTTTGAACACCCTAAGGAGCTTAATCGCGCGGCCCGCTCATAGTCTCTTCGTGGTTTGCGGTAGCGAGCCCAAAGCCTAGAGCCCAAAGCCTAAAGCCAAATCATGCATCTACTCCGCGCCGAGATAGGGCAGGAACCGGCCCAGGAAGATGACCCCAATCCAGAGGCCGATCGAACCCGCCGCAATGACCTTGGCCGTCATCGGCGCGTGTGGGTTCGGGTTCGCCGCAGCACCCTCGTCGGCCATCGTTTGGTAGAGCAGGCTGAGTCCTCCCATCAGCATGACACCCATCTTCCAGAAAAACGCCCTGTTCTGCGTGTACTGGTCGGGAGCGGCGAGAAAAAACAGCATGCCGGTCACGACATTGATGCCGAGTCCCGCCATGGCCCACGGCAGCAGCCGTTTCATGTCGGCGGATGCCACGCCTGTGATGAAACCGAGCGTCCGCAGATTCACCAGCAGCACGACGCCGAACAGCAGACAGAGCCCGACGAAATGGAGGATCTCGCAGATCGGCCAGACCCACGGATGGTCGAGGACCAGCGCCGCGCCGATCGCCGCGGGCCTGGGCCACGCCGGCGCAGACGCGGCCGTGCCCGCCGTCACGATTTCCGGATGCCGGATCTGACCACCGACCGTTGCCGCTCGCGCCATGAGCCCGAACGTCAGGATCGACAGACACAGGAGAGCCGCCAGGGTCCACGTCCGAAATCGCCACAGGGCGATCCACGCAACGACACCCGTCAGCTCCATCGGGATGAGCGCCAGCATCGCGGCGTCCTGGTGTGCGGCAATGAGCGCATCGGACACCTCGGGCCGATCCTGAAGCGTAAAGCGCGCCGCATCGCCGGTCAGATACGCAGGGATGGCCACTAGTGAGACGAGGAAGAACACCACGAAGCTGGCTCGCTTCAGATCCTCACTCTTTCCGATGAGCGATGCGAGAAAGAGGCCGCACCCGACACCCAGACCGACGGTCGGCACATGATTCAGCAGGAGGTGCAGGTGCGCGAGGTTCACGACAGAAATTCAATAACGTAGGCCATCAACCGGCCGGCGCTCAGGGCGACAAACCAGAAGCCGAGCGATGCGGCCGCCAGGAGCCGGCCGCTCTCCCGCCCGCGAAACACCCGGCTCCGGATGCGCGTGAGGGTCACGACGGCAAGCGCGACGCACGCCAGCTTCAGATAAAAGGCCGGATTGGACGCATGCTTCGTGGCGTCGGAGATGAACAGCAGGCTCCCTGTCGCGGCGTTCACGGCAAACCCCGCCCACATCAGCGAGAATGTCTTTTCCAGCGACGCGAGAGGGATGGCGGATCCAACGCCAAGCAGCCGCAGGTCGATCGCCGAATTGAGTCCGACGAGCGTGCTCAGACCGAGCGTGTGAAGAAAGAGAATGAGGGGGTACCCGTAAAGCACCCCCGATTCGCGTATCCAGGTGGCCAGGCCAGTCTGCTCGAGCTGCGCCAGCACAGGGGTCCGTCCGCCAGACGACTACGAGCCCGTCCTCCACGCGAGCTGGGCTTCATAGCATTCGAGCAGCACCCGGTGATACCGCTCGACGCCCTCCTTGCTGACGAACGGGTGTGCCGCCCCCTGGAGCTTCAGCGTTTCCCCGAGCGGACCATCCGGGTTTCCCCCTCCGGATTCGTCGGGGTTCATGTATCTCCACGCACGAAGCTTCGGCAGGAAGTTGGCGTGGCTCAACGTTGGTGAGAGAACCACGTCGACGCCAGCCTTCGTGCCGAGATCGATGAAGCGTCTCAACGAGGTAATGTGAGTCCGCATCATCGTCTGGCCGTCCGGGTAGTACTGGACGCCCTGTCGCCCGATGCTCGGATCGGTCCCGCCCCAGATGCTGGCGACATGGGCTGCATCGTCGGAGGCCACGCTCTTCTTGTTCGTGAGCGGCCCGACGATCAACGAAAGCGTCCCGGGGGTATGGCCGGGGGTGATGTACGCAGTGACGGTCACGCCACCGAGGGTGATTCTCTGACCGTCGGCGACGACCATGTCCCTTCGCGGCTTGAATGCCGCTGGTGAGTTGTCCTTGGCCACGATGTCCCAGTCGGCAGCCGACATGGCGATACGCGCTTTCGGATACGTCTCCTGAAGAGCCTTTGCTCCCCAGTACCGATCGTCATGCGCGTGAGTGATGATGACGTATCTGATGTTGCTGGGATCGAGCCCGAAATTGAGCAGACCGAGCACCAGTTCCTTGCTCGAGTAATGAAAATTCGCATCGATGACGATGATGCCGTCCGACGTATTGATCGCCCAGACTCCAGCCGTCCTCGTGCCGATGAAGTAGAGGTTGTCGAAGATATTCGCCGGCCATGCGAACCAGTCCTTGCGCGCCACGACCGCTGAACGATCCTGCGTGCGCATGGTATCGGGCAGCTTTGGTTCGGTGCACGCCTGATCGAAGAGTGCCTGAAAGACATGGAACGACGGGGCCTTGGGGTTGGCCCCTTTTGGCGCGATGGCGGCCCGCGCGGCGTCCACGTGGGCCCTGGCTGTGACGGCCTGCGCATGAAGATGGCAGACCAACGAGCCTGACAGCAGTGCCGCGCCGCATGCGCATGCCACACGTCGTCTCATGGCCATCCCTCCCTACTTTGCGTCCGGATACTTGTTGCCTGGGTACGCGAACTCCACCTCGCGGCGTGCCGACTCCGCATCGCACGAGCGCCAGGCTTGAGGAGCTCCTCCCTGTTTTTTCGACCACAGGATCGCCCATGTGAACGGCCTGCTCAAGAAGGTCGGGTCCTCGAGCGTAATGACGATTCTCAGGTGCTCCTGGTCGATGAGCTGATAGCGCTCCGTGACCTTTTTTCGCACCGACGACGCCATGTGCAAGTGGTCGTCGATGCCGTCGGGATCGAACATGAAGTGGTCGGTTTCGATCACGAGGTCGCTCCCGTCGAAACGTCCGACCGACAGGCCGTGTTGAAACAGCTGTCCCGTCAGCGGCTTCGGGCCGCCTCCGTTCATCCACACCGTGCGCGCCACATACCCGTTGGTGGGATGTTGCATCTCGACGCGGCCGGGCGACGCGGAAATATACGCGCCATCGGTCAACAGCGCCGGCAGCCCGAGCTGCGCACACGCGACCGTCGTCGGCGACTGCATGATGTCCACGTATTTCAGCCAGGCTTCGCCCCGGGCGTTCAGCGGCAGCTGATCGACGGGCATCGAGCAGTTCAGGAGCTTCTCGCCCGCATCACCCGTGCGGCCACCGCAGTTGCCGCGGTCCTGGCCATCGGGCACTGCGACGTCGGAATCCCAATGCCCGACGAACGGCAGGATCTTTTCGTATTCCTCGTCGGTCTGAGCGGCTGCGTTCGCCGTGACCATCACGAGCGCCAGCGCGAGGAAAGCGCCGGCCCGTCCCACGCGTCGTGCGCCAGTCACGTTGTCCTCCCGTGCTTACTCAACCGGGGGTCCGCCGGGACACCCACCGAGACACACGACCTTGCCGTCCTCGAATGTCACGACGCCGGCAGCCATGGCCGTTCCGCCTTCCCGGCGCGTCGGGTTGCCTTCGACCTTGACCTTCTTCCCGATGAAGTCTTCAACCTTCCAGCCTTCTCGCCGTGCGTTGACCGCTCCGGTCCTCGCCGTGATGCGCCACGTGACGGGCTTCCCGCCGGCGTCCGGGACGTCGACGATCATCTCCGAGTGAGGACTGACCAGCCTGAACGACTTCACGATGCCCTCGATCTGCACGGTGCGGGACATGTCGAAAAACGTGTTGAATGAGTGGTGCGCCAGGGCCGGGACGGCCAGGACGACCAGCACACCAGCCAATACCGCCGAAAGGCAACGCGTCATGGCTTCACAGCTCCTTCTTGTAGCGTCGAATGGCCGCGATTATACGTCGCCTTGGCCCCTGCCGCGCTCCTTGTGCGGCTCGGTTTGCGGCTGCTACACTCCGCCCGGCACCGCGCCAGGAATAAGGAGGATCGGATGCGCAGGCATGTCGTGTCGCTCGTCGCATTGCTCGCGGTTGGGGCCGGGTTCCCCTCGCCCGCGTCGCTCCAGCAGAGACCGCCGTTTGTCGAACAACGGGGCGGCTTCGACATCAGCGGCCCCTACGAAGTCGATCCCAACTGGCCGAAGAAGACGTGGCCTGCCCCGGGATACATCTGGGGGTCGCAAGCCGGCGTCTATCCCGAATCGGCCGACAGGGTCTTTCTCGTCAGCCGCGGTGAAATCGAGCTGCCGAAGGATCTCAAGATCGGGCCGAATTTTCTGGGCAATTGGGGCGCGCTCAACCGCGGCGGCGCCACGGGTGAGGTGCCGGTCTTCCGCAACACCATCCTCGTCGTCAATCGCCAGGGAGACCTGGTCGAATCGTGGACGCAGTGGGATTCCCTGTTCGAAGGGGGCCGGGGCCCGCATCAGGTTTATGTCGAGCCGTACGACCCGGAACGGCACGTGTGGGTGGTAGACGACATGAACCACGTCATCCACAAGTTCACCAACGACGGCAAGACGAAGGTGTTCACGCTCGGCGAGATGGGCGTCTTCGGCGCCAATGACGACCTGCAGCACTTCAACCGGCCGACCATGATCGACTGGCTGCCGGACGGTAACTTCTTCGTGAGCGACGGCTACGCGAACAGCCGCGTGGTCAAGTTCAACAAGGACGGCAAGCCGCTGCTGTGGTGGGGCTCGATGGCGCCCGGGAAGAACGACGGCGAGTTCACGGTGCCGCACGGAATTGCCGTGGGTGACGACCGCCGAGTGTACGTCTCGGACCGGTTCAACCGGCGGATTCAGGTGTTCGACGAGAACGGCGTCTTTCTGGACAAGTGGCCCAGCGGCTACTGCCACTCGCTCTCGATGAGCCGCGATCAGCACCTCTGGTGCTACGACGGCGACCACGAGCAGTTCATCAAGTACGACCTGCGCGGGCACATCGAAACCGTGTTCGGACGCTACGGCACCTACCCCGGCGCCACCTGGGGCGTGCATCAGATCTCGGCCGACGCGGAAGGCAACATGTATGGCGCCGAGGTCTTCGGCGGGCGCACGCAGAAGTTCGTGCCAAAGCCGAATGCGAATCCCCGGGATTTGTTCTGGGGCCGGGAGCTCGCGCCGAAAACCCCGGTCAAGCGGCTCACCACGGCGAGGCCGGCGACGTCGAACACGGCGGCGGCGGCGAAGCCCAATCCGAATACGCCGATTCCCAGCTTTGCCGGCACCTGGACTCTCGACAAGACGCGCAGCCAGATGGCGGCGAGCGGCGGGATGGGATCGGGCGTGGCCGAGCCACCGATCGCCATCACGGTGAAACAGACCGCGGGCGAGATGGCGATGACTCTGCGGTACGAGTCAGGGGGAGCGCAATCCAAGCCGCTTGCCGCTGTCTTCACACTGGACGGCAAGGTGACGCAGGCGCCCGATCCGGAGGATCCCAGGCCCGCCTACAACTACAAGCGAATGGCGAGCTGGGACGGCGCCCGGCTGGTGCTCCGCACGATTCACGGCCTCGTCAACGTGCGGGAAGTCTGGGTCCTGGAGGGCGGCGTGCTGCGGATGCAGCGCGCGGCGCAGACGCCGGGTGGAGCCGACTCGGCCACGCGCAACCTGGTCTACGCCAAGGAACCATGAGGGCCGTCCCGCGCTTGCGCCAGATGCGGCCCGGGGCCATCATATGCGCTTGAAAACCTGGAGGTGAGACGTGCTTCGCAAGAGCGTCGTCGCGGTGGCCTTGGTCATCTTCGCAGCCCTCGTTCTGGCGGCGATCACGGCGCAGTCCTCGTCCGCAGGCCTGACGGGGCTCGTCAGCTCGCAGGACGAAGGGTCGATGGAGGGCGTGCTCGTCAGCGCGAAACGCGCCGGCTCCACCATGGCCGTCACGGTGGTCAGTGACGCGAGCGGCCGTTACAGCTTCCCCCGCGATCGCGTGGAGCCAGGTGCCTATTCGATTCGCATCCGCGCGGCCGGCTACGAGCTCGACGGCCCGAAAACTGTCAGCGTGGCCGCGCCCCAGACCGCGCAGCTCGACCTGAAGCTGCGCAAGACGCAGGACCTTGCCTCGCAGCTCTCCAACGGCGAGTGGCTCATGAGCTGGCCCGGCACCGACAGCATGAAGAACGGCCTGCTCAATTGCACGCAGTGCCACTCGCTTCAGCCGATCGTCCGTTCGCGCTACACGGCCAGCGAGTTCGCCCCGATCATCGAGCGCATGGGACGGTATTCACAGGGCAGCACGATGACCCGTCCGCAGTTGCGGCCCAACGAGCATGGAGGCGGATTTGCCCCTCCCGTTCGCGACGACATGAGCGCCGCCGGCCGCGAAGGCGAGCGGCCCGTGCAGCAGTCGCGAGTTTCCCCAACCGCTGAATACCTCGCCTCCGTGAACCTCAGCACCGGCCACTATCGGTACGCACTGAAGACGCTCCCCCGACCCACGGGCAACGCGACGCGCGTGGTCATCACCGAATACGATCTCCCGCGCCCGGAGACGCTGCCACACGATGCACAGGCCGATGCGCAAGGCATGGTCTGGTACGCCGACTTCGGCACGCACGTCCTGGGAGTGCTCGATCCGAAGACCGGCAAGGTCACCGAGTACCCGATGCCCGTCACCAAGCCTGGCGCGCCCGTCGGCTCGCTCGACCTGGTGTTCGACAAACAGGGCGATATCTGGATGGGCACGATGTATCAGGGCAACCTCGCGAGATTCGATCGGAAGACGAAGACGTTCCAGACATGGGGCTCGCCGGCCTTCCGCGACAGGGACGAGGCGCGCATCGCGATGGTCATGCCCGCCAACCACGAGGTGGACGGCCAGGTGTGGATTGGCGGCGACAGCGAATATCAGGTGGACGTGAAGACGGGTGAGTGGAAGGCGATCGACTACTCTGTCGGTCTCCCGAAGGACTCGCCCGTCATTCGGCAGCTCAGCTCCTACGGCGTCGCGTCGGATTCGAAGAACAACTTCTATGGCATGAATCTGAACGGCACCTATATCATCAGGGTCGATGCCAAGACGAAGAAGGTGACCCCGTTCGCAACGCCGACGCCGAATTCGGGCCCTCGCCGCGGGCACATGGACGGGCAGGATCGCCTGTGGTTCGCCGAATTCCGCGGCAACAAGATCGCGATGTTCGACACGAGGACGGAAACGTTCCGGGAGTGGGCGGTGCCGACGCCATGGACGAATGTCTACGACGCCATCCTCGACGGCGCCGGTTACGCGTGGGCCGGCGGCATGAACAACGACCATGTCGTCCGCCTCAACACCAGCACCGGCGAGATCGTCGAGTACCTCCTCCCGAGAGCCACGAACATCCGTCGGGTCAACGTCGACAACGCCACGACCCGGCCGGCGTTCTGGATCGGGAACAATCTCGGCGCGTCGCTCATCAAGGTTGAGCCGCTCGACTGACGGAGACAAACCGGGAGCCACGGTTGTGTTGATGATGATGAATCCCGATTCCGGTGGCCGGACCGCGCTGCGAGGTCTCGAGCGGCCGCACACGCCAGCTCCGCGAGCTGGCGGATTCCCTCAGCCTTCTCGCGCGGTCAGGCGATCCGTGTCGGCCTGACCTCCATAGGGCTTCATCATCATCAACACAACCGAGTCTCCGGTGTAGAGACCAAAGACTAAAGACTAGAGACCAAAGACCTGAAGGGGTCAGGGGGAAGGGGGAAGGAAAGGGATTAGGAGATTGAAGATTTGCGGATTTACGAATTTACGAATTTACGGATTTGCGGAACGATCTCTGCCCACTGCCTATTGCCTACCTAGAGGAGGCCGTCGTGAAAGATCTCGAGGTCGTGGCCGGCAACGGTCTGCTTCATCGTCGGGCGTTTCTGACAGGCGGCGCAGCGTTTGCCGCGGCGGTCACCGGCTACACACTGAGTGACACGGCGGCCGCTCAGCAGCTCGCGGACCCGCCATGGAGCAAGGGACGCGGAGTCAACATCCAGGGGTACGGCACGCCATCGCCATTCGAGAAAAACGTGGTGCGCACGCTCTCGAATCCCCAGGGCGAGCCGCGCACGGCGCACGGACGCACGCCGCACCACTTGATCAACGGCACATTCACCCCGAACGGGCTGCATTTCGTCATTTCGCATTCCGGCAACCCGGACATCGACCCGGCTCAGCACCGCCTCGCGATTCACGGCCTGGTCAGGCGACCGCTGGTGTTCACGCTCGACACGCTTGCCCGCTATCCGATGGTGTCGCGCATGGCGTTCCTCGAATGCGGCGGCAACAGCGCGCCGCTGTTCTCGAACGAGCCGCTCCAGGCCAGCATCCAGGCGATCCACGGGCTGGTCTCCTGCTCCGAATGGACCGGCGTCATGCTGTCAACCCTCCTGGACGAGGCCGGGATCGATCCGAAAGCGAAGTGGCTCATCGCTGAAGGCGCCGACTCGCTGGCACTCAGCCGCAGCGTGCCGATCACCAAGGCGCTCGACGATGCGATGGTGGTGCTGTATCAGAACGGCGAGCGGATCATGCCCGGCAACGGCTATCCGATGCGGCTGTTCCTGCCCGGGTGGGAAGGCAACATGAACGTCAAGTGGCTGCGGCGCATCAAGCTGGTCGAACAGCCGGCGATGAGCTACTACGAGGCACGGACGTACGCGCCGATTCTGCCGGGCGGCAAGGCGTACCAGTTCTACTTCCTGCAGGAAGTGAAGTCGTTCATCACGCACCCCTCACCCGGCTTGAGGCTGAGCGGGCCAGGGTTCTACGAAATCTCCGGCGTGGCCTACTCGGCCAACGGACGAATCGCGAAGGTCATGGTCACGGCCGACGGCGGCAGGAGCTGGGCGCAGGCGGCGCTGCAGGGGCCTGTTCTGCCGAAGGCATTCACCCGGTTCCGCGCACCGTGGCGGTGGGAGGGCGGACCGGTCGTTCTGCAGAGCCACGCATGGGACGAGGGCGGCAACGTGCAGCCGACGCGGGCGGAGGTCATCGCGCGGCGCGGGCAGACCGCCAAGCCGGTGACCAACCCTTTGGGGTTCCCCAGTCAGCACTACAACGGCCCCACGAGCTGGGCCGTCGAGTCGAGCGGCGAGGTGAAAAATGTCTACGCGTAAGGCATCCGTCCCTTCCCACGAGCCGCGACACGGAGCCACGAAGACGACCAAGAAGAAGCATCCGTCTCCGTGCCTCCGTGTCTCCGTGGCCTGTGGGGGTATCCTCGCGCTCGCTCTCCTGTCGAGCGTCGTCTTCGCACAGAGCCCCTTCGACTCCGCTCAGGGCAGGCCTAATCTCGGTCAACCAGTCTCGGAGACGGACATCGCGGCCTGGGACATCAGCGTCTTACCGGACGGCACCGGCCTGCCGCCCGGCAGCGGCACACCCGAGCAAGGGGCCAAGATCTTCGTCGCCAAGTGTGCGCTGTGCCACGGGCCCGAGGGGAAAGGCGGCTCGCACGCGGCGGTGGTGGGCGGCGCTCCGCTCACGAACGGCATCGACACGCCGAAGACGATTGCCAACTTCTGGCCGTACGCCACCACGCTCTTCGATTTCACACGGCGCGCGATGCCGTGGCAGGCGCCGCGGACGCTGACCAACGACGAGGTCTACGCCCTCACCGCGTACATCCTGTCGCTCAACAAGATCATCGGGCCCACCGACGTGATGAACGCGCAGAGCCTGCCGAAGGTGCGCATGCCGAACCGCGACGGCTTCATCGTCCGGTTTCCAGAGAGGATGCCGTAACAGTACGTGGCACAATCCCAACCGGGCCACAGAGGCACAGAAAAAACATCGTTAAAACTAGTCTCTCGGGTAGTCACGAATAGCGTCGGCAATGGTCCGCGTCAGCGCCGGGTCATCGGTGAACGACCAGTCCACTTTCTGATAGGTCACTGTCTGATCGGCAACGGCGTTGAAGAAGAGCAGCGCCTTCACGGCCGGATACGTGCGCGGCAGATTCTCGAGGGCGGCTCGATACCACGTCTGCCGATCGCCGCCGACGCTCAAGGAGCCGAACTCGGCAATCATGATGGGCTTGCCGAACTCCGCCAGGCCGGCGTACTTCGTGTCGAAGAGATCCTTGAAGGACCACCACTCGGACCATTGGGCGATGGGACCGAAATTGAGGGCGCCGGTAGCGGTCCAGTCCACGTAATCCGCTCCGGGATAGTAGAGATTCCAGTACTCATGGGCCACGTGGGGCGACCACACCCAGATGACGTTGTCGGCGCCGGCGCGCCGGAACCGTTCGACCACGTGCCGCCACGCGGCGATGAACTCTTCTTTCGTATTGTGTTGCGGCCCCCAGGGATAGCGATACGGATCGTTCATTTCGTGCGCGAACCGCAGGAAGAGCGGCCGGCCGAACCGCACCGCCTCGATCGCCCACTGATCGACGTAGAAGTCGTACTCGCCGCGGGCAACCGCCGCCAGTCCGTGCCGGTCGCGCGCGTCGCGCAATGGAAGCGACGGGTGCCGGGCATTGTCGAACACCGCCAACCAGGGTTCCCAGGTGATGACCGGCACCGATCCCATGTTCCAGATCGACGTGGCCAGTCGAAACGGGAAGCGGTGCTCCGGGTTGTCGCCCCAGGCCGTATAGATCTGGACGAGCGGAAGGGTCGTCTCGATCGCGCGCTCCAACCCCCGAACTCCTTCCAGCGAGGCGGGCATGCCGCTGTCGTAGGCCCCCAGCAGGATCGTGCCGGGATGGCGAAGGCGCATCGGGTCTGCCCGATCGTCGTCGAACCAGGCCAGATCGCGACTGCGGCCGGGACCGCTCAGCCGTTCGCGCACGTTGTGTTCGAGGGAACCGACGGTCGTGCCGAGACGCTCGAGCGCGGCAGTCAGGGGACCTTCCGTGGCGGAGCTGAGCGAGATCAGCAGGCTCACGAGCACCACGGCGCTTCCGAGCGCAATCGCGGACACGGCAAGACGCTGCGTCCGGCTCATGCATCACTCCCGATGGCATCGACCTCGACGACGTCCCACGGGTCGTCTTCCGGCAGATGCCGCGATTGCCACGCCGCGTAGAGCGCCCCGACACCGGAGAGCACCGGAACCGTGGCAAATGCCGCCATCCCCCAGATCGCCTCCGGCGTGAACGACATCGACACATCGGCCGTCAACAGACGCGCGTTGATCACGTAGACGAGCGTGGCGGCGTAGACGCCAATCAGCGTCAGTTGCGGCCAGGCCAGCCGAAGAAACCGTCCACGTACGGCCTGCTTCGCCGTCGGGATGTACGGAATGTCGGCGCGAAGGACGGCGAGAACCGTTCCCTCGAGGTATACGGGCCAGCAGGCCATCTTGAGCGCAAGCCCGCGCCAGTGCAGGCCGCGCTCGGCGTCGCGGTCGCACAACCATCGCTGCACGAACAGATAGATCGCCAGACCCACGGCCCCCACCGGAGCGGCCGTCGCCAGAAAGCTCCCGAACTGCATGTTGGCGGGCTGGACGCCGGTCCAGAGGTACAAGTAGGGAAAGACCAGAAACACGGCTGTCGTGAGCCCGCAGAAATAGTACGTGCCGATCGCGAAGTACGACAGTCGCTGGCGCCATGTCAGGACGGTAAAGAGCCGCGGCAACTCGGCAAACACCACCTCGTGCACCCCTCGCGCCCACTTGAGCTGCTGCCTGAAGAATGATGCCAGATCCTCGGGCACGAGGCCTCGACTGACGACTTCAGGAACATAGATCGATTGCCATCCCGCGCCGTGCAGCCGGATGGCCGTAACGAGATCCTCGGCCAGACCGATGCCATGCCCACCGATCGAGGCGAGGGCGGCCCGCCGGAACGTGCAGTTGGCGCCGATGGCGACGCTGGCGCCATGGCCGTACAGCCCCATCAGGCCAGGACCGTAGAACGCGTAGGTCTGCTCCGCCGCGCCCGCGGCCGTGAACGAACGACGCTGGTTGTAGTACGCCTGCGCAACCTGCACGAAGCCGACGCGCGGATCGCTGAAATGGCCGAGGACGCGATCGAGGAACTGCGGAAATGGAATGTGATCGGGATCGAGCACGAGGATGAACTCCTCGTCGGTAAGTTCCAGCGCACGGTTGATCTTGCCTGCCTTGGCGCCGGGAATATCGACGAGCGGAAGCCAGACGGCACCGTGGCGCTCGGCGACCTCGCGGAAGCGGGCATCGCGCGTGTCGTCCAGCAGATACGTCGTGTGGGCGTATCTGATGCGGGCACAGGCGGCGAGCGTCTTGTCGAACATGGCGAGCGGTTCGCCGGGTGAGCTGGTGGTGAAGATGGCCACGCGCAGATTGGGCGGCGCCGGCCGGTGCGCCGGCCTGGCCACCGCGAGGTAGTTCACCCAGCCGAGGACGATGCGGCTGATCCCGTACCAGAATGTGAGCGACAGCAGCACGAAGAGCACCGGCTGGGCGACGTGGTTCGCGCGAAACCACCAGTCGATGAGCAGCACCACCGCCACGAGGCCCGCGGTCGTGAGGATGCCCAGCACGACCCGATCGCCGAGGCGTACGTCGGCGGCGGTCGTGTGGCGCCAGAGCGGCGCCGGCGCGTCGGCGATTCGAGGCGAGGATGCCAGTCCCGGGGCCGTCACCGCCGCCTGGATGCAGTGGACGGGCGAGCCAGGAACCTGTACGTGATCGCCACGTCCGCGGTCGCCCACCGGTAAAAGGCGCCCCTCCCGAACTGGCCGCCCACCCCGACGGTGACCCCGTTGGCACCGGTGAACTCGAGTGAGCTCCGGGCGTCCCACGCCGTGAAGTCGCGCGGCGCAAACGTCCGCTGCGTTTGTCCGGCAGACGTGATCAGCGACGGAGCATCCTCGGTGGCGCGGAGCGCGTAGGAGCCCCCGACGCGGAGCGTTGTACGGGCGCCCGGGCGGATCGCGATCGCGCCGAGGAGCGAGTGCTTCACCACGTGGCTGGGCGTGTAGTAGGGCGCGTATTGGCCGCCGACGCTGGATGCCGCCGCTGCGCCGGCTGCGCCGGCCCGCCTTCCGGCTCCTCGAGATCCCGGAGCGCCGGGAAGCGAGGGCAATGGCGGCGCCGTCCCGACAAAACGGCTGTCGTCCGCATGATCGGCGGCGAAGGCGTACCCGGCCTGCAGTTCGACACGCCTCTGACGAACGACGGGCGCGAGCAGCCACGCGTATGCCGCTCGTATCGCGTTGTCATCCGGAAATTGCTGCCGCTCGAACGCGGCCTGACCGAGCCACCCGCGCGGGTTGTTCCACTGCAGCTCGCCCGACGCGGTGCGCGTCATGAGGTTCGATACCAGACTGGCCGGGGTCGCAAGATACGGCGCCCGATCGACACGTGCTCGAAGCGTGACTTGCCGGGGGAGGCGCACGCCGACGGCCGCTGCACCCTTCCAGTCGACGGCGCGGGCCCCGTCGAGATTCCGGTGGACCACCCCGCCGGCAACCATCGTCTCGATGCGCGACCTGGGGGCGAAGTGCCCGAGCTCGGCGTCTGCAGTCCAGACGGTCTCGGTCAACGCGTCGTTCACGTAGCGCACCGGCTGCAGTCGCACGCGAATCGGCACGAGCGGCGTAGCCGACCATCCGGCCTCCACCAGCACCGTTCCGCGCGTATAGGGCTGGTCGTCGTGCCACATGCCCGGCGAGACACGGAGCCATGGCGCCGTGACGGCCTGTATGTCCTGGAGCATGCGCCTTGCTTCGAGCTGTTCCGGGTTGGCTCGCAGCGCGTCGGCAAGAAAGGTCCGGGCGGACGTCAGATCGCCTTGCCAGTAGGCCAGTGTTCCCAACAGCGCGAGCGCGTCGGCGCGTACGCCGGACACCTCACGAAGCGGTGTGATCAACGCGCGTGCGCGGGCCGGTTCGCCGGTCTCCGCCAGCATGCGTGCGTATTCCAGCCGGAGCCGGTTGTCGTCGGGATGCCGACCGAGCGACGCCTCGTAGACCCGCCGTGCGCCCGTGAGGTCGTGCAGCCAGTACAGCGTCTGCCCCAGCGATCGCGCAGCCTCGCCGTCCTCGGGATGGACCACGAGGTGCGCCTCGAGCAGCTCGGCGGCCTTCGCCAGGTCGCCGGCAGCCTGGAGGGCCTGTGCCGCCGAGACGACGCTGTTCTGCGCTGCGGCGCCGGATGGGGCCAGCAGCAGGACCCCGAAGAAGACGAATGCGAGGTGAACGACGCCGCAGGAACGCCGGCGAGTCTTGGTGCGGAGCATTCGCTGCACTATCGGGCGGAGTCGTCCCATCTTCCCATGACTGGCGCGGCGGCGTCCCGGAGTTCCACCAGAGTTCAATAGGCGCGCGGAGCGCGCCAGGCAGACAAATGAACTAGCCAAGGGCTTCGATTGACGGGGATATCAAGGGCAGAGCCCTTGGCTAGTTCGCTGTGTTCTCCGGCAGCCAGCCGCGTGCGATGAAGACGTGCAATGCCTCGAGGCTGCGGGTCATGGCTTCCTGCGGGCTGGCACATTTCTCGTCGAAGATAGGCTGCCCCTCGTGCCGAAGCCGGAGCACATACGTCCCCGACGAGAGACGACTCAGGGCGCACGTCAGCGTGTGGCCGTCGCGTGCCAATGTCCACGACGTGAGCAGCTGCGTCGGCGCATCGAGAAAGGATGTCATGGCGGCTCTCCGGCACGAGAGGAGGCAAGCGGAATACCAGCCCGTCGCACCAGGGAAGGGGCGACACAACTCTCGTGCGTGCCTCCACTTAGCGCCGGCTGTCGAAAACCCGGACAGAGAGAAGTCGCCGCGTCCGATCCATTTCGTCCCTGCTTCACCATGCCGGGCAGAAATGGGTGGGGCCCACGACGGCTCGCGGGCTTCCGTGATAGTTGGCGATTCACGTTCCGCCGAATCCGGCGAACGGCTGGAATTGCTCCCGATTCACGGCAGGTGCACCCCGACCGCCACCGCCCCCCCACCGGGCACTCCCATTGCTCGCCCAGAAGCCCGGATGCCAGGCGCACATCCGTCGAGCCATGTGCCATGGAAGGAGCGTTTATGAAGCCACTCGTTCTGATGCTGTGTCTGTGCGCCGCAACCGCGATGGCACAAACACCGTCAGCGCAACGCCGACACCAGACCCGTACAGACTCGTCGATCGACGCGCGGGCCAGCTCGGCACTGGCAGGAATGACCGCGTTTCTCAAGACCATGAAGACGTTCAGGATTACCTCGGAGTCGTCCAGGGACGAAATCGTCGACACGGACATGAAGGTCCAGAAGATCGCGTCCAACGTGATGACCGTGCGGCTGCCCGATCGCCTGCAGGCGCACGTGCGAAGCGACGATCAGGATCTCCAGTTCTTCTACAACGGGCAGACGTTGACGGTGTTCAGCCGTGAGAAGAACTACTACGGCTCGACGCCGGTGCCGCCAACGGTCGCGAGGATGCTGGACGCCACGCGGGCGCGCCACGGGATCGTCATGCCCCTCGTGGACTTCATTCAGATGGCAGCTGGCGAAGACTTCCAGCAGAGCATCATCGGGGCCGGCTATATCGGGACGAGCCGCATCGGTGGCGTCGAATGCGATCATCTGGCCATCCGTCAGACCGACGTCGACTGGCAGGTGTGGATCGAGAAGAGTCAGACGCCGCTCCCTCGCAGGTTGGTGATCACCACCAAGACGGAGCCGACGCAGCCGCAATATATTTCGACACTTACCTGGGACCTCTCTCCCACGATTGACGACACGCTCTTCACATTCACTCCGCCGCCGAATGCCGTTCGCATCATGTTTGCCCGGACGAAGGACGGAGCACAGACTCCGGCCAAGCCTTGACGACCGGACACCGGATAGAGCTGACAGTCCGTGGCACAAGTCCCGGCGGGCCACAGAGGCACAGAGGCACAGAGAAAACATCAGGAAAAGGCTCCGTGTCTCTGTGTCTCCGTGGCGCGTTGGTGAGTTTCACCACAGCCTGATAAGGAGCGCAGATCATGACACCTAGGAGAGCAACTGTCGTACGGATGATCCGAGTCGCGTTCGTCCTGGCCATCGCCGTATGGCTCGCCGACGTCTCGGCCATTGTCGAAGCCCAGCGTCGCGGCGGCGGGGGACGCGGTGGAGCGCATGTGAACCGCAGCGCCGCACGAACGAGCGTCCGCAGTCATCAGACCGTGAACCGCAACGTCACGCAGCACAGAGATATCGATCGCAACGTCAACCGCAACATCAACGTCAATCGCGACATCGACTTCGATCGCGACATCGACTTCGATCGCGACATCGACGTCGACCTCGACTACGACCGCTGGGGTCACCCCGTGGCCTGGGGCGCGGCGGCTGGAGTCGCCGCGGGCGTGGCCACGAGCATCGCGCTGGGCACTCGGGTCGCGGTGCTGCCATACGACTGTTCGACCATCGTTGTCGGCGGAATCGCATACAACCAGTGCGGTTCCACGTGGTATCAGCCCTACTACATGGGTACCACCGTGGAGTACGTCGTCGTCGACTCGCCGCAGTAGCCAGCCAAGGGCCGGCCCTTGATATCCCGGTGAAGATTGCCCTTGACTGGCTGGCAGTATCTTCTTGGCGCGCTCCGCGCGCGTAGGACCGCTATACGGATTCACAACGATTACGAATTCACGTCCGAGCCGTATAGCGGTCCACCGGCACCATTGCCCGTCGGGGGAGCGTCCACGCTCGCCACAGGAGGGCTGCCTCACGTCCCCGCTTCGGTCCCGTGCAGTCTTGTAAATCAATAAAATCAATGTTGACTTTCGTTTTAATTACCATATAGTCAAATATGAGATTCACAAAATGCAAGCTCAAGGGCTGCAGACTGGCGCCGGACGGGAAGCCTCCCGGTGGATCGATGCGCTGGAGGATGAGGACCTGTCGTTCATCAAGCGATTCGTCCTGGCGTCGGGGTCCCTCAAGGAGCTGGCTGCCCTGTATGGCATCAGCTATCCGACGGTGCGGCTGAGGCTGGACCGCCTCATCCAGAAGATCAACCTGCTGGACCGCCAGGACGTGACCAGTCCGTTCGAGCGCGTCCTGCGCCTGCAGCACGCCGACGGAAAGATCGACCGCCAGACGCTGAAGCTGCTCTTGGAGGCGCACCAGGCAGAGGTCACACGAGAGCGGAATGAATGAGCGGAATGAATGAGATGAGAAAGGAGCGCGCGATGAACCGGTCAGGAAACTGGGCACTCGCACTGGCGTGCTGCCTGCTGTCGGCACGGACCGCGTGGGGTGAGGACGTCGTCCGGTCGATCAACTGGCAGGAGATTGCGGCGGCCAACGCGTTGACGTCGGGCGTCGTGGTGACCGATCCAGACGGGACGGAGGGATCACGTCTGCGTGTGGTTCACGAGGGCCCCGCCCCCGCCACGCTGCCGCTCGTGACGATCGAGCGCCCGGGGATCGGCACGGCGCGCTACGCGCTCCGGGGTCGTGTGAGGTACGAGGGGGTCGCCACCGGCAGCTATCTGGAAATGTGGAACCACCTGCCCGAGGGCGCCTTCTTCTCGCGCTCGCTGGACCAGAGCGGCCCTATGGGGCATCTCGACGGGTCGTCTGGGTGGCGCCCCTTCGTGCTGCCGTTTTTCAATCGCGAGGGCGGTTCGCCTCCAGCCAGGCTCGTTCTCAACCTCGTGCTGGCAGGAGCCGGGACCGTCGAGATCGGGCCTCTGGAGCTCGTTGAGTTCGCGGCTAATGAGGACCCGCTTGCAGATGCCACCGCATGGTGGAGCGACCGGCAAGCCGGCATGCTTGGAGGCATCGTCGGCTCGGCGCTCGGATTGCTGGGTGCGGTGATTGGCTGGCTTGGATCGGCCGGCCGCGCCAAAGCGTTGGTGCTCGGGTCGCTCAAGGGGATTGCCTGGCTGGGCATCGGCGCCCTCATCTTGGGCGGAGTGGCCCTTCAGGGCGGGCAACCGTATGCCGTCTACTATCCGCTGGTCCTCCTCGGGACGGTCAGCGCCGCACTCGGATTCTCGCTCCCGCGCTCACTGAGGAAGCGGTACGAGGAACTGGAGCTGAGACGCATGCAGGCGCTCGATGCGTGAGGACTTCATTCTCACGCGTCTTCGCGCGGGGAGAACTATTCCGGCGCGACGCGTGTGCCGATATGAGCAGTATGCCAACCGCAGACGAGGGCGTCCATCAAGACGCGTTGGAGCCGCCGGCATTCACGTATGACCGTCGCAAGTCATCCAACCGCAGGAACTCGTGGAGAGGAGGGCGCAGGGACTCGGATTGGATCAACCGGCCACCGGGTGCGCTGGCACGGTTCGAGAAGCTGCAACGGCGTGCCACGGGCCTCAGGCGCTTCGTAATGTCGTTCTGGTAAGCGCCGGGTTCCAATGCCATCGACAAGTACCGCTCGGCGCATCCCTCCGCTGCTGAAGCTGTGGGCGATGCTCGTGGCGGCTGTCTTCACATTCTCCGGAGCGAAGATCAATCTGCTGTTCATCCAGGTGTTGTTCGATGGCGCGAGATCTCCCGCCTATTACCAGCCTCGCACCACGCCCTCAGAGGCTAGGATCATCAGGGACACGTAGGTTGCGGAACTCCACCACGAGGCCGCGCCTTGGCGGCGCGCCGTCGAACTGACTGTTCGACACCTACCAGAGTCCTCTCAGGAGTCGCAGCGCAATCAGCAGCACGATCGGCGAGAAGTCCAACCCGGCCATCGGTGGGAGCGCCCTGCGGATGGGCGCCAGAACGGGCTCGGTGAGCTTGTACACCATTCTTACGAGCGGATGTCTCGCGTCCGCCCGGACCCAGGACATGACGACAGCCGCGAGGACAACGAGCGAGTACAGGTCGATGAGCGTGGCCACGAGACGCATGGAGGGGGCTCCCCGTTCGCAGGAGCTGCTCCAAGCATAACGCCGACTCTTCAGGATTCACGGATCTGCGATTGACGCAACCCCCGGCGACAACGAGACCGATAGGGGCCTGTTTTTGAAAGGTGACTCAGAGATACGAGGAAGCATCGCATCGAGCCCGGAGAAGACCCTCCGAGCTCGATGCCACAAAGCGTTCTACGGCCTGGTAGCGGTTGGCTCCATTCGAGTGTTTCGCAACCAATCGTCCACTTGCCGTTTGGCCTCATCGCGTGCAATGCCGTAACGTTCCTGGACCCTGCCGACGAGCTGCTCCGCGCGGCCCTGGATTTGGTCCAAGTCATCATTGGTGAGCTTGCCCCACTGTTCGCGAACCCGGCCTTTGATCTGAGTCCATTGACCTCTCATGGTGTCTTCGTTCATAGCACTCCTCCATCCACGCGTCGTGGCGCGACGAGGGAAGCACGCCCCGTGCCGGCTCCAGTGGATGAGGTGGGCGCGCTGCTCAGACAGGTGCTGTTTCCCTCAATCCGCGCCATGACTGACGCGCTGGCCGGTCGCACGAAGCAGCGGTGAAGAACGGCCCGGGCCGGGATGCGCTGTGAATACCGGGAAGCACGAGGAATTGATACACTGTGCGCCATGAAGACACGACGAACGGCTGCCGCGGCCTGGGTGCTGGCTCTTGCTTCGTCAACCCCGGCCCTTGCGCAGCTAGCGCCTCCGAACGACATCGGTGTGGCGTTGGGGCACATTCACGTGGCCGTGAAGGACGTCGACGCGCACAAGGCGTTCTGGACGACGATGCTCGGGGGAACGCTCGTCACCAACGGACCGCTCACGTTGATCCAGTTTCCAGGGATCTTCGTCATGCTTCGGCAGACCGAGGCCGCAGATCCTCCCGCCGGATCGATCTTCGATCACTTCGGGTTGGTGTACAAGGACCTCGCCGCGGCGCGGGCCCGCTGGAAGGCGGCGGGTGTCAAGTACGACGTCGGAGAGACGAATCCGAATCAGGGATATGTCTACGCTCCCGACAGCGGGATTCGCGTGGAGGTTTTTGGTGATCCGTCGCTGCCGGGATCGGTCAGCATGGATCACATTCACCTCTATCCGGCCGAGGCGGATATTCCGGCGATGCAGGCGTGGTACGCGAAGGTGTTCGGTGGCTTGCCCGGCAAGCGGCAGCGCGTGGCGAGGCCGGGTCTCATCGACTGCGACTACTTCCACCGTTTCAATCTGTCCTTTTCAGCCGGCGCGGGGAAGCTCGCGCCGACCAAGGGCCGCGCCATCGATCACCTCGGCTTCGACGTGAGGAACCTCGAGGAGTTCGAGAAGAGGCTGGCGGCACACGGGCTCAAGTTCGAGGCGCCGCCGCGCCAGGTGCCGAATTCTGGGACGAAGGTAGCGTTCCTGACGGATCCGTGGGGCACCTATATCGAGGTCACCGAAAGACTGGCGCCCTGACGATTCACCGGCCACCGGCACCGGCGTGTGCCACAACATCGATGTGACTGCTGGGCCCACGTTTTCCCGAGCTGTGCTTGTCAATATGATCGAAGCTGGTCCAACCCTCCCTCGTACGGAATAACCTGACCGGCCGCGAGGGTCACGTCAAGCGTGATCGTTCGGAACCCGGGCGCGCGCAGCTCGACCCGATGCCATCCGGGAACGACCATGAGCGGCTCGCGATCAGCCGAGAAATCCTGAACGGTACCGGCATACACATCGTCCACGTAGACTTCGGCGGCTGCGGGCGACACCGCGAAGCTCAACCCGCTCGTTGCGCCTGTCTCGTTCGACAGATCCGTCCAGTACGTTGATGCGCCTGCCGTCACTCCGGCGGCGCCATCGATTCCGCTCCGATGTTCGAGCGGCGGCAGGTAGAGCCCAGCCGACGATATCGTGAAGCCGTACGGCAGGTACGAGTACGGGTAAGGCACCGGATAGCCGACTACGATCACGCCGGAACCGACGTGCCTCTGCTTGAAGCCACGGAAGCCCTTCGACCTGAACGCATGACGTCCCCCGATCGTGACCGGAGCCGGCCCGAGACGCGTCTCAATGCCAAACCCGGTTCGGACGGGCGCGGTCTCGAAGCCGGTCCGGACTGGAAGTGTTCCAAAGCCCGTGCGGATCGGCATCGATCCAAAACCGCTATGGCCGAAACTCCCCGATGGTCCCCAGCCGCCGATGATGAGCTCTCGCACGATCACCGGCGGTGCTACGACGACCGGCTTGACGACCGCTGGTCGCACAGCAACAGGTTGCCCGACGATGACCACGGGCCGGACCATTGCTCTTCCGCCATGATGCCCGCCATGATGCCGGCCGCCGCGTTGTGCGCTGGCCGTGGCCGGCACCAGGACCAGCACCAGCATCAGCGCACCGACGTTCATCAGATCATGAGGTTTCATACAACCTTGCTCGAGCAACTCCTCTGCCAGTGAACACGATCCACATGGCCGATGAAACGTGCGCGGCGAGCACAGGGCCTGCGGCTGATCTGTCCTGGCGAGCTGTCCTCAGATTGATGGCCGCTGCCGAAGACCCGCAGGCGCCACAGGTCTTGCCGTCGGGCATCGGCGCGGGAACGCAGCATTAGCCGGGCGGTCTGGCCCACGCACTGCAGATAATCGCGCCGTTATCAACGCGCCTGCCACTCCGCCCCCACCAGCGTCTGCGTCGTTGAATCCTCCGACGTCGATCCTCGCGATCGCAGCTATAATCGCGCCGGTTTCTCTTTCGACACCTCGGGTTCTGCCGTCCCTTACTCCGGAGCTCAGTTGTGTTGTTGATGATGAATCCCGATTCCCGCCTTCGCTGAAGCTACGCTGCCCTCTCCCGCGTGCGTTCGGCGTGCGGGCGTCAACCCGAGCAAATTGGAGGATTCCGTGGCCGCAGAGCCTCAGACTTACGCCGCGCGTCTACAGATCGACTACCCAGAACGGCTGGACCGCGTCACCACCTTGTTCCGGCTGATCTGGATCATCCCGATCGGGATCATTCTGGCCCTGCTGACGGCCACTGGCGCGGCGGAGACCGTGACGGAGACCGGGAAGACCGTGCGCACCTCGGGGGGCGGGATCGTGGGAGGGCTCGCGGTCGCCACGGCGCTGATGATCGTCGTCAGGCAGCGTTACCCACGATGGTGGTTCGACTTCGCGCGTGAATTGGTACTGTTCGGAGCGCGAGTCGGTTCGTACCTCGCATTGCTGACAGACCAGTATCCGTCGACGGTCGAAGAGCAGTCGGTGCACCTGGAGATCGACTACCCCGACGTGGAGCACGACTTGAACCGCTGGCTCCCGCTCGTGAAGTGGCTCCTGGCGATCCCGCACTACATTGCGCTTGCGGTGCTGGCGATCATCGCCGTCTTCGCGGTGGTCATCGCCTGGTTCGCGATTCTCTTTTCCGGGCGCTACCCGAGAGGGCTGTTCGATTTCGTGGTGGGTCTGGGCCGATGGGCGCTTCGGGTGCAGGCCTATGCGTTCCTGCTCGTGACCGACCGCTACCCACCCTTCGGTTTGAGCTGAACCGGTCGGCCGCCTGCATCCTCCAGCACCACCCAGACGCGACGGCAACGTGCACGACGTCGACGTGCGAGTCGGCCAGCGGGGACTGAAACCGCGCGCCCGCAAGAACGACGTCGCGCCGAAGGCGTACTTGTATGCTCTGCCGTTAGAAGTCCGTCTACTCCCGGTCGCCTGCAACGACGTTGTTGACCGTTTGGTCCTGAGCGTGAAGGGCGGCGGTAATCTGGCCAAGAATCTCCAGCGATGCCCTCTCGATGGTGTCCGCCTCGCGAAGCATCGACATGCGGGTCTGGCGGAAGGCCGCAGTGCGTACACGCCAGCTTTCGTCCCGCAGCCGCAGATATTCTTTGCAGGCAGCGACCAGTGTTTCCTGTTGCGGGTACACCTTCTGGAGCAGGTCGACACGCTCACGGGTAGCCCTCACGGTCGGCAGGATTCCACGCTCGATGACCTCCGCCAGCGCTTCGGCCGTGATCCGCCCGGTATTGAACTGATCGGCTGCCGCCCGGAACGTCGTTGCCGTGTGCTCCTCTTCAGTGACGACTCGTTGGAGTTCGGGTGTGGCGTCAACGACCTCGCCAATGCCTCGGACGGGCACGGCAACCGCCACCGCGGCCGCAAGCATGGCGGCCGCTGCCATCGCGATTCGGCGTACCGAGGCCTTTGGCTCGCTGACACTCCCAGCCATGACCAGTCCGCACGCGAAGCCTGCGATAAGCGCGCTGAATTCGGCCACACCCGTACTGGCATCGGATGCCAGGTTGTATAGGACGAATACCAGGGTCGCTGGAGCAACTCTTTTTGCGGCCGCGATCGGCATGATCGGAGCCGACCGGCGGAGCACTCCCCACATGAGCACCGCGATCATCAGTCCATAGGCTCCGAAGATCGCCCCCGATGCGCCGACATGCACCGCCATCGGAGACGCGGAGAGGTTCATGAGGCTGGAGAAAATGCCCACCGCGACGTACATCACTGCAAAGGCCACCGGTCCCACAAGACGCTCCAGAATGAGGCCGAGGTGCACGAAGCCAACGACATTTGCGAGCAAGTGGAGCCAGCTCGCGTGGACGAACAGCGAGGTGATCAGTCGCCACCACTCGCCGTTCGCCGTGCGCGGACCGAAATTGCCGCCCCACTCGACGAGCGTCTCCGGGTCGGATAGCGGGGAAGCGCCCCACAGCATCAGCACGAATACCGCAACGTTCACCCCGATCAGAGTAGGAGTCATCGGTGCCAGAGGCGTTCGTGCGTGCAGCGTGTCGCGGAACGACTCGAGCTCGCGATGCCACAGCGTGATCGCGTCTTTGCCCTGGCGAATCACCTGCACGGTCGTTCGGGCGAATCGCGCTCGTTCCGCGGCCGTCATGGCGCGGTAGACAAGCACGACTACCGCAATAAGGAGTAGGAAAAGGGCGGCCATTGCGGGAAGGCAAGTCAACACCCGTGCCAGCGAGAATGTGGGCGAACTACGGACTGGGCGAGCCGGGCGGCCAAGCGGGCGATTTCAAGAGTCGGATGGCGATCAACGAGGTTGTAAGGGTCAGGGTTTGTCTCGAGCGCCCGCCACGAGCGCACCAGTGCCTCGACGCCTACCGTCGGGCCGGTGCTGAACTCGGTGAGTGTCGCCTTAGAACTCCCGACGACCCGGGCGTTAAGCTGGATTCGTGAGCCACTCAACGCACCAGGGTACCGGCGCTGCTCTCACGGCGGTCATGCTGCTGGCCGGCGCGTCCGGCGTGATGTCGCAACGTGGCGAGTTGGATCTGACGGTCGACACACCGGCATCACTGGCTCCGGCGGCCGATCGTGTGCGCCGCGTCGATCGACGGCAACTCGCCGAAGCGCTCGCGAGCGCAGGACTCACCGTTCCGCCACAGATCTACATCACGCTCATTGCGGAAGACGACCTGCGCGCACGCGCCACTCCCGTGTGGATCGTGGGCCTGGCGTCCGGCCCTCGTGACATTGCGATCTTCCCTGGGCGCATCGGCTCCTACCCGTACGACTCGCTGGAGTCGGTCGTCTGGCACGAGGTCGTGCACCTGGCGCTCTCGGCCCAGGCTGGCGACCAGCCCTTGCCGCGCTGGTTCCACGAAGGTGTGGCGATGTCGATCGAGAAGGGATGGGGCGTCACGAGTCAGGTGCAGTTGTTGCTCGCGGCCGGCGGGAGTGCTGGCCTCGCGGACCTCGAGCGGTTGTTCAACTCCGACACGCAACCGGAAACTGCCACCGCATACCTCCTTTCTGCCGCGGTAGTGTCGGACCTCCGGCAACGTCACGGCCCGGCCGTGCCGGGGGCGATCGTCGACCGCGTGGCGCGTGGCGCGACCTTCGAGGAGGCCTTCGCGCTGGAGACGGGCGACACGCCAGACGAGGCCACGGCTCGCGCGTGGCAAGTCTACCGGCGGTGGACGAGTTGGATTCCCGCCCTCACCAGCGCCTTTTCGCTGTGGATCGGCATTCTGGTACTGGCGGTGGTCGCCTTTCTGGCAACGCTGCGCAAACGATGGCGGCGCCGGCGTCAGTGGGATCACGAGGATGTGGACGCCTAACTTCGACACAGACCTCACGCGCGCTTTCTGGCTCCTGGGGGGGTTCCTGGCTTTTTGGAATCATTCCTATTGAGTCCAGTGCCCAAAAGCGGTAAGAAGTGTAGATGCCATCAGGCGGCCGTCCTCGAGCACGCGGAGGCGCAGTTAGACGATGAGAAGACCGGTTTTCATCACAATATTCGGTCTGTGGGGTCTCACGGTCCTTGTGTCGGCACAGGCGCCGACCGCATCCCCCATTTGGACTGTATCCCCCGTCGATCGTTCCAAAGTCGACTACTCGCACATGCCGCTCTGGGCGTACGGGGTAGCCGAGACACCGCATGCTACCGACCCGCAGGCGGTGCAGGGCGCACCCAACGCCCCGCCCCCCGCGCCGATTCCGGCGGCGGAACTCGCGCGCAAACGGCGCGTCGAGGGTAGCCCGCTCACGTTCAGCAGGGGTGAGTTTCGGGGGGCCGTGGTGGATTGGTTCCCCAGCGATCACCCGAATCCGATGCCTCGCATCATCAAGCAGGGGCCGGTGGCGCTCGGCAGCGGCACCAGGCCCTGTGGCGCATGCCACCTCGCCGACGGAAGCGGTCGCCCGGAGAACGCATCTCCCGCCGGGTTGCCGGCGACGTACATCCTTCGCCAGTTGAATGATTTCAGAAACGGCCGCCGGCACAGCGTGGAGCCTGGAAAAGGGAACTCGAACACGATGGTCATGCTCGCCAGAGCGATGACCGAGGAGGAGATGAAGCAGGCGGCCGAGTACTTCTCCGCAGTCACGTGGCGTAAGCACGTGACGGTGATCGAGACCAACCTGGTGCCGGCCACCCGCATCCAGGGTGAGCTCTTCATCCCCCTCGTAAACAACGTGACCGAGCACAGGCTGACCGAGCCGATCGGCAACCGCATCATCGAGGTGCCGACCGATGTCGAAGTGAATCAGATCCTGAGAAATTCGCGTGGGACCTGGATCGCCTACGTGCCTGTCGGCGCGATCGCGCGAGGCAAGAACCTCGTCACGACCGGCGGCTCATCGATCGTGAACAATCAGATTGTCCTCGGCAGAGCCACGGCGTGCACCACGTGCCACGGGCAGGACCTCAGAGGCATGGCGCCGGACATTCCGCCACTTGCCGGCAGGTCGCCAAGCTACCTCGCGCGCGAGATCTTCGACATCCAGCAGGGGACGCGTGCTGGCTCGTACCCGCTGCTGCCACTGATGAAGATGGCCGTCGAGAAATTGACTGCGGAGGACATCATCGACATCACGGCGTACTTGGCGTCGCTACCCGTCGACAGCCCGGCCCCGGCGAACCTGACCCTCACTCAGCGCTAGCCCGCCGCGTCACCGACACGAGCCCGCCGGGCGCGGACCGCGCCTGGTCGGGCTCGTACCTTGTACGAGGGAGTCGGAAGCGACTTCCACTCCGGCCGACGCTCCTCGGGGCGCTTGCGAGGCGCTCGGACGGGCTGGTCCACTCGCGCCACCACAGAGTACGTCTCGGCCCCATCGACCCGTGCGTGGTCGACGCGTGTTCGGTCGCAGACGGACGCTCCGTGTCAGCGCGCGCCGCGAGCCGCGCAAGCCACCACACGGTTGCTCCAACCATCGCGAGCGGCAGGAGGGTGAGCATCGCGCTCATAGCTTGATAGGCCCATGTGTTGTCGCTGGCGCCGACAAGAGCGCACACCGGACAGGCCAGCGCTGAAGCAGGCGCAGCTGTCAGCAGGCCTGCGGTGATTCCGACGACTCGCCTAGAAATAGACTCGCGCATAGATCACCGGCCAGATGAGAACGACGAAATACCAGAACGTCTGTGCAGCAAGGAAGAATCCGTGCGACAGCCGGTCGGCGCGCAGCCTCCACCAGGCCACTCCGAGACCAGCGAGCGCAGCCACGGCGTGCACCGCGTGGGTCCCGACAATGACGTAGAAGAACGCCCCGAGCGCGCTCGATCGCAGCGTCACGCCATGGCCGATCAGGCCCACCCATTCTCTCCCCTGGAGCATCACGAACAGCGCGCCGAAGAAGGTGGCCGCGAGCAGGGTCTGCGTGGCGGCCGGGGAACGTGCCCGGTACTGGCGCCCGGCGACCCAGAGCAGCGCGCCGCTGGCGAAGAGCGCTGCGGTGTTCACTGCCGTCGACGCCAGCGGCAGCACCTGGCCGGCGGGCAGGTTCCACGCATCCCTTGGAGCGCCCGCCTTCGAAATCGTGAACGCGCTGATCAGCCCGGCAAAGAACATGACCTCCGTGCCGACGAAGATCACCATGCCGAGGAGGCCGCTCGGGACCACCTCGCGCCGGGCGCCCGGGCGAACGACGCGCACGGTCTGCTCCAGTGTGACACTAACGCGCAACAGTTTGTTTTTCTGCATAACTTCCTGGCGCGTTAGTGTCACTAGCAAACACTGGTTCGACCCAGCGCGGATGCGCTCTTTGGTTGCGCCGCAGCCGCGCTGTGGTCATGGCATCACGGCCATATCAGCGTTCGCCACCAGAGGTGGCGGGTTCCACGTACGTCTTCTGCCATCGCAGCCCCTCATGCTCGAGCACGTCCGGGGCCACTCCCCCGAAAAAGACCAGCATGAGCGCCAGCATGAAGCCGAGGATATAGGCCACCCACTTCTTCTCGATGCGCAGGTGCATGAAGTAACTGCACACGATATACGCCTTGACGATGGCGATGCCAAAGGCCGTGATCAGGGTGAGGAGCCGGACACCGACCATCGGTCCGAGGACGCTGACACCCAGTAGGACGCAGAGAGCACCCCAGATCGCGACGTAGTTGGTCTCGTCGTGGTGAGGTGCGTCGGCGTGTGCGCGCTGAGCCATGGCGGTCACTTGGCGATGTAGAGAAGAGGGAACAGGAAGATCCAGACGACGTCGACGAAATGCCAGTAGATACCGACGTTCTCGACGCGATGGAGCTCCTCGTTGCGCGCGGCCGTCAGCGACACGATGAACATGATGACCATGCCGGCAACAACGTGTGCGGCATGAAGGCCGGCCGCCGTGTAGTAGAAGGACCAGAACAGGCCCGAGGTGATGGTGAAGCCCTCCGTGATTTCATGCGTCCACTCGAAGGCCTTGACCATCAGAAACACGCCGCCGCCGAGAATCGTGCAGCGCAGCAGGCGGGCCGCCTTCCGGCCGTCTCCTCGCTCGGCGGCCTGGTGCGCCAGGACGGCAGACAGGCTCGAGGTCAGCAGCACCAGCGTGTTGAACGCGCCCGCCCACGTGTTGGTGTTCGCCGCTTGGTCGGCCCAAGCGTCATGGCGCAATCGCATCATGACGTAGGAGCCGAGGAGGCCGCCGAAGACTACGATTTCCGACGCCAGCACCCACCATATGGCCAGCCGGCCGGTCGGCACCTCCATCACGCTGCGCGTTGTTGCGATGGGCCGTGAAGTCACTGATCGCTCCTATAGATTCAACGACGTCTAGCAGTCCGTGGCACATGTCCCAACCGGGCCACAGAGGCACAGAGAAATCATTTGGAAAAACTCCGTGTCTCTGTGTCTCCGTGGCGCGTTGGTGAGTTCCACCACAGCCTGCTACCGCCAGCCGCCGGCGCTGGCCACCGGCGAGGGCGAATCGTCGGGCACATGCTGCGGCCAGAAGTCTTCCTCCCGATCCTCGGTGCTGTACTCGTACGGACCACGGTAGACCTCCGGCAGTTCCGCGAAGTTGCCGTGGGGCGGCGGCGACGGGACCGACCACTCGAGCGTGTTCGCGCGCCACGGGTTCGCGCTGGCGATCGGGCCCCGGACCATGCTGCGAATGAAGTTGAAGAAGAACACGGGCTGAAACGCCAGCAGGGCGACCAGTCCCATGGTAGCCGTGGTCCTCAAGTGCTGAAGGCCCGGCGTGGCCAGATCGGGGAAGCCCGAATAGTCGAAGATGCGGCGGTGATCTCCTGCGGCCCCGGTGATGAACAGCGGAATGAAGATGACGTTGAACGCGATGATCGTGCCCCAGAAGTGAATCTTCCCGAGCCGTTCGTCCATCATCCGGCCGAACATCTTCGGGAACCAGAAGGTGATGCCGGCAAACCCACCGATGATGGCAATCGGAAAGAACGTGTAGTGGAAGTGGGCGAGCACGAAGTAGGTGTCGTGCAGGTAGATATCCGCCCCGGCCGCGCCGAGGAAGATGCCGGTGACGCCTCCGAGCAGAAACTCCGCCACGAACGACAGCGCCCAGAGCATCGGCGTCGACAGCGTAATGGATCCGCCATACAGCGTGGCGATGTAGACGAAGAGCATTTCGGCGATGGGGACCGAGATGATGAGCGTCGTGATCGTGAACAGACTGGCCATCCGGGGATCGATGCCGGCAACGAACTGGTGATGCGCCCACACGAAGAAACTGATCACACCAGTGGCGACGGCCGTGTACACGATAGTGCGGTAGCCGAACAGTTTCTTGCGCGAGAACACCGCGATGACTTCTGCGACGATGCCCATCGCTGGAAGCAGCACGACGTAGACCTCCGGGTGGCCGAAGAACCAGAAGAGGTGCTGCCAGAGGATCGGGTCGCCGCCGGTCCCCGGGTCGTAGAATCCCGTGCCGAGAAGCTGGTCGAACACGAGCATGACCGCGCCGGCGATGAGTGGACCGACCGATGCCATGAAGAGGATGCTCGCGATCACGATCATCCACACGACAATCGGCACGTCGAACATCCGCATGCCTGGTGCCCGCGAATTCATCGCGGTCGTCACGAAATTGACACCGCCAAGCAAGAACGCGACGAATTCGAGCCCGACCGCGACGACCCAGAGCGTGGCGCCGTATCGCGTCAGGTTATACGCGGCGTTGGCCGACAGCGGAGGGTAGGCCGTCCATGCGCCACCAAACGCGCCGCCCGGAACGAAAAACGACGCCACGAGCACGACCGCGCTGAGCAGGAAGATCTGATACGACAGGCGATTCACCTTCGGGAACACCATGTCGTCGCAGCCGAGCATGAGTGGGATGAGAAAATTCCCGAACGCGGCGAGAAGCACCGGCATGGCGACCCAGAAGATCATGATGGTGCCGTGCATCGTAACGAGTGAGTTGTACTGCCCAGCCGACACCCGCCCGAACAGCGGCACGGATTCACCGGGAAAGGCCAGCTGCATCCGGAACACGTAGACGGCGAAGCCGCCGATGAGCGCCATGAGCATCCCGGTGAAGAGGTACTGCATGGCGATGACCTTGTGGTCCGTCGACCACAGATACGTCTTGACGAAGCCGCTGTCGTGGTGGGCGGCGGGCTGCGCCGCGAGAACGCTCATCGGTCGCCCCCGTGGTGCCCTGCCGATCCCCCAGGGGTGGCCGCCCGCGCGGCGAGCGACGCATGCGCACCCGTGGCCGCCACGGCAGGCGTCACGGAGGCAAGCTGCCGCATCCGCGGCGCCGACTCCATCCATGCCGCCTGTGCGGCCGCCGACCGAATCCGTACACGCCCCGCCATCAGCCCGTGTCCGATCCCACAGATCTCGGCGCACTGGATATCGAACTCCCCGGCGGACGTGGGCCGGAACCACCCGACGATCGCACGCCCGGGCACCGCGTCCTGCTTGAGGCGAAAGGCGGGCACGGAAAAGCTGTGCAGCGTATCTTTCGAATGCAGCTCGTAGTGATAGAGGCGATTGACCTGCAGGTTCAGTACATTCACCGTGCGAATGTCGTCGGCGGTGTCGAGCCGGCCGTCTGGTCCCGCGTGGACGAAGGTCCACGCCCACTGCTGCGCGATGATGCGGACGCGCTCCTCGGCGGGCGGGAGATCGATCTTGACGTCGGACCACACCCGAAGCGCCGCCACGACGATGATGACGTCGAAGACCAGGACAAGATAGTGCGGATAGTTCACCCACTTCGTCTCGCTCGTCTTCTCCCCGGTGATATATCGAGCCTTCACGCCGGGACGCGCGCGGAACTTGACGATGAACCAGACCAGGGCGAACTCGGCGGCCAGGAAGAAGGGGCCGATGATGAGAGCGATCAGCAGGATGAGGCCGTCGACCCCGGCCGCGTACGACGACGCCTGCGTGACGTACCAGGAAATCATGAGTGCTCCCTCATGACACCAGCAGGTAGGCCGCCAGCGCGAAAACGAGCGCACTCACGACCGTAATCAGGAACACCCGGCGCCCAATGACGACGGGATCCGGGTGGGGGTCAGGGTGCGTCATCAGAGAGGGCCTCGCTCACCTGGACAGCGCATGCACGTAGGCCGCGACCTGGTCGATGTTCTCGGCCGACAAGGGTGCCGCGACGGCCCGCATCACGGGCCCGAACGCATCGCCGGGCATCGTGCCGCGCACTCCGTTCTGGAACTTCCGGATTTGGGCAGCCACGTACCAGTCGTCCATGCCGGCCAGCGGTGGGACTCTGCCAGCCTCAAACCCCCTCCCGGTGACGCCGTGGCACGACGCGCAGAGGAGGTACGCCCTCTGCCCCGCGGCAGCGTCGCCACCGCCGATGGCCGCGGTGTTGGTGACGCGGGGCAGTGATGCGACGTGCCTCGCCACTGCCCTCGTCTCGATCTCGGAGCGAAGCTGTCGAGACATCGCCTGCATCCGAAGGCCTTCGATATCGTCGGCGTGGTGACCTCGAACTCCCGTCTGGAACCGCTCGAGCTGGGCCGAGACGTACCAGGCGGGCAGGCCCGCGAGCGCCGGCGCACCAAGGGCCGTTCGACCCTCGCCGGCGGCACCGTGGCAGGGAACGCACGCTTCGAACAACTCGGCTCCGGAGATCGAGGCGGCGACGGAACTCGGTGCGCAACCGGTCATCGTCAGCACGCCCGTGAGACTGCCAACCGTCGCCATCATCCGTACGAATGGAATGCCCATCAGTTGTCGCTTGACCGGATCAGCAGGTGCCGCGCATTTTGTCGCGGGAGCTTAGCATAGCCTTTGCCTTACATCTCCAAACGGAGTAAGGACCGGCGAACCGCCTCGGGCCGGCGTGGCTGCTGGCGCCAGTCCCCAGGGGTCCTTTGAGGGAACCGCGGTACGCTGCCGCTCCGATGGGTCTGCGGATTCGGCCATGACGCCCGGTAGCCGATGGGACCGATCTCCCTGTAGAATCCGCACAGACTACAACCGCCCATGGCGCTGGCCTCTGGCACGCGGCTTGGCCCCTACACGATCGCCGCCCCAATCGGGGCCGGCGGGATGGGAGAAGTCTACAAAGCCCGAGATCCTCGTCTTGGCCGAGACGTGGCCATCAAGGTCTTGCCTCCGGCCTTTTCCACGGATCCAGAGCGCCTGATCCGATTCGAGCAGGAAGCCCGCGCCGCCGCGGCGCTGAACCATCCGAACATTCTCGCCGTCCATGACATTGGTCAGCACGATGGGTCGCCGTACATCGTGTCCGAACTGCTCGAAGGCGAGACACTTCGCGAGCGGCTGAATGGTGGCGCGCTGCCCGTGCGCAAGGCGGTCGAGTACGCCGTGCAGATCGCGCATGGCCTCGCTGCCGCGCATGAGAAGGGCATCACGCATCGCGATCTGAAGCCGGACAACGTCTTCGTCACGAGCGACGGCCGGGTGAAGATTCTCGACTTCGGGTTAGCGAAGCTGACGCAGGCCGAGTCTCCGGTGGCTGGCGTGAGCGAGCTGCCGACGGCTCTGCCCCACACGTTGCCTGGTGTCGTGCTCGGCACGATCGGCTACATGGCGCCTGAGCAGGTGCGCGGGCAGGAAGCCGATCATCGCTCGGACATCTTTTCATTTGGCGCGATCTTGTACGAAATGCTCTCCGGTCGGCGCGCATTTCAGCGCGAGACGGCCGCAGAGACGATGACGGCTATCCTCAACGATGACCCACCGGATCTCCCTCCGACTGATCCTCAGATTCCACCCGCGCTGGTCAAGATCATCGACCGTTGCCTGGCCAAGAATTCGACCGCGCGATTCCAGTCGGCGGGGGATCTCGCATTCGCCTTGGAGCAGCTCGTCGGGCAGTCGGGCCCAGTTCGTACCGCCACTACGGCATCCGCGAAGACACGTGAGCGGGTGGTGTGGCCCGCCGCTGCTTTATTGGTACTTGTTCTGATAGCGGCGCTGGTGTTCATAGTGGCTCGTCGTCGAGATTCACCAGCCGAATCGGACGCCGTTCGCTTCTCTGTGTTTCCGCCGCAGGACACAACTTTCACTGGTGTGGCAGTAAACCTTCCTCGTCATGGAGTGTCCCCTGACGGACGCCGCATAGTGTTTCGGGCTCAGCGCGTCGGCGGGCCTGATCTCTTGTGGATTCGCTCGCTCGACTCATTGGACGCTCAGGTGTTGGCGGGAACCGAGGGTGGTGAAGCCGCATTCTGGTCACCGGATAGTCGCTTCATCGGATTCTTTGCACAAGGGAAGCTGAAGAAGGTAGACGTTTCTGGTGGTCCGCCTCTGACGCTGTGCGATGCTCCCTCAGCTACAGGGGGTTCCTGGAACGGTAACGGAATCATCGTTTTTGACGGTCCAACAGGCCTGTTTCAGGTCTCTGCTTCAGGCGGGCAGCCCGCAGCCTTGACGACCGTGGATGTGTCCCGTCAAGAAATTGGTCACCGATGGCCCGAGTTCTTGCCGGGTGGCCGGAACCTTCTGTTCTGGGTGCAGCCGGGAAATGTGATCCGCGTCGGATCACTTGATTCGGAGGAGACCAGGAATCTGCTGACTGCAGATTCGAAGGCGCAGTACGCAGCTCCAGGCTACTTGCTTTTCGTGCGGCAGGGAACGCTGATGGCCCAGCCCTTCGATGCCTCGCGTGTCGAGCTGACCGGCGACCCGTTCCCAGTGGCCGAGGGGATATCGTTCAACGCAGCGACCGGCGTCTCCGCCTTCTCGGTGTCGGAGAACGGAGTGCTGACGTATCGAGTCGTCCCACCGGCTGCGACAAACGTAACCTGGTTCGACCGATCCGGTAAGCGTCTCCAATCAATCGGGGAGCCTGGTGACTATCGAGATGTTTCATTATCTCCAGACGGCGCACGGGCGATCGTCCACCGCCACGAGGACCCATCCGGTGGGGGTCTCTGGCTTTTGGACTTCGCACGTGGCACGAACTCACGGCTCACATTCGACGCTTCCCACAATGATTCGGCTAACTGGTCACCTGACGGGAACCGCGTGGTGTTTTGGTCGGACCGACACGGTGGCGTTCGAAACCTCTATCAAAAGCTGGCGAGCGGCGTAGGCCAAGACGACCTGCTGTTGAAGTCCGCCGAGCCGAAAGACCCGAGCGACTGGTCTTCTGACGGACGCTTCGTCATTTATGTCAACCAGCATCCGAAGACGGGTGCCGACCTCTGGGTGCTTCCACTAACGGGAGATCGCAAGCCGATACCATTCCTACTGTCCGAGTTTAATGAAGGCCACGGCCGGCTCTCGCCAAACGGAGTCTGGATGGCCTACACCTCGACCGAAACTGGCAGGAATGAAGTGTACGTCCAACCGTTCCCAGCTTCCGGGGCAAAGTGGCAGATCTCCACTAGCGGTGGGGCTCAGGCCAGATGGCGCCGTGACGGGAAGGAGCTCTATTACCTTGCTGGCGCGTCCGGAGGCGAGACTACAGTGATGGCCGTTGAAGTACGGACCACGGAATCCCCCTTCGAAGTCAGCGTTCCAAGGATGCTGTTCAGGACGCGGATTGCGCGACAGGGCGCAACCCCTCAGAGCCAGTCCTTGGGTACGACCACGGAAAGTAGTTACGGGGTTACGGCCGACGGCCAACGATTCCTGATCTTGACGCCACCGGTGGCAGCAACGGCGCAGGAGCCGATCACGATTGTGCTGAACTGGACGGCGGTCCTGAAGAAGTGACCCTCACATCTGGTACCAAACCGGGCCGTACGAGATTCAATCCGCCATCGGCGCCGGCGGGATGGGCGAAGTCTACAAAGCGACCGATACCCCCGTTGCGCGCCTATAATTGAGGCAGGCCATCATGACTATCAAGAAGTCGCCGGCAGCCCGGCCAGAGCGAAGACGCGCCGAGAATTACGGCGGCACGCCCGATACGCAGCCCGGTGCGGCGGATCGCTACGTCCAGCATCTCGTCGAGAGCATGGGCGCCTACGCGAAGCCCGCGCGGGAAGCGCGGCGCATCGTTGACGAGTCCGCTGGAAGCCTGACCGACGCCCTTTACGAAATCAGGAGAGACGGCTTGAAGTGATTCGATGGCCGTCTTCTATCTCGACTCGTCCGCCGTCTTGAAGCGGTACCGCACGGAGAAGGGAACGGACGTCGTCGATGCACTCTACGAATCGGTCCCGGAGCGTAAGCCTTACAAGGACATCATGGAAGCGCTCCGAGAGTCGCTGCAAGAGCGACGGCTCGCGACGTCTCACTTCACCTGCCTGGAAGTCGAGTCCGTGGCTGCGCGGACGCTCAAGGGGAAATCGTTAATCGACCACGCCTACTCGACCCTCCTAGGAAGCTTCGCGCACGACCTTCAGCAGTACGTCGAAGTGCAGTCTTTCGACGGCGACACTCTCAACTATTCGATAGAAATCACGCGCCGGGCGCGACTGCGCCCGGCCGACTCGATTCAGCTCGCCTCCGCGCTGCGGTCGGTGCGCGAGGGTGAAGAGCTCGTCCTGGTAGCCAGCGACAAGGAGCTCCTCGCGGCAGCCGAAGGCGCGGGTATCAAGACGCTGAATCCTGAAGCGGATGATGCGATGGAAGTCCTGAAGAAAACAGAGTAGCCATTTGCGCGGACCAAGACGGCCTCGTATCTTTCGTACTCAGAAACAATCGTGTCGCGGTCCTGGCCTGTCGGGGCGGACATCACTGTCGACAAGACTCTGGGCGAGCGCGTTGTCGGCCCCCTCGATAGCGCGCGACAGGGCACTCAACAGTGCCCGGATGGTCTCGTCGGGATGTGGCACCGAGACAGCGGGACTCGTGCCGATTGACGCGCCGGCACGGCGCGTCAGATGCCCGAGGACGTCGCTGGGAGTCCGCCTTCGCGCTTCGCGCTACGGTGGACAACCTTCGCATTTGGCTTGCCAACCGTAGCTCACGGCTCGTTAGCAAGCGTGAGCGAAGGTTGGCGGGGTGGACGGGACTCGAACCCGCGGCCTCCGGCGTGACAGGCCGGCGTTCTAGCCAACTGAACTACCACCCCGAAATTCATTGCAGATTGTGCGATTGGAGATTGTCGATTGACGGCGATCGACGATTCCAATCGCCAATCTGAACTCGACAATTCCAATCCTCAATCTGAGATCTTCACTCTCAAATTGATTGGGCGGTACAGGATTCGAACCTGTGACAGCCGGCGTGTAAAGCCGGTGCTCTACCACTGAGCTAACCGCCCGCCTTCGCGCCCTCGACAGCGGTGGCGCTTCGGCGTGCAGGCCCGCCTTTTCGCGCCCTCGACAGCGGTGGCGCTTCGGCGCGCAGGCCCGCGTTCGCGACGCCTTGCGTCGGTAGCGCCGCTCCGGCGAGACAGGCCGCGTCCGCCCAAGCTTCCCTCGCCGGAGCGCACCAGATCGCATGCGCGAAGGCGAGACAAACACCACATTATAGCTCAGCGACCCACAATCATCTTGAGCGCCAGCAGTGCGAATCCGGCAGCCAGCCCCGCGATCGATCGATACTCGCGGTTGCGGCGCGCGCGCGCGACGCTGAAGCGGCGGCGCGGCGGCGCATCTCGCGACGCCTGGTAGTCCTCGTACCTCGATCCGAACGCCTGCCGCAATTCCGCTTCCTCGGTGCGAATGGCGGCCGCAATCGTCAACCCCATGTAGATGGCGATCATGATCGCCACCACGGGACTTCGCGCCGCCATGGCGATGCCGCCGGCAATCACCGTCGAGCCGACGTAGAGCGGGTGCCCTGTAAACCGATATGGTCCGGACCGCGTGACTTCGCGCCCCTTCTCGAGATGACCCGCCGCCCAGATGCGAATGCACTCGCCGGCCAGGGCGACACCGAGCCCCATGCCCCACGCGATCCACGTCGGCGTCGCCAGCACGAGCGTCACGACCGCTGCCGCAAAGCCGAGGGGGACACGCCGGCGTGCGAGCGTGCGGACGACGCTGTTCGCCCTATCAGCCATGCGCGATGAGACACCGGCGAACGGCGTCGCGAACCTCATCGATGCTGATGTCGTTGATGCACGCCACGTCCTTGCGACACCGTCGCTCGTAGTAGCACGAGCACTGCGCGACACGCGAGACGACCACGTCGCGGGGCGACCAAGGACCGTTGCGTTCGGGAAACGTGGGCCCGAACAAGGCGACGACCGGCGTCCCGACTGCACAGGCAACGTGCAGCGGTCCGGTGTCGCCTGAGACCATGACGCGCGCGGCACGCGCGATACCGACGAGATCGGCGATCGTGGTCTGCGGCGCAGCGACGGCCGCCCCCTGTGACGTGGCAACGATTGCATTCGCCAGCGACTCTTCTCCCGGCCCCCACAGGACGAGCGAGCGCAGCCCGAAGTCGCGACGGATCGACGCCGCAATGGCGCCAAACCTGTCGGGTGGCCAGCGCTTGTTCGGCCACGCCGCGCCCGGATTGACCATCGCGTACTCACCGCCGCCCATGCGCTCCTTCGCCAGGGCCACTGCGGGTGTGCGCGGAATCGAGACCGGAAACCGCACAGTCCGATCTGCCACGCCGAGCGCCCCGACGAGCGCCAGGTTCTTGTCGATGACGTGCTGGGCCGCGCCCGGGTCCGGAGCGTCGGTGTAGAACAGCCGTGCGATCGGCTCGCGGAGATGCCGTCGGGGAAACCCAATCGTCCGCCTGGCGCCCACCAAACGCGACAGGATCGCGGACTTCAGCAATCCCTGCAGGTCGATCACCGCGTCGTAGCGCGACCGCCGCAACTCCCGCACCGTCGCCCATGCGCTCGCGCGTCCGCGCATCAGATGGCGTGGGTCGAACGGCACGCGGTCGTCCACGCATTCGACGAGATGCAGCAGCTCCAGGTAACGCGGATCGACAACCCAGTCGATGCGCGCGTGTGGATGGGTGCGCCGCAGCGCAGCGGCGGCGGGAATGCCGTGGATGACGTCGCCAAGCGAGCCGAGACGGATGATGAGGAATTTATTCACGGACTCGCGCGAGCAGGTCGCGCGTGGAGTGATCCTTCGGGTCGCCCACGATCGCGATACGGCCGCCGTACGCCTTGACGATGTCGCGCTCGGGGACGGTGTCGAGGGTGTAGTCGGTCCCTTTGCAGTGCACGTCGGGCCTGATCGCATCGAGCAACGGCCCGACGGTCGGCTCGGGAAAGATGATGACGTAGTCCACCGGGCGGAGCGCGGCGACGAGTTCGGCGCGATCGGCTGCGGGGAGGATCGGGCGTCCCGCGCCCTTCAGGCGTTGCACCGACGCGTCATCGTTGACGGCGACAACGAGCCGGTCGGCTTCCTTCGCGGCAGCGTCGACATAGCGGATGTGCCCCACGTGGAGCAGGTCGAAGCACCCGTTGGCGAAGGCAATCGTGCGACCCGCAGCGCGATCGGCGGCGACGCGGCGCAGGAGTGCCTCGCGCTGAAGGACCTCACCCACGTGTCCTACTCTTCCGTAGACCCGGAGGCCCGCCTGTGCGATCCGCGAGCACCGCCCGCAGCTCGTCGCCGCCGACGGTGGCCGTGCCGCGCTTCATCACCACGAGGCCGCCCGCGTAGTTCGCCAGTTGCGCGGCCGCCTCGAAGCTGCCTCCGGCTGCCAGCGTCAGCGCCACCGTCGAGACGACCGTGTCGCCCGCGCCGGTCACATCGACAATGGAATCAGTGCCGAAAATCGGGACGTGGACCGTGGGCGCGCCGGCCACGAAGAGCGCCATGCCGCGGCTGCCGCGCGTGATGAGCACCGCCTCCATTCTGGTGCGCTCGAGAAGCGTTCGCCCGGCTCGTTCGAGCACGCGAGGCCTGTCGTCGATCTCGATGCCGAGCACCTGCTCCACTTCTGATTCGTTCGGCGTGCACGCCGTCAGCCGAGAATAGCGGGTCAGCGCGTAACGCGAGTCGATGAGCACGGGGATGG
>JBOGIR010000354.1:0-10162 GCA_050742335.1 Vicinamibacterales bacterium | reverse complement strand
GCTGAAGCCTGCGCGCTACAGGTGTTTGTAGCGCGGCGGCTTCAGCCGCCGCGACCGCCGCGCCTTGAGCGCGGTTTAATCACGTGCACCACGTTGTGTCAAGCGTTGTGCGAGCCGCGTTGTGCTGCCCTCATCAGCGAACACGGATCAGCACGTCGCGGCCGACGGGCGCGTCGGCGCCGCCGGCACGTGTGCGCCCCTCCACCCGTATCACGTAGGTGCCGGGCGCGAACTCGGTGAGCGGGAACCTGACCGCGTACCCGTAGCCCCCGCTCTTGCCCTGGAGATCGGTGGACGACCGCTGCTCGCGATTCTCGAACACGACACGGCCATCCTCGGCCCGCACCGTCGTTCCAAGATCGATGGTATGGGGCGGCGCGTTCGGGGCGTTCTCGTAGAACTCCGTGAACAGCGCGATCTGATCGTTCGCCTCGAACTCACGAAGGGTCGCCGGCGGTCCCGGCAAGAGATCGCCGAGCGGATCGGCCGCTTTCACGGTGGGCGTTCGCGCGGCGCCCGCCGACGTCAAGGCGATACCACCCATCGAGAAGCCCGCCTTCTGGAAGTCAGGCACCTCGAGGTCATAGAACGCACTGCCAGAGCGATTCGCGCCTTCTTCGGCGGCGGCCACGCGCAGCTGGTACCGACCTGGAGGGAGAGCAGCCTCCGACACCACACGAAAGCCGCGCTCGCGTGCGAGGGCGGCCGTGGCGGCGCCCATCTCCATCGTGAGCACATGCTTCTGACCGGGACGGATGGCGCCTTTCGCATCGACAGAAGAAAACGCCACCTGGACGCGATCGACGAACATGCCGTTCTTCTCGGCAAACCTGAACCCGTCCGCACGCATCTCCACTGCGAGCGCCACCGAGGCGTTCGGTGCCGCCCCCTTGAACGCGGCCGCGGTGACGCTCAGGGAAATGCCGGTGGTCGGTATGGGACTGTTGAGTGCCGTGCCGACGGCGGCGTCGAGTGGGTTGGCGGCCGCCGTCGCGCGGGTATTGGGCGGACGACCGCGCGGCGCGACGTACCCGCGCCTCGACCGCACCTGCAGGCCCGGGCGCTTCACGCGCACCTCGATGCGCCGAAATCGGCCGTCGCGGCGCTCGTTGGTCGGATAGTACCCAAGCATGTAGTACACGCTGTTCTCGCGGACCACGCGCTCGAACGTGCCGGCGAAATCGTTCCGGTTGATCGCGGCAAACCCACCCGTCTCATTGGCCAGCACCTGCAGGCTCTGCTGCGATAGGCGCAGTGAGTCGAGGAGGCTGCCGGTCACGGAAAACTGGGACGGGGTGATGCCGGAGGGCGTGCCCGACGCCTCGATCCCTTCCTCGAACGCGGACAGCCCGCGCGGGTCGATCGCATAGATCGCCACGTTGGCGCGCGTCGCGGCGGCCACGGCGTCGTTGGCCTGCTGCAGGATGATGCCAGCGGACGTGTTGTTGAACATGTCGTAGATGTTGTAGCTGATCCCTTCGCTGACGAGCAGCATCGCCTTTCGGCGGCCGCGGATGCCTTCCATGAACGCCGCCAGATCCCTGATGGAGGTCAGCGACGACCGCGCGTTGTACGCGCGTTCCATCTCGAGCGGGTCCATCAGCCTCAAGGTTCGCTCATCGGGGTCGCGCAGGGCCAGCCTGTCGTTGATCTCGAGCGCTTCCGATCGCAGCTGGCGGCCCGCGAACCTGTCGATCGCCTCGAGCAGCAGGCGCCGGCTGTTGGTGAACTCCTGTCCGGCCACGGCACGTCCGCCCGTGTAGACGATGGCGGCGAGATCGTTGGTGCCGAAGTTCCGCTCGAGGAACTCGCGCAGAAATCGTCTCACGCGCGGGGTGTTCGTGAAGCTGGTGTGGAGGTCGTCCAGGACGATCATGTAGATGCGGCCTTCCGCCACCGTATTGCCCTGCACGTCGGACTCGACGGGTGCGCCGAGAAAGAGCGGACGCACCGCGCGCTCGATCGGCAGGTTCACCAGGGAGAAGGCGGCCACCTTCTGCGGCCGGCCGTCCTCGAGCACCTCGAAGTCGGCCTGCGTGAGGTCGGTGGCGACGCGCCCCTGCGCGTCGGTGACCACGGCGTCCACCTCAACGTAATTGATCTCGACGCGGAAGGTGACCGGCGGCGGTTCCTGCGGGGGCGGTGGTTCCTGCGAGGGGGCCGGTGCCGGCGCCTGCTGAGCAGCCGCAAGGGCTGCCGACAGCACAGCCACTAGAAGCGCAGCCAGAATGCGGATCGTCATGACCACTCCGATCAGCCCCGATTATACGAGGCCTCCGGGCCGGGCGGGCGGCCGACTTTCGGGCCAGCCCGTGCGTCAGAGATGGTAAGGTGACATCATGGCGCTCGATGTGGCCGCCGTGCAACGTGTGCTTCGTACCGAGCGCCTGGACGGGTGGCTGCTCTACGACTTCCACGGATCGAACCCGATTGCCGCGAGGCTCGCGGGCCTCACGAACGGGTCGCACATGACGACGCGTCGATGGTTCTACCTGATTCCGGCCGAGGGCGAGCCGCGGGGGCTCGTGCACGCGATCGAGCGGCACAATCTGGACGACCTGCCGGGCAGCAAGACGATCTACGCGGGACGGCGGCAACTCGAAGCCGGGCTCACGCAGTTGCTGAATGGCGTGGCGCGCATCGCCATGGAGTATTCACCCGACTGCGCGATCCCGTATCTGTCGCGCGTGGATGCAGGCACGGCGGAGACCGTCCGCCGGCGCGGCGTCGAGATCGTGTCGTCGGGCGATCTGGTTCAGCAGTTCGAGGCCGCCTGGGATCAGGCCCAGCTCGCATCGCACCGTGCCGCCTCCGCGGCGCTGTACCGCATCAAGGATCGGGCGTTCGCAGCGGTGGCAGCGGCGCTGCGCGGCGGACAGCGGCTCACCGAGTACGACGTGCAGCAACAGATGGTGGGCTGGTTCACCGAGGAGGGACTCGTCAGCGATTCGCCGCCGGTCGTCGCAATCGGCGCCAATGCAGGGAACCCTCACTACTTGCCGACAGCGGCCGAGACGAAGCCGATTGTCGCCGACGAGGTCCTGCTGCTCGATCTGTGGGGCAAGCTCAGGGAACCGGGCGCGGTGTTTGCTGACATCACCTGGGTTGGCGTGACAGGACGCACGGTTCCCGCCGAGCCGGCCCGGGCGTTTCGCGCCGTGGTCGAGGCACGGGACGCCGCCGTGGCGCTGGTGGAGCAGGCGGCCCGCACGGGTGGAGACTTGCGGGGATGGCAGATCGACCGTGCGGCGCGCGACGTGCTGGAACACGCCGGGTATGCCGAGCACATTCTGCACCGAACCGGGCACAGTTTGGGTGAGACCGTGCACGGCAACGGCGTGCACCTCGACGATTACGAAACACACGACGATCGGCGGGTGCGGCCCGGCGCCGGCTTCACCATCGAACCGGGCCTGTATTTCGATACGTTCGGCGTCCGCACCGAAATCAACATGTTCCAGGGGGAGCACGACGCCATGGTGACGGGACCGCGCCAGATGGAGATAATGACGTTAGGACATTGACGAATTGATGAATCTACGGATTGACGAATTTCTACGCTGCAATCCGTAAATTCGAAAATACGTAGATTCGTAAATATCGTTCTTTGCGAGGAGTTCATGGCACACCGCACAATCACCTTCTTTTACGCCCTGCTGATCGCGATTTCGTCGCTGGCCGTCGGCATGGTGGTGGCGTCCCGGTTCGGCATGTCGGCCCCATCGGCCGCCCAGACCAGCACGCCGCCGATGAACAGTGCGCCCATCAACGGGCCGTTGACGGCGACGACCTTCCGCGACATCGCCAAGACGGTCTCCCCTGCTGTGGTCAACATCAGGACGGAGTCGCGGCAACGCGCGCAGGACCTGAGCGATTTCTTCGGCGGCGGCGGTGACCTGTTCGAGCGTTTCTTCGGACAACCCCAGCCCGGTCAGCCCGGTCAGCCCGGTCAGCCCCGTCAGCCCGGTCAGCCCGGTCAGCCCCGTCAGCAGCCGCCTCAGCCGCGCGAACAGGTGGTGCAGGCGGCCGGCACCGGCTTCATCATCGACAAGGCTGGCTTCATCCTGACGAACAACCACGTCGTCGAGGGCGCCACGCGGATCCGCGTCGCGCTCTATGGTGAAGACGACGGCCAGGAATACGACGCGCGCGTGATCGGCCGCGATCCGCTGACCGACAGCGCGCTCCTCGAGCTGACCGAGAAGCCCGACCATGCCCTGCCCGAAGTGAAGTTCGGCGATTCGGGCCAGATCTTCCCCGGCGACTGGGTGGTGGCCATCGGGAACCCGTTCGGCCTTTCGCACACGGTGACCGTCGGCGTCATCAGCGCGATCGAGCGCTCCTTCCCGGTGGCGGCGTCGCGCTATGCCCAGGTGCTTCAGACCGACGCCGCCATCAACCCTGGAAACTCGGGCGGCCCGCTGTTGAACCTGCGCGGCGAAGTCGTCGGCATCAACACCGCGATCATCAGCGAAGGGCGGCCGGGCAACGTCGGCGTCGGCTTCGCGATGCCCATCAATGTCGTCCGTGAGCTGCTGCCGCAGCTTCGCGCGGGTAAGATCACGCGCGGACGCATCGGCGTCGGCATCGGTCCCATCCCTGCGGACGCGGTCGACGAGTTCGGGCTGAAGGATCGCAACGGCGCCGTGGTGCTCAACATCGCGCCTGGAGGTGCGGCGGCGAAAGCGGGCATGGAACCGGGCGACGTCGTTATCGCCTACAACGGCAAGCCGATTCGAAACCGTGACGAGCTCGTGGCGATGGTCACTGCCACCAAGCCGGGAACGACGGTCCCGGTGCGCGTGGTCCGGGACCGGCAGGAACGGACGGTCAACGTGACAGTCGAGGAGCTCGACCTCGAGGCCGAGAGCGCGTCCCAGCGCGCGGACAACGGCCCCGGCAGCGGCGGCCCGCAGGAGACGACGAGCGGCTTCGGCATCACGATCGGCAACATCACGCCGGAGGTTGCACAACGACTGCGCCTCAATCGCAACACATCGGGCGCGGTGATTCTCGGCGTGGAGCCGGGCAGTGCGGCGGCACGCGCGGGTCTGGCCGAAGGCGACGTGATCGTCCGCGTCGGACGGGCAGACGTCTCGAGCGCCAGCGACGCCAGCCGGGAGCTTGGCCGGGTCCCGTCGGGCGGGACCGCGTTCCTCCGCGTGCTCCGCAACGGGCAGGAAACGTTCGTGGCGGTGACGAAGGACTAGGACCCCCTCACAGCGGTTCCCCAGGCCTCAGGGCTGTTCAGGCCCTGAGGCCTTTTTCATTTGTGATAAAAGGGACCCTTCCGGGAGGCTGCCTGTGACGCTGATGGTCGAGCGCGAAGTCAAGCTTCGATTCGACAGTCCTGAGGACGCCCGTTCAGCCATTCTCGCGGCGGGCGCCACGCCCCTGCGCTCCCGCCGCCTTCAGGAAGACACGCTGCTCGACACCGAAGACGAAGCACTGCGGCGTCAACAGTGCGTCCTGCGCATTCGCACCGAGCCCGGCAAGAGCCTGCTGACGTTCAAGGGTCCGGTGCAGCCGGGCCGGATGAAGATTCGGGAGGAGTACGAGACGGTCATCGGCGACGGCGAGATCCTGCGGCGTGTGTTCGAGCAACTGGGGCTGCACGTGTCGTTTCGGTACGAGAAATACCGCGAGGAATACGCCGCCGAGGATGTCACCATCGCGCTGGACGAGACGCCGGTCGGGACCTTCGTCGAAATCGAAGGCAGTGAGGAAGGCATCCAGCTCATGACGCACGCCCTGGGCCGTACACCAGACGACTTCATCCTCGATTCCTACCGTCGTCTGTTCATGGAACACCGTCACGAGCACGGGTTCAACGGCACGAACATGGTGTTCCAGGAAGAATGATTCCGGCGCTGGTCCTGACGGCAGGGCTCGCCACCCGCCTCCGTCCCCTTTCCTTCATTCGCGCCAAAGCCGCCATGCCGATCGCCGGCGATCCGATCATCCGACGGATCCTGCGCACGCTGCGTGCATCGGATGTCCGAGACGTTGTGCTCAACCTTCATCATCTTCCGCACACCATCACCCAGGTGGTTGGCGACGGCGGCGATCTCGACGTCCGTGTCCGGTACTCGTGGGAGGTGCCGATCCTGGGCTCCGCGGGCGGACCACGGCTGGCGCTGCCGCTCCTTGACGCCCCTACGTTTTTTGTCGTGAACGGCGACACGCTGACCGACGTCGACATGGCGGCCCTGCTGGCTGACCATCGACGGTCGGGTGCGCTCGTCACGATGGCCGTCGTGTCGCAGGCGGATAGCGCCAAGTACGGCGGGGTGCGGGTCGAAGCAGGCGGCGTCGTCACCGGCTTCACGACACGCGGGTCGACCGAGCCTGCGTACCACTTCGTCGGTGTCCAGGTGGTGGAGGCGCAGGCGTTCGCGCCGGTGTCGCCGGGCGTGCCGGCCGAATCGGTGTCCGGCATCTACCCCGCGCTGATCGCCACGCGGCGGGGGTCGGTACGCGTGCACGTCTGCGGCGCGGAGTTCTTCGATATCGGCACACCGGACGACTACCTGCGCACCTCGCTGCTCGTCGCGAGCCGGGAGTCCGGTGCGCCGGCGTACGGCGCGCGCACGCGCATCGACGCGGCCGCGCGCGTCGAGGACTCAATCCTGTGGGACGATGTGGAGGTCGAGACGGGATCGTCGCTGCGACAGTGCATCGTCACGGATGGCGTGCGTGTGCCCGCGCACACGTCCTGGACTGGCGCCACGCTGCGGCGTGCAGATGCCGATCTCGCCCCGAACGAGAAGGTGATTGACGGACTGGCGGTCGGCGCGATCTGAGCCGTGCGCCCGACGTTCACGAGATGATTCCTGAACCCAGACGAACCGACGACCTCGATACGCGTACGCGTATTGGACAATTCCTCGAACGATCGGGCCGGCGGAGCCTCGACACGAAGGTGGTGCCGCTCACCGGCGACGCGTCGGATCGCAGATATTTCCGCGTCCTGTTTCGCGACGCGCCCCCCCAGGTGCTCGCCGTCCATCCGGGCCCCATTGATTTCGACGCGCTGCCGTTCGTCAACGTCGCCCGGCTGCTGAGCGCGATGCCGGTGCCGGTGCCGCAGATCCTGGATCACTCCAGGGAGCTGGGGATCATCGCGCTCGAGGATCTCGGTGACGTCACGCTGCAGGCGCATGTCGGCGCCGCCCCTGCGGCCGAGCATGCCGCGCTGTACCGGGAAGCCGTCACCCTCATCACGTCCATTCAGCAGCGCGGCCGCGAGCTGGCGTCGCCGCAGTACACGCCGTACGGCGTCGCGTTCGACGTCGAGAAGCTCACATGGGAGCTGCAGTTCTTCACGAAGCATTTTGTCGAGGCGTACCGCGGCGCAACGCTGACGGGCGGCACGCGGGAGGCGCTGGCACGGGAGTACGCGGTGATTACCGGGGAGCTGGCGGCCGAGCCACGCGTACTTTGTCATCGCGACTACCACAGCCGCAACCTGATGCTGCACCGCGAGCGGCTGTACATCATCGATTTTCAGGACGCGCGCATGGGACCGGACACCTACGACCTCGCGTCGCTGCTGCGCGACTCCTACGTCGACTTCAGCGAGCGGCAGGTCGAGGCGCTCGTCGCCTTCTTTCTGGCCCGGCGCGGCGCATCCGCCGCTGACGATGAAGATTTCAGGCGCCGGTTCGACCTGATGGCGCTCCAGCGCAACCTGAAGGCCTTGGGGACCTTCGGGTTTCAGACCACATCGCGCGGCAACCCCGTCTACATTCAGTACATTCCGCGGACGCTCAGCTACGCTCGCGCGAACCTGACTCGGTACGCACGATTCAGCCGTCTCCGCGATCTGCTCGCCGAACATCTCGACGAATTGCGGTAGGCAGTAGGCAGTAAGCGGTAGGCAGTGGGCGCGGTCCTGTTAACATGGGGTGTTTTGGCTGAGCATCATTTTGGGGTGTCGACACACCTGTTCCATCACTCGCGGCTGACGCGCGAGCATCTCGTCGATATCGCGGCGCACGGGTTCGAGGCGGTCGAGGTCTTCGCGACGCGTTCTCATTTCGACTACAAAGACGAGGCGGCGATCGGGCGGCTCGCCGAGTGGCTGTCGGACACGCGTCTCACGTTCCATTCCATGCACGCGCCGATCTTCGAGGGCCTCACGCGCGGCCAATGGGTTGGACCGTTGTCGAACGCCGCCGGCGACGAACACCGTCGCGCGGCCGCGCTCGCTGAGACACGTGCCGCGCTTGCCCTGGCACGACGCATTCCCTATCGTTTTCTCGTCGTGCACCTGGGGATACCGTCCGGCGCGCCGATGGCGGCAGACGACAACGACCCAGATGCCGCGCGCCGAAGCCTGGAAGAGACGGTGGCGCTGGCCGCCGAGTCGGGCGTCCGGGTCGCCGTCGAGGTGATCCCGAACCCCCTGTCGAGACCCGAGACGCTCGTCCGACTGATCGAGGACCAGCTCGACGGCCTCGACGTCGGCGTCTGTCTCGACTACGGGCACGCGCACCTGATGGGCGACCTGGCCGAAGCGATCGAGACAGTCTCGGGCCACGTGTGGACGACCCACGTGCACGACAACAGGGGCCGCGACGACGAGCACCTGGTGCCGTTCGCGGGGACGATTGACTGGGCGGGCGCCATGATGGCGACTCAGAAGATTGGCTATGACGGCGTGCTCATGCTGGAAGTCGCCGACAGCGGCGACCCAATGGACGTGTTGAAGCGATCGGCGGCCGCACGCCAGCGGCTCGAGACGACGCTTGTCACCTTCTGATATGCGCGCGCACATCTCCGACATCTCCACGTATGTCGGCCAGCAGGTCACCATTGACGGCTGGCTGCACAACCGCCGCTCCAGCGGGAAAATCCACTTTCTGATCGTCCGCGACGGCACCGGCTTCATTCAGGCCGTGATGTCGAAGGCGGCTGTCGGTGACGAGGCATTTACGCGGGCCGATCATCTCTCGCAGGAAACCTCGCTGTCGGTCACCGGCACGGTGAGGGCGGATACGCGCGCCAAGGGCGGATACGAGGTCGACGTGACGGGCGTCGAGGTCCACGGAGCCTCGCACGAGTACCCGATCACGCCCAAGGAACATGGCGTCGACTACCTCCTGGACCACCGTCACCTCTGGATCCGATCCGAGCGACAGACGGCCATCCTTCGCGTCCGGCACGAGACGATCGACGCGGTCCGTGATTTCTTCAACAGTCAAGGGTTCATCCTGTGCGACACGCCGATCTTCACGCCCGCCGCCTGCGAAGGGACCACCACGCTGTTTCCCGTGCAGTACTTCGAGGACACGACCGCGTATCTGACGCAGAGCGGACAGCTCTACAACGAGGCGAACGCCATGGCGCTCGGCAAGGTGTACTGCTTCGGGCCGACGTTCCGCGCCGAAAAGTCGAAGACCCGCCGCCACCTGACCGAGTTCTGGATGGTCGAGCCCGAGGTGGCCTACGCTGATCTCAACGACGTGATCCAGCTCGCCGAAGGATTGATTGCGAGCGTCGTCGGACGCGTGCTCGACAAGCGCCGCGCCGAGCTGCACCTGCTCGAGCGCGACACCTCGACGCTCGAAAGGGTCGTCGCGCCGTTTCCGCGGATTACCTACGACGAAGCGGCGGCGCTGCTGCGGGAGAAGGGACAGCCGTTCGAGTACGGATCGGACCTTGGCGGTGGTGACGAAACGGTGCTGTCGGAGCACTTCGATCGGCCGGTGTGCGTCACCCACTACCCGGCCGCCGTCAAGGCGTTCTACATGAAGACCGACCCGCAGCAGCCGGACAAGGCGCTGTGCGTGGATGTGCTCGCGCCCGAGGGGTACGGCGAGATCGTCGGCGGCGGTCAGCGCGAGGACGACCTCGAGCGCCTGCAGCAGCGTATCAGCGCCCACAATCTGCCCCAGGACGCGTTCGAGTGGTACCTCGATCTGCGCCGGTACGGCACCGTGCCGCACGGCGGGTTCGGCATGGGCATCGAGCGCTGCGTGTCGTGGATCTGCGGCCTCGAGCACGTGCGCGAGACGATTCCGTACCCGAGAATGTTGTATCGACTGTATCCGTAGTAGGCAGTAAGCAGTAGGCGGTAGGCAGTAGTTGCGTCACGGCCCTGCTGCCCACTGTCCACTGCCTGCTGCCTACTGCCTACTGCCTACCGCCTACTGTGAAC
>JBOGIR010000353.1:0-4886 GCA_050742335.1 Vicinamibacterales bacterium | reverse complement strand
CGATGCCTCCAGTGCCGTGTCGGTCTTAGCTTCTGGCTCCCGTATTATTCGTGCATCGGGCGCGGCGCCGAAGAGAGAGAGTTTCTCCGGGCATGGGTGATCGCCCTGATCATGTGGGGTTGCAGCCAACGGACGCGCCAATTGCATCACGCCATCGCAGCCGATGTCGGTGCCTTGACGCGCTACTGTCGTGCTAGGATTGGCCCGCTCGAAAAGGTTAACCACACTACCGGCGGTTCTGACGGTCGCGCGTGGTCGCGTGTGAGTTCTCGTCTTTCTAGAGGAGGGCCAGATGGACGCAAAGCGACTCGTGATGGGAACCCTCGTCGGCGGCGTTGTCTTGTTTGCGGTCGGGTACCTGATTTTCGACATGGCTTTCGCAAGCTTCTACGCCGCGAACGCCGGGTCGGCGACAGGCGTGGATCGAGTGCCACAGCTCGTCTGGGCCGTTGCCCTGGGGTCCCTGTCGTATGGCGCGCTCGTTACCCTCGCGATCGGGAGCCGGGCTGGTGCCTCGATCGGATCGGGCGCCACGATCGGGGCGGTCGTCGGCTTCCTCCTCTGGTTCACAGTGGACTTCATCCTGTATGGGATCACGAACATACAGAACTTGACCAGGACCGTCGTCGACCCGGTGCTCGAACTCGTGCGCGGTGGAATCGCTGGCGGCGTCGTCGCGCTCGTGCTCGCGAAGACCCGGTAGCGTCGAGCACTCTAGGCCCGCTCGTCGTTCGACGGCGCGTGTACCCCGCCGTCGCGGCCGAATCACGCCGCTGAAGCTGCCGACTGCAGGCGTGAACTGCTTGCAGCATCGAATGGCGGGTCCGCTCTTGGCTACACTCGCTGTCGATTCTGGGCGTTCCAATCCCAAACCTGTGACTGCGTTGAGGAGGGACTATGAGACGCGACCCCGGCGTGAATCCCCAGGTCAGGCGCAATCTCGTTTCAGTCGTTCTGTGTGTCGCAATGGCTGCGACGGTTACAGGGCAGACCGGTCAGACGCCGAAGAAGTTTCTCACCGGACCGCTCGTCATCGAGGATCAGGGCAGCTTCTTCATCGGTGGCGTGGCGAAAATCACCGACCACGCGCCGGTCCCTGCGGTTCCGGCACCTGGTGCCAACCCCGCGGTGCCAGCTGCGCCCGTTCCTCACCAGATCACCATTGGTCAGATGTACGTCCAATTTCAGATTCCCGCCAAGAAGAATGGTGTGGGATGGCCGGTCATCATGGTGCATGGGTCCAGCCATACAGCGGCGTGTTTGGAATCGACGCCGGATGGGCGCGAAGGCTGGTATCCGTATTTCGTCAGGAAGGGGGTTTCGACATACGTCGTGGATCAGTCGGGACGTGGACGGTCCGGTTTCGACGAGTCGGTGATTCACGAGGGCGAGGCCAGAATCGACAGCGGCGACGTCAAGGGCGGGAAGGATTTGATTCCGGGCATTGCCAGAATCACCGACGACGGCGCCTGGACCAACTGGTTCGGTCACCTGGTCCCTGCGGGCTCGACGATCCTGACCGGGAAGCTGATTCCACATGGGGATCCAGCCGATCCCAACCCCAATCCCGATGCATTCCGTCATGTCGCCCCTCTCTTTCCCCTGGCGGCCGTTGACCCGAATGTCATCGTTCGTACGGGAGCCATCGGACCGGCGCCCGCGGGCGCCACTGACACCTACGCGCTCGAGTACTACAAGCAGTTGGTGCCGAATGGTGAAGCGACGTTGCCGGGCTCCACCTGCGACACCTGCGATCCGGCGACGCTCTCACCGGCGAATACGTGGACGCCTCAGAATCTCGCAACGCTGGTGGAGCGGCTTGGTGGAGCGATCGTGGCGACCCACTCACAATCGGGAATCATGGGTCATCACATGACGCGCATCCTGAAGGAACGAGGTCATCTGGACTTGCTGAAGGGATTGATAACGATCGAGGGATCGTGCTCGCTTCCGAACAGCGGCCTGACGGCAGCGGACTTCGACAACATTCCTTACATGGCTCTCAAGGGAGACTATACGCAGACAAGCACAGTATGCCAGGACACCGTGAGCGCCATCACTGCGCGTCGAGCGGCGAAGTTCGGAACTGCCAGGGCTGACTATCTGAAGCTGGACGAGATGGGTATGCTCGGCGTGACGCACATGATGATGCTGGACAAGAGAAACCTCGAGATTGCCGACGTCATGCTGAATTGGGTCAACCGGAATGTTCGGCGTAACGTCGCCCGTCCACGATCAACCAACTGATCCTGGACCCTCGATGACAGGCCGTGTCGCAGACGCGATCCGGAAGCCGGACTGCACCCGCCCCGGAGCGGACCGTGTCCGGCAGCGCTCGTAACCAGCCAAGGGCGTGCCCTTGATATCCCCTTGGAGAATACCCTTGGCTGGTTGGCAGCGTCTTCTTGGCGCGCTCTGCGCGCCGAGGACCGCTATACGGATTCACAACGGGTACAAGATTCGCGTTGGGGGCCGTATAGCGGTCCAATCCCAGGCCGTCCTTGCAGGGGCGCTTGCGGCCGCGGCTACGCTGCTCTGGAGCAGTGCGCCGTTGCACGGCCAGCGGGCGGCCGCCGACCGTGTCGAGATCCGGCGCGACACATTCGGTGTGCCGCATATCCTCGCGGAGGATGAAGAAGCGGCGGGCTTCGCCTTCGGCTATGCGATGGCCGAAGACCACGCGGCCGAAATCGGCCGGCGGTATCTTCAGGCGCGCGGCGAGGCGGCCCGGCACTTCGGGGCTGGCGATGTCGAAGCCGACCTTGCGATGCGCCGTCTCGACAATCGGGCGGCGGCGCGGCGCGCGCTGGCCGAACAGACGGGCCGGCGCTTCCGCCGCTGGCTGCAGGGATTCGCGGATGGGATCAACCGATACGTGACGACCCACCGCGAGCAGCTTCCGCCGTGGATGCCCACGGTCGAGCCGTCCGACCCGCTGGCGTACAGCCGCATGTTCGGCATCCTCGCGGCGCTGCGGCCGCCTTCACGTCTTGTCGAGAAGTATCCGACCGCGTCTCCGCTCGAGGTGCTGCCGGAGGCGATTGATCCAGAAGTTCAGGGAACCGGCGACGAACCGGGCTCGAACGCTGTGGCGCTGGCGGGCACGAAGACTACGTCCGGCCGTCCGATCCTGCTCGGCAATCCGCACCTCGGCTGGTCGTCGCTGTACTGGGAAGCGCACGTGACGGTGCGGGACCGCCTGAACTTCTACGGCTCGACCCTCGTCGGCATCCCCGTGCTGCGCGCCGGCTTCAACGATCGACTGGGTTACGTCCAGACCAACAACGGGCCCGATCTCCAGGATATCTATGCGTTGCCGCTCGCAACCGGGCGGACGGATGCATTCGTGCACAACGGCCGCGCGCGTCCGATCGAACGGCGTCGCGTGGCGGTCGAGGTGAAGCAGGCAGACGGTTCTCTCGTCGCCGAGGAGCGCGAGTACGAGGAAACAACCCTGGGGCCCGTGATCTACCGAACTGAGGACCGCGTGTTCGTGGTTCGATCCGTCAACGTGGAGTGGTTGCGTCAGTACGAGGGGTTCTTCGAGCTGATGCATGCGGAGTCGCTCTACGCATTCCGAAACATCCTCGGACGCGGCCTGGGGGTGACGTCCAATTACACCTACGCCGACATCGACGGCAACATTCTGTACGTATGGAACGCGCGGCTGCCTCGCCGGCCTGACGCGTCAATCGATTACAGCCTCGACGTGCCCGGCGACACCGGGCGCCTCTTCTGGAAGGGCGTCCACCGGCTGCGCGACCTGCCGTCGCTGCTCAACCCCGCGGGCGGCTACGTGCAGAACGCCAACAACCCGCCCTGGTGGACGTCGTTGCGCGACGCCATCGATCCATCTCGCTATCCGCCGTATATCGAACAGGGAGAGCTGTCGCTGCGCGCCCAGGTCGTGCTCGAGGCAGTGGACGCGGCGCCAAGGCTGTCGCCGGACGATGTGAAACGGCTGAAGTTCTCGAGCCGGATGCGCGTGGCGGACCTGCTGCTGCCCGACGTGGTGAAGGCGGCCGAGTCGGTGGCATCGCCGTCCGAGGCGCTTCGCGCAGGGGCAGACGCACTTGCGGCATGGGATCGGGAGGCTGCGGCTCGAAGCCGCGGCGCGGTCTTGTTCGATCGCTTTCTCACGCTGTACGAAGACGCGGCACCGGAGCCGTTCGCGATCCCATGGGATCCGGCTGCTCCGATGACGACGCCGCGAGGACTGGCGAGTCCGGCCGCCGCGCTTGCGGCGCTCGAACGCGCCGTAGACGAGGTGCGGCGGCAGTACGGCGACGAGCGTGTCGCGTGGGGAGACGTGCACCGATTCCGCTTCGGCGACCTCGATCTTCCGGGCGACGGCGCGGCGGGCAGGCGCGGCGTGTTTCGCGTCGTGACGTTCAATGTCGCTGCCGACGGCACGCACATCGCGGGACACACGGCCCCGGACCAGCCGCTGGCGGGTTTCGGTGATGCCTGGGTGCTCCTGGTGCACTTCACACGTCCCGTGGTGACGGCATGGTCGGTGCTGGCGTACGGCCAGACCACCGATCTCGCATCGCCGCACAGCCGCGATCAGATCGCACTGTTCGCCAATCATCAGCTGCGGCCCGTGTGGTTCACCGAGGAGGCGATCGCCGCCAATCTCGAGCGGCGCTACCGCCCTGGAGCTGCCACTCCCTGATGCTTCCGCCGGGTCCACGGCTCGAGGCTTCCCACTCGCCGTGGCACCCGGCCCCCGACCTGATCGCTCCGCCGGGTCCACGGCTCGAGGCTTCCCACCCGCCGTGGGACCCGGCCCACGTACCGATCCTTACAAGTTCCAGACCTGTACAGGTTCAGCAGGTGTAGTATGTGGTGCCGAAGCCTGTCGATGTCGAGAGGAGCTGTCATGA
>JBOGIR010000352.1:0-3457 GCA_050742335.1 Vicinamibacterales bacterium | reverse complement strand
GTTTGTATTTGCGACCGGAGCCGCAACGACAGGGTTCGTTGCGTCCGAGCCGAGCAACCGTCGTTTTATTCATTCCCAATGTTCCTCTCTTCGCAGAAGAAAGCTTACGTCAGACCGATCTCCCGCGGTTGGACAACCAGTGGTGTTGTCTCGTGTCGGTGAGTGCGCAATCATTCCTGTGCGCGTCATCACGGCCTGAAAGGGATCTGGCTGCAGCGCCGGTGGTGTTTCTTCCTACAATGGGAGGGCGCGTGCACGGCTCCCGCGCACGCCATCGGCCGGCGATCTCGTGTCGCGGCCCAGGAGGGAGACGTGAAGGATGCACTCGCGCGTGCGCGGGCGGGCAACCGCCGAATCGCGAGCCTGGCCATCGCCGGCGTGTTGGCGTTTCACGCGCCCGCGGCGGCGCAGGTTCAACTCGTCCCGGTCGCGAGTGGTCTCGCCAGCCCGCTCTTCGTCGCGGGCGCGCACGACGGCACCCGGCGCCTCTTCATCGTGGAGCAGGCCGGCGTGATCCGCGTCATGCCGATCGGCGGCAGCGGCATGGCGACGTTTCTCGACATCCGGTCGAAGATCCGATCAGGCGGCGAACAAGGGCTGCTCGGACTGGCGTTCCATCCGTTCTATTCGAGCAATCGGCGCTTCTTCGTGTATTACACGCGGGCCGCCGACGGCGCGATCGTCGTCGCCGAGTACCAGGCGTCTGCAGGCAATCGCGACGCGGCCGACGCGGCCGAGCGCATCCTGTTGACCATCCCGCATCCGACCAACACGAACCATAACGGCGGCATGCTCGCGTTCGGACCCGACGGCTATCTGTACATCGGCGTCGGCGACGGCGGTTCGGGCAACGATCCGCCGAACAACGCGCAGAACAAGGAAGTCCTGCTGGGCAAGATTCTGCGGCTCGACGTCGATGTGCGTGTCGGCGGGCTGGAGTACGGTATCCCGATCTCCAATCCGTTTTTTGGCGGCATCGCCGGCCGCGACGAAATTTTTGCCTACGGGATGCGGAATCCGTGGCGGTTCTCCTTCGATCGTGCGACGGCGCAGTTGTGGGTCGCCGACGTCGGCCAGGGCGCGCGCGAAGAAGTGAACACGCCCATCGTCAACGGCGGCAACTATGGCTGGCGCATCTACGAAGGCACGGCCTGTACGAACAACGATCGCGCGCTCTGCACGCCGGCCAACTACTTGTTTCCAACCTTCGACTACCCGCACGCAGGCGGACGCTGCTCGATCACGGGCGGCTACGTCTACCGCGGCACGATTGGATCCCTGCCGACTGGCACCTACGTTTACGGCGATTACTGCACCGGCGAGATATTCACCTGGTCTGGCGGCGAGCAGCGCCTGCTTCTCGACACCACGTTCCGCATCTCGTCGTTCGGCGAAGACGATGCCGGCGAGATCTACGTCGTGGATCTGAACGGCCGCGTCAGCCGCATCGCGGATGGCGGCGGAGGCGGCGCCGAGTGTCAGTATGACGTCGCGCCCGTTGCGCTCGTGCGCCGCGCCGGGGAGACGCTGACGGTCAGCGTCTCCACTACGGCTGGCTGCTCGTGGACCGTAATGAGCGGCAGCGAGTGGATCAGCGTCGCGGGCGACAGCCACAGCGGCAGCGGCGTCGTGTCGGTCATTGTGGCGCCGCACCGCGGATGGCCGTTCCTTCGCTTCGGTGTTCTGACGGTCGCGGGGAAAACCGTGGTCATTCTTCAGTTCTGACGACGGTCGGCCGGCGCGGTGCGGCCGAGGCTCGGCGCTTCGGAAATGCGGCGCGGTAGGCCGAACGGCGGTGCCGCCAAGTGGTCCGCGCCGGCGTGAAACGCCGGTCGCCAACAGGCGCGCAATGGCCGGATGTGGCGCCGGGTCACGCCTGGTCGGTGAGATCGGCCGGCGCATCAGGCTCGGAGGCGGGGACCGGCGAACGGCTCTCAGGAGCCGTCCACCACTCCGCCAAGTCACGGCGGTTGGCGTGCCCCCGCAGCCAGCCGGTTTCCTCACGAGTAACGCCGTAGTGGCTTTCGATCGATGGTCGATCCGGTGATTCGGACTCTTCGCGTTCGGGTGGACGAGCTCATTCAGTCGTGGGGTCAGCACGCCTCCGAGCGGGACTGTCGCTGAGGTCGTGGAGCGATAGGACGTCGCTACTGAGGAAAACTGAGGTGATGGAATTTCTCGAGCGCAAGGTTCGATGCGTTTCTGACGCCGGCCTTCGCGGTCGAAACATTTCCCAACCTCAGTTTTCCTCAGCATGCTGTCGCGCTCCTCCTCGGTGAGGTTCGTTGGAGCTCGGGCGTGGCGTCAACGACCTCGCCGATCCCTCGCACGGGCACGGCCACCGCCACCGAGGCCGCAAGCATGGCGGCCGCCGCTATCGCGATTCGACGCACCGAGGCCTTTGGCTCGCTGACACTGCCAGCCATGTTCAAGAGTCGGTGCGGTCAGCGAGGCTGTGACAGTCCGGTCCTGATTCCGATGCGGTTCTCCTCCGCCTCTTGTTCGGATCTGGACGTGAGACATCGAGGCCTCGGGGACCAATCGCCTGCACTTGACGCGATCGACGCGCGGCAAGGTTTTGGCACTGAAGCTCGGAGCCGCTGTAGAACGGCGCGATCCACGCACCAATTGTGTACGCCGGTGACGATTTTGTGTGTGTCCATGACGTCCCAGTTTCGCTGGAGCAAAGGAGGCGACGTGAGGAGATGGGTGAGCGTGATGGCGGCGGCCGGCGTCTGCATCGGTTGCGGTGGGGGACAGAGCGGTGATCCGGAAACGGCCGCAGCGGCAGCGCCGCGCGTCGCGTACCGTGAAGTGACGCTGCCGCAAGGCACCCTGTTACGGCTGCGACTCCAGTCGGCGGTGGCCTCCGATACGAGCCGTGTAGAGGACCCGGTGCGCGCCGAGCTGCGCGACGCGGTCGCCGTGGATGGCGCACCGGTGCTGCCGGTTGGCACCCAGGTCGCCGGCGTCGTCACCGATGTCGAGCGATCCGGACGTGTCAAAGGGCGTGCGCGCATCGCCTATCGGTTCGGTTCCCTGTACTACTTAGGTGATCACTATGATGTCTCGACGGCGCAGTTGTCCCATGAAGCGGAGGCGACCAAGGGCGAGGATGCCACCAAGATTGCCGTAGGCGCGGGGGCAGGTGCGGCGGTCGGTGCGCTGCTGGGCGGTGGCAGTGGTGCGGCCAAGGGCGCCGCCATTGGTGGTGCTGCCGGGACCGGCGTAGTGCTCGCGACGCGCGGCAAGGAAATCAGGGTCGGATCGGGTGCCCGCGTCACGACGCGTCTGACCGCACCGGTCACGATCCTTGTCAGAAGTTAGCCATTCTCGTGGTCGGTCGCGGAGCCGCCGGGGACGTCCAAGGTTCGCCTTGACGGTCTCGATGTGGGGTTGCACATGTGCGCCTGGTACTGTCCGAGCGGTCAGTTCCGCTGGTCCGCAAGGCGGTTGC
>JBOGIR010000351.1:0-2214 GCA_050742335.1 Vicinamibacterales bacterium | reverse complement strand
CGGAGGCGACGTGTTCGGGGAGCACTTTGATGGCCACCGTGCGGTCCAGGCGGCTATCGCGGGCCTTGTACACCTCTCCCATTCCGCCTTCGCCCAGCTTCTCCAGGATTCGATATGGACCAAGGGTTTCGCCGATCACGATCGAATCCTCTGATGGGCTACGGCGAGACCTCGCCGTAGTTCGCGCGCCGCATCCCACGCGCGAACGGAGGCGGGGCCGCCCGCGCCGATGGCTACAATGATTTCATAGGGCCCGAGACGCGTGCCGGCGGTCAGTGGCAACTCACATGCTCCGATCGCGATCAGCGATCTTTCACATCCTCACATCCCGAGATCATCGATCCTCAAGTGTCCCAAGGCCGAAACGTGCGCCTGCGGCCAGAGTCATGGTGGGAGAGGCGTGGCGTGGCGTGGCGTGGATTATAGGGCAGAGCACGCGTGAGCAGGGCGTTTTGACATCATGATGCTTTCCGTATAGCATCACGGTGTGCGTACGACCTTGACGCTTGACGACGACGTGGCGGCGAAGCTGCAATCCCTGTCGCGGCGGTCCGGGCGGGCGTTTCGCGACGTCGTGAATGACATCCTGCGCCGTGGGCTGGCGCGTCCCCCCGCCACCTCGGCCCGCGAGCCCTTCCGCGTGACGGCACGCGACCTCGGCGCGCTTCGTCCGGGCGTGAGCCTCGACAACATCGCGGAACTGATCGAGCGCGTCGAGGGTCCCCTCGCCCGGTGATTCTCGTCGACGCAAATCTGCTCCTGTACGCGTACGACCCGCGTGCTGCCGACCATGAGGCCAGCAAGCACTGGCTGGAGGCGGCGCTGTCGGGACCGCCGCTCGTGCGCTTTGCCTGGCTCTCGCTCTGGGCCTTCCTGCGGATATCGACGAATCCCCGCGTCTTCGAGCGCCCGTTGACGACGGCCGAGGCCGAGGCGGCGGTGGCCGCCTGGCTGGCGCAGCCGGTGGCCGGTATCCTTGAACCTGGTGAACGACATTGGGAAATCCTTCGCGCGCTCACCCGACACGGCCAGACGTCGGGGCCCCTGATCATGGACGCGGCATTGGCCGCGATTGCCGTCGAGCACGGCGCGACCCTCTGTACAACGGATCGCGATTTCGCACGGTTTGACGGGCTGAAGTGGGAGAACCCGCTCACCCGGTCCTGAACGAATCCGCCGCGGATTCGGCCGCGACCGTCGACGCAATGCCTCCCGATTCGAGACGATTTCGAACCTTCTCGCGAAGCGGGAGTCGCGCCTGCTCTTCAGCCAAGGGCAATCTTCACCGGGATATCAAGGGCAGGTCCTTGGCTGGTCGAGGCTGACGTCCTTCACACGAGACGAGCGCAGCAGGGACACGCGGCGGCGCGCGCGCCCAGCGTCGAGACTGCCGTGGCAACGTCGGCCATCGTTGCGGCCATCGTTGTCCCAGGGCGAGTCGCCGCGGGCGCCGTCGGTGCGAGGGAGTGCGTTCCCGAGAAGAGCTTCTCTCCGGCGATCGCCCGGTCCGGACCCGAGTAGCCCGTCACGATCTCGAAGGCGTAGGTGCCGACGGTCGTCTCGATCTCGATCGAGCCGGAGCCGATTGCGCGCCAGGCGCTGTAGTCACGGCCGTCGCGACGCACGCGAGCCGGGTCGGGGAGATTGTGAACCGTGAACCGAGTCGCATCACCGCTCGCGCTGGATGTCGCCGCATAGCTTTCGAGCTCCAGCACTCCGCGCGTCTCGTCGTTCCACGCAAGCGAGAACCCCATCTTCGGATACTCCGCCTTCGTCACGGCCGGTGCACCGAAACTGTCGCGATTCGTCTCGTTGAAGGCGCGCCACCAGTCACCCTCGCCGTCGAGCAGATCCTTCAGCATGTAGAGGGCGCTCTCCTGTCCGCGTGGATACGGCTCGCCATAATCGAGGGATACCTGACGCGGCCGGTGAACGGCGGACCTACGGTTCGTTTGGAAGTGGAGGCGTGCTCCTCGGTGGCCTGCGAGGCTGGGCCGATTGCTCGAATGCGTAGGCGTAGGCAAGCAATCGGGCCTCGGTATAGTCCAGGCCGAGCAGCTCGCCGCCCACCGGCACGCCGAGCGGCGCCGACGCGGTCGGCGTAGAGAAACCAGCCGGGAAGGTGACCGCCGGGAAACCCGTGCTGTTGGACAACGTGCCGTTTCGCTCCACTTGGTCGGCGGCGGTGACCGGCGCAACAAGGATTCTCTGGAG
>JBOGIR010000350.1:0-5549 GCA_050742335.1 Vicinamibacterales bacterium | reverse complement strand
TGTTCGGGCCCAGCCCGAGCGTGTTGAACTGATCCACCCAGTTGTAATAGAGCATGTCGGCGTTGGACTCGTCGGTCACGCCCTTGAAGTTCGGCCCGGGCGTCAAGTACAGCGACCAGCCTTCGGGACAGTGCTGCCCCGTCGCCTTCGGACCGTTGAGAACCTTGCACTTGCGCCGATCGAAGCTCGCAAGATGGCTGCTGCCCGCCAGGGCCGTCCAGACGACGCCATTGCGATCGATGTCAATCCCGCGCGGGAGGTACGCGCTCACCTTCGACTGCGGGTTGTTGAACGGCGGCTCGTAGATTTCCGCCAGAGCCGTCTTCGTGGGATCCGGCCCCGGGTTCACCCGAATGATGGCCCCGGGCACGCCGGGCGCGGCCGTCCAGATCGATCCATCGACGGGGCTTGGAATCACGCCGTAGCTGCCGCCCTGGATGCGTTTGTCCTTCGTGGGATCGATCGGCTGATCGGGTTCTACATACGCGTCCCGTCTGCCGTTGCCGTTGGCATCGACGACGAATGGCGTCCAACCCTGCGCTCTCACCGGATCACCAGTCTGGTCGTACAGCTTCGTGTTGAACCAGCCCAGAACCTGCCGGCCGCCGCCGGCTCCGCCGCTGCTGAACCAGAGCGTGTTGTTCGCGTCCTCGGAGAACTGCAGGTGATGCGTCTGGAAACAGGTGTCTATCAACGTGAACTGCTTGGTCTTCGGATCGTAGAGTGAGAGGTGGCGTCCACTCTGGTCGAGAGGGAACTGCTGCGCCGACGGATGGCTCGACCCCTGTTTGCAGAAGGCCGGGTTGGTGTTCGCACGGATCGCGTGCGTCAGCCACACCCGCCCGGTGGCGTCCATCATCGGGTTGTGCAGACTCGGCTTGCTCGACCAGATGACTTCCTCGCCCCAGTAGGGCGACGGCGCCGTCACCTGCTGCGGCGTGGAAAAGGCGGTGTCCTGATCGCGGACCGGTACGGTCACGCCGGTCGCGGTGTGGCGTACCGGATCCAGGATGTTCATCTCAGGCGCGCTGAACCTGGAAATGCTGTAGACGAGCCCGTGGGGGTTGATCGTCGGATTGCGCTTGTCGGTGGAGATTGTGTCGTGGACAAATCCTCGATCGGTGTTCCAGTCCCACATGCTAATGACCACGTTGCGCTCCGCGCCCAGCGGCCGGGGCGGGGCAGCCGGTACTTCGCCGGCGGCGATACGATCGCTCCAGTCCGCGTACATGGCCAGCGCACGCCCCTTTCCAAACCGGGTCAGCGTGGCGCTCATGTTGCCGCCAATCTGCCCCGACTGCAGGCGCCGCTCCCAGGCGGCTGCCGATGAATCGAAGGTGCCCAGGCTCTTGGGGAACTCCCGCGTCGCCTTGGTACCGATTTGATGGCACGCCCCACACCGCATCTCGGCCAGCCAGTCGGCCTGGCTCCTCATGGTTGGGGCAATGCCGTTGCCGCTGGCGCCCGTGCCAGGAAACTCGCTCTTGGCCGGCGGTTGCGCGAGCGCATACCAGTAGCTGGCTGGATAGTATTCCGCGGCGGCGCGCGCATTTGGCGCCGGCACGGCCGTGAGGTTCAGCGGCTTGCCGGGGCCCGTCTGCACCTTCGGTGAATCGACCAGCCCGTAGCCGCGAACCCACACGTCATAGGTCGCCTTCGGGAGGTCGGGCACGACGTACCGGCCGCGGTCGTCGGTCACGACCATCCTGACGAACTTCGTGGGAAGGTCACGCGTTTCGGCAATGACCCAGACGCCCGCTTCGGGGCCCCGCGGGCTGCTCACGACGCCCCCAATGTCGTCGTTGTCGATTGGGACCGCCTGGGGGCCCACTTGCACGGCTCCGATCCCTGCGAGCGAGGCCACAAGAAAAATGCCCAGGCTCATGCCCACCAGCGCACGAGACGCGACTCTGTTCGGCATACGGTCCGACCCTCCTCTCAAAACGCGACGCCTGACGATACACCCGAACCCCGAATTGATCAACGAGCCAGGAGTGACACCAATGGTGGGCGAGAGTTGGGAGTTGGTGGTTGGTGGTTGGTAGCTGGTTCACGGTTCTAACCACCAGCCACTAACCAGTCACGGGCTCTGCCCTTGATATCCCACAGAGCCCGCCGACTGGTTGACAGTGTTGGCTTGGCGCGCTCCGCGCGCCTAGGACCGCTATACGGTCCACAACGAGTACAAAATTCGCGTTCGGGACCGTATAGCGGTCCAACCACCAACCGAGTGCGTCAGAACGCGAGCCGGAACCCCAACTGCAGCATCCGGGGCTGATACGCCACGTTGTCGCTGTACGCCGGCTTCCCGTACTCTGTGCTGCTCTCGTTCACCACGTACGACCCGTAGTTCGCGTGGTTGAACAGGTTGAACACCTCGAACATCCCGTCAACGGCGACGCGACCGGCGAGGGGGATCCGCTTCTGCACGCGCATGTCCACGCGATGGATCGGTTCGCCCACAATCTCGTTACGCGCCATGATCGAGCCGTCGGCGCGAAGCCGGAGGCTGGGGGCCGCCCCACCGATCCCTTCATTGCGCCGGTCGACGCCGGTGACTGTCATGAAGCGTTCGCCCGATCCGAAGAAGTAGATCCCGCTCACCTGCACGCCAGCGCCCACCTCCCAGAGGCCGTTCAGGACGGCCCGATGGCGCTGGTCGCCGGACTGGCCGAAGCCACCCGCGCGCCACTGGCCCGCGTAGGAGTATTCACCGCCCATGTCTGGTGCAAGCGCGAAGCCGATGGGCCGGCGCGCGACGACGCCGTTGGAGCCGAGGTACCACTGATCGCGCACGGGCGCGGCGTCCTTGAACCAGCTGATGGTGTATGTCGCGCTCGCCTGCCAGCGGTTGCTGTACCGCTTGGCGAAGGTGAAGTCACCGGCGTGGTAGTTCGACCACCCCTCCAGCAGCTCGAAGTTCACCAGGCCCCAGTCGGGAAACGGCCGCCGGCTGATGTCGTTGAAGTTGTAGTTCGCGCCGGTCGCCGGGTTATACGACAGGTTGGCGTTGACCCCGTTTTCCTCGAGCCGCCCGCCTGTGTACACATAGTTGGCCTCGAATGACATCGCGTCGCCGATCTGGCGCTGAATGCCGGCAGAGGCCTGATGGCTGTACGAGGTGCGCCGCCCGGGATAGTTGATTTCCTGGTTCAGCGTCCGCCGCACGCAACCGGGCACGAAGTTGACGTCGCAGGCGCGCTGCAGCGCCTGGGCCCTCGTTGGTTTCGGCCCGCCGAACTCGCCCTCGGCGCTCGGCCCAGGCCCGAACCAATTGGGAACGAAGTTGGGGCGACCGTCGGTGGGGATCTCGATCTCGAACGTCCGCTGGTACAACTCCGCCTGCTGCACGCCATCGTTCGGCGCGAACGCAAAGAACAGGCCGTACCCGCCGCGGATCACCGTCCGGTCGCTGACGCGGAGATTCATGCCGAAGCGCGGCGCCACGTTGTTCGTATCGCGCGGCTGATCGCCGGGCAGCCACGGCAGGAACTTCAGCTTCTCGGAGTGGCCGTTGCTGTCGACGTCGTACCGGACACCAAGGTTGAGCGTCAAGCTGTCGCCGACCCTCCAGTCGTCTTGCAGCCAGCCCGCAAAGACATGGCGCGTGACCTCGTGCTTGAAGCCGTCATCCGACACAGCGTGGAACACTCGGGTGGTGATCGGCGAGAGTGGCGCCAGGTTCCACGTGGACACGTCATTCCACACGGGGAAGAGCGCCTCGATGTTCGCCGGCACGGGGAAGTTGCGTGCGTCGAGCTCACCCATGCACCGGAGGCACCAATACCAGTCGAGGTCGAACCGGAAATACTCACCGCCCATCTTCACGTCGTGCCGGCCGCCCCAGTCGTATGAGGTGGTGAAATCGTCGCGGACCGACTGCGTGTACTGAAAGACGTTGATCGCATTGGCGCCGATCGTATAGCCGCGCAGCTGAACGAGCGGCGGACTGCCGCTCAGCACCGGGCGGAACGGCAAGGGACCGCCCTTCCACTGCACGTTCGGCCGATCTTGGCGCTCGTAGGCGGTCGCACCGGCGCGGATCTCGTTCACCGCCCGGCTGCCGAGCACCTGCGTGAAGCTGCCGTTGTACTGCGGCGCAATCCGTCCCCGTGTGCCGCCGGCCGACGGGTGCGTCGTCGCGCTGCCCGTACCGCCCTGATTATAGTAGAGCGCGTTGTACCCCGAAGCCCGTACCGACAGGCGCGTTTGCGGCGTGAACTGATAATCGACGCGCCCCATCACCTTGTGCCAGCGGCTCGGGAAGTTGATATCAACGTTGAAGCTCGGGTACGGGCTCGTGTAGTAATAGGTCGTCGGCTGGCGCTCGTACTCGTACGCGCCGAAGAAGTGGAGCCGGTCGCGCCGGATTGGCCCGCCGAAGGTTACGCTGACCTGCTGGTTGGAATACGGCAGGACGCGGTTGTCGATGAAGTCCTTCGCGTTGAAGTTTTCACTGCGGAAGTAGCCGCCGAACGTCCCCGCGAACGTGTTCGTTCCGGACTTGGTCACGGCGTTGACGATCATCCCGGACGAACGACCCATCGTCGCGTCGAACCGGTTGGCGACCACCTCGAACTCCGCGATTGCATCGCGGCTGAAGCCCGGCTGCTCCGCGTCGGTTTGCGAGTGGTAGTTGACCGTGATCTGCTGGCCGTCGACGTTCGTCTGCGAGTACCCCTGGCGGAACTGCACCATCCCGCCCGCCTCGTTCCGGCGGGCGCCCGGCGCCAGCAGCGTCAGGTCCATCCAGTTGCGGCCGTTGATCGGCAGCTCCTGCATCTGCCGCGGGTCGATATTCGCGCCGATCGTCGAGGTGGTGGTATCGACCAGCGGCGCCTCGCCGGTGACCGTCACCGTTTCCTGCACCGTCGAGGGCGCCATCTGAACATCCACAACGGCAATCTGGCCGATGAGGATCTGGAGGTTCCGGTTCACGGTAGTGAACCCGCTCAGCTCGGCCTCGATCCTGTAGACCCCGACACGCACCGGGAGCCGGAATTCGCCGCGCTCGTCAGTGACGGCCACAAACGTATTACCGGTCGCTTCGTGAACCGCCGTGATCGTGACACCCGGCAACACGCCGCCCGTTGAATCGGTGACCGTGCCAGCGAACGTGGCCTCCTGCGCGTACACGCCTACGGGGACCAGCAGGACAAGCAGGACGAGAAGCACCCGCCTCAGGACATCGGCTGACATACACCCTCCTTGGTTTCAAGTACGACCGAAAGAACCAGGACCTGAACAACGCCGACGGAAAGCAGCGGAACCTGCGCGCGAGAAAAATTTGGGGTACGCGACGAGAAAAACGAACCAACCTAGGCCATTTTCGCCGCGGCGTCAATAGCGGCGGCGAGGGGCAAGTAGCCCTGCTCAACCACGAAGGTCACGAAAGCCGTTCTTTAATTTATTGTTCGAATTCGCCTTCGTGATCTTCTATGTTCCGGGCCGCGGTCAAGCTCCCTCTCAAGCATGCTTATCCGTCGTTCATCCTCACGCGGGTCCGGGCACGTCTGGGTCCACGACCCAGTCCTCGTCTTCTATCCGAG
>JBOGIR010000349.1:0-2126 GCA_050742335.1 Vicinamibacterales bacterium | reverse complement strand
GGGCACCGGCGCGTCACAGCATCGGCGCCGCGGACGCGTCAATCGCGACCTCGGGCGCCGGTGTTCTGCGAAGCGCTGTGCGGAGCGCAGACCGGTGCCGGTGCCAGAACGCGGAGTACACCTGGTTGGTGCGGCGCTCGCTGAGGCTGCTCAGCGCATACCCGAGCGCGAGCCCGGACGCCAGCAGCGATGCGGCAACGGGATCGCCCAGCACGGCGACGACGAGATTGACGGGAAACGTGTCGAAGAGGGGCCGGGTGGCCGTGAAGAGGTCGGTCGCGTCGGTTGCGGTGCCGAGGCGTCGGACAACGGCCCGCGCGAGCGCAGCCGCGAGGCCAATGATGAAGATGAAATAGGCCGCAAGGCCGACGCGCACCCATGCGGCCTGCCGCTCGATGAGCGGCGGCGCCGTGCGTCCGCCATGCGCGGCGGCAATCGCGTCGGACAGCGTGCGTGCGTCAACGAGCGGATCGTCTTCGGTGGCCACGACGGCACAGTCCGGTGGCATGTTGCCGGGCGCATACCCCTCGGGCGCCTGGGCGATCCGCTCCAGGACACTGACGTGAATCCTGGGAACGGCGATCCCCTTCTCGGCGCACAGACGGGTCACATTGCGCGGCTTCCAGCGGTAGAACACGCCAAGCCCGGACCGTGGGTTGTACAGCTTGTCCGCGAATCCCTGCTGACTGCGGTACTGCTCGTGCGCGAATGCCGTGAACCGCAGCTCCTGCTGCTCGGCCTTCGTCATCATCCAGTCGAGCGCGACGAGCGACATGCCCTGCTGGGGGTACCCGCCGCCGACGTTCGAGTGCGCCCCCGCAAACCAGACCTGTTCCACGCGGTGACTCACCGCGCCGTCGCGCTCGTCCCAGAGCACCGGTTCGAACGACTCCCGGTCGTCGTTCATCGCGAGCGCATGACATCCTTTGTCCACGATGCGACTGAGCGACGTCGTGTTGAACTTGAACTGCCAGATGGCGGCGTTCCACAAGTCGGCGAGGCGAAACGGCAGACCGACGGCATCAACCGTGTCCCAGACGCCCAGCATCTTGATGCAGGGCTCGAGCGGCCGGCCTGCGTGGTCGCGCCGTGCATAGCGCGTCCGGAATTCGTCGGCGGCCATGCCGGGGCGACGCGCCACGCGCGTGAGCAGCGCGCGATACTTCCGGCGGTACGCCTTGTAGGCGTCACGCGTCCGCGCCCGGAATTCCCGCTCGGTCGGGTCGTCCGGCGACAGGATCCCGCAATCGGTGATGAGCCCCGCCAGCGTGCGCACCGTGAATGCGCCTCGGCTGAAGCCGAATAGATAGATCGAATCGCCAGGCTCGTACACCCGGCACAACTCACGGTACAACTGCTTGACGTTCCGGCTCAGGCCGTAGCCGGTGGCCCCGGCGAAGGCGCGAATCCATCGCAACTCCTGCGTCCCGACGCCGTCGTCATAGAAGGCAAGCTGGCGCCTCAGGTTCGGATTGGTGCGATGGCCATTGACGTCGACGGCCTCGAACAGCTTGAACACGTTCGTGCCGCGATTCTTGACGTTGGTGTTGCCCGTCCCGTCGGAGCAGATGACGATGTTCTTGTGGTCCATGCGGCCTGGCTGGTAGCCGGTAGCTGGTAGTCGGTAGTCGGTAGTTGGTAGTCGGTAGCTACCAGCTACGAGCTAGCGGGTAGTCGGTAGTTCTTAGCTACCAGCTACCACCTACCAGCTACGAGCTAGAGCGGAGGGTAGCGTCGGCGGTTCCGCGTGTCAATCGCGGAGCCGTCGATCGCTGCACGAATTCTGGTGGTGCGACTCCGTCGGTACGTGGGCCGGGTGCCGCGAGCGTGAAACACCGCGCGCGAGCGGACCCGGCAATGCGGTCAATGAACGACCTCGCCGTTGACGACCTCATCCGCCGGATCGAGATGGGGAATCTCGAGCGCGCGCACGGTTTCGATGGCCAGTGCGAGCGCATGGTCCGCGCTGCACTTTGTCCTCGACTCGTGCAGCCGCTGTCGCGCGGCACGCAGCGCGCGAAGCACCTGTGCGCGGTCGAATCGCTGTCCTTGACAGTGCTCACAGAAACTCATCGGCGTGGGTGGCTCCTTGGTAGTAGGCAGTAGGCAGTAGGCGGTAGGCAGTG
>JBOGIR010000348.1:0-4891 GCA_050742335.1 Vicinamibacterales bacterium | reverse complement strand
CGCGTTTCGCGGATGGCGTCGAGCAGCGACGTCTTGCCGTGATCGACGTGGCCCATCACCGTGACAACCGGCGCGCGCGCCCGAATATCCTCGGGTCTGGACTGGTCGATTTCGGCGGAAACGAGCTCCTCCTCGAAGCTGCGCATCTCGATCTCTGCACCGAACTCACGGGCGATGTCTTTGGCCGTCTCGATGTCGATCGTGCTGTTGATGGTCATCATCAGGCGCTTCATCAACAGCTTGGCCAGCACGTCCTTGACACGGACGTCGAGCTTCTCCGCCAGATCTTTCACCGTCATCCCTTCGGCCAGCGTGATGGTGCGGGTGATCGGTGGAGGCGCTGCGGGCATCATCGGCAGCGCCGGCGCAGCCGGCCGCTCGCGCCGTGCGTGGACGGGCCGCTGTCCCGGACGTGGCGGCCCGCCAGGTGGCCGCGGCGGGTATGCGGGACGTGCCCCCGGCATACCGGGGCGCGCCTGCGGGGGCGCCTGCTGACGGATCGGCTGCGCCGGCAGCGGCCGCGGACCGCCAAGCATGGCCGGCGTCGTGGGTCGTGGCGGCGGAGGGTAGGATGCCCGCGGAGCGGCTGATGCGGCCGGCCGCGCGGTGACGGGACGTGCGGCGGCCGGCGTACTCGCGGCCGGCTTCTGCACGATCGTCGGTTGCCCCTGCGTGGGACGCTTGGCCGGAGCGAGCGGGCGGGCCGGTTTCACCGGCTGTCCGGGTTCTTCGATACGCAGACGCAGAGTTGGCGGAACGAACCGGCCGGGTGCGGATGGTGATTCGAAGGACGGTTCCTCGATCGGCGCCACCTCCGTGACGGCCGGCTCCGCGGCCACGGACGCGGGTTCGACGAGGGCGGCAGGTGCGACAACGGGTTCGGCGGCCACGGGCGGCGCCGCGGCCGGCGGCTCCTCGATTCGCTGTTCTGCGACGGGAGCGGCGGGCTCGGGGACCTCAGCCGGGACGACGGGGGGCGCCGGTGGCCTGATCGTCTTGACGAGGCGCGGCGGTCCGAGCACGGGCGCCATCGGCTTCGGCGGTTCCGCCTTTCGTGCCGCCGCCGTCCTCTTGCCGCCCTTTGCAGGGACCGGGGTGTCAGCGAACATGTCGCCGCCGGGCAGCGCAATGTTGCGCTGTCGCGCCACGCGTTCGACGAACGAACGCGCGACGACCTCCTCGATCGTGCTCGACGCGCTCTTCAGCTCGATACCGTGGTCGCGCTTGAGCAGCGCCAGCACGTCCTGGCTCGTCGCGCCGAGCAGTTCCGCGACCTTGTAGATCCGAACAGTTGCCAAATTATGTCCTCTGCCTCGACCTCAACTAACTTTGTTCCTCGGCCTTCGCCGGCTCGACTTCCTCGCCAGCGTCCGCCTCCGCTGCTTCGTTCTTGGCTGCAGCTACGGCGGACAGGTCCGCCTCCGCTGCTTCGCCTTCCGCTGCAGGTACGGCGGGCAGGCCCGCCTCCGCTGCTTCGTCTTCCGCTGCAGCTACGGCGGACAGGTCCGTCTCCGCCGTTTCGTCCTGCGCCATCGCTACGGCGGACAGGTCCGTGGACTCTTCGGCTGATGCGTCCGCTTCGCCGGTGGCCGCGACCTGCGCAGCGGCTTCGCTCTCGCCCATGTCGAGCGCCTCGAACTGTGCCTCGACCTCACGGCGTTTCTCTTCCTCGCTCTTGATGTCGATCCGCCATCCGGTGAGCTTGGCCGCGAGCCGGACGTTCTGCCCCTTTTTCCCGATAGCGAGCGAGAGTTGCTTGTCCTCGACCATCACTTCCATCACGCGCTCCCTCTCATCGACGATGGAGACGCGTTGGACCTTCGCCGGGCTCAGCCCGTTCGTGACGAACAGGATCGGGTCGTCCGACCACTCGACGATGTCGATCTTCTCACCGCGCAGCTCGCGGATGATCGCCTGCACGCGCGTCCCCTTCATGCCGACGCAGGCGCCGACGGGATCGACGTCGCGCTCGCGGGAGTAGACGGCCACTTTCGCGCGGTCGCCCGCTTCTCGCACGGCGCCGCGAATGATCACGGTGCCGTCGTAGATTTCCGGCACTTCCTGCTCGAACAGCTTGATGAGCAGCGCCGGGTCGGTGCGCGACAGGACGATCTGCGGTCCCTTCGCACTGCGATTCACACCCTTGATGACGGCGCGGATGCGCTCGCCGGGCGTGTAGCTCTCGGCGCGCGACTGCTCCTTGCGCGGCAGAACGGCCTCGACCCGGCCCATCTCGACGATCAGGTCGCCGTTCTCGAACCGCTTCACGGTGGCGTTGAGGACTTCGCCAACGCGCTGGTTGTACTCGGCAAAGATGTTCTCCCGCTCGGCCTCACGGACCTTCTGGAAGATGACCTGTTTGGCGGTCTGCGCGGCAATCCGGCCGAGGACGTCGGTTCGCTTCGGGAACTCGATCTCCATGTCGACCTCGGCCTCCTCCCCGTACAGCTCCTGCGCGTCCTTCAGGGAGATTTCCGTGGCCGGGTCCGTGACGTCCGACACGATGTGCTTGATAGCGAAGAGGTCGACCTGGCCCGTTTCCTGGTTGAACCGTGTCTTCAGGTTCTCGTTCGTCTTGTAGTACTTGCGCGAGGCGGTCAGCACGGCATCTTCGATCGCCGTGATGATCATGTCGGGCTCGATGCCCTTTTCCTTGGCGAGCGCTTCGATCGTCTGCATCAACGGGTTCTGCATCGTCGTTGCCATCAAAATCCACTTTCACGGGCCACAGAGTCAGAGAGACACAGAGTTGTGTTTGCGCTCTGTGCCTCCGTGTCTCTGTGGCTTGTGTTCATCAAAATTCCACTTCCAAACGGCCGCGCGCAATAAGGGCCAGCGGCAGCCGGTGCACCCGCCCGTTCGAGGCTTCCAGGAGCACGTGCGCATGGTCGACGCCGCGCAGCCGGCCCTCGAACGCTTTCTGGTTGTCTACAGCCTCTCGCACCACGACCTTCGCCAGCCGACCGTTGAACCGCTCGTAATCGGACGCCTCGCGGAGCGGCCGATCCAGGCCCGGGGACGACACCTCCAGGGTATAGGTGAACGGAAGCGGGTCTTCGACGTCGAGAATGGTGCTGATCTCGCGGTTGACCTGCTCGCAGTCTTCGATGCTGACGCTGTCCTCCGGTGTCGCCGCCGGTCCAGGGCGGTCGACAATCACGCGCACCACGTGGCCCGTCGCCTCCCGTCGGCTCTGGACGTCCCAGACGGTCAGGCCACGCGAGGCGGAGACCCGTTCGGCAATTGTCCGGATTTGCGCCAGCGGTTCCATCACCCCAAATAAAAAAAGTGGGCACGAGCCCACTTGGAGTACTCCTCCGCCTAGGTGCGACCCTCAAGCGTATCACTTCCAGTAATGGCGAACAATCCGGCGGCGTTCGCGCGAGCGTACGTCGGCGACCTCGACAGAAACATCGGCGAGGGGCCGAGCGACGAGATCGTAGTCGCGGCGGCCGACGATCTCCGCCTCGATGAGCGTTCCCGTCGCGATCTCAGCCGGGTTGCACTCCGTGAGGTAGACGACCGGATCGATGTCGGGCGCCTGGCTCTCGAGCCGGGCGCGCAGCACGAGCTCATGCTCGGGTGCGGGGCCGTCTACGAGCAGGCAGGCGCGCGTGCCGACGCGCGCGGCCTGTGCGCGCGCGACGATACGCTTCTGCGCCCGCATCAGCCGCGCCCGGCGGATCCGTTTCGTCCGCGCCGGCACGTCGTCTTCCGAGGCATATGCCGAGGTGCCTTCCTCGTGGGAGTAGGTGAACACTCCGACGTGGTCGAACTGCACCGCCTCAACGAATCCTTCCAGAGCATGGAAGTCGTCTTCCGTTTCGCCAGGAAAGCCGACGATGAAGGTTGTCCGGAGCGCGACGCCTGGCACCCGCTGTCTGATCCGATCGAGAAGACGTTCGTAGCCCGCCCGTGTGCCAGGGCGTCTCATGCGCTTCAGCACCGCGTCGGACGCATGCTGCAGCGGCAGGTCGATGTACCTGCAGACCTTGTCGCAGCCGGCCATCGCCTCCAGCACGTCGTCGGTGATGGTGGTGGGATACAGGTACAACATCCGAATCCACTCGAGGCCGTCGATCTCATTGAGTCTGCGCAGCAGCCGTCCAAGGGCGCCGCGCTCGCCGCGGTCGACGCCGTAGAACGTCGTGTCCTGCGAAATCAGCAGCAGTTCCTTGACGCCACGCGCCGCCAGCATTTCCGCTTCGCGCACGATCGATTCCGCCGAGCGGCTGCGGTAATGGCCGCGAAGCCTCGGAATGATGCAGAACGCGCACGTGTAATCGCACCCTTCAGCGATCTTCAGGTACGCATAGTGGCGCGGCGTGGCCATCAGGCGAGGCGTGTCGGCGTCGTAGAGGTAGGTCGGGAGGGATCGGGATCCGGGATCCGGGATCCGGGATTCGGGATCCGAGATCCGGGATTCGAGGTTCACGGGTTCGCCGTTCGAACGCAGAAGGGGAATCCGGGTCCCGGATCCGCGATCGCTCCGGATCCGGGATCCCGGATCCCCGATCCCGATCACGTCCACAATGTGAGGCAGTTCACCGGTCCCGATGATGGCGTCAATCTCCGGAATCTCGGCGCGGAGCTCGTCGCGGTAGCGCTCGGCCATGCAGCCGGCGACGACGAGGCGGCGGCAGGAGCCGTGCTTCTTGTATTCGGCCATTTCCAGAATGGCGTCGATCGATTCCTGCTTGGCCTTGTCGATGAATGCGCACGTGTTGACGACGAGCACCTCGGCTTCGGCGGCGTCGCGCGTCAGCTGGCCGCCAGCCTGCTGCGCCAGCCCGAGCATGACCTCGGAGTCCACGAGGTTCTTCGGGCAACCGAGGGAGACCATTCCAATCTTCATAGGTAGTTCACAGTAGGCGGTAGGCAGTAGGCAGTA
>JBOGIR010000347.1:0-2354 GCA_050742335.1 Vicinamibacterales bacterium | reverse complement strand
GTTCCAGACCGCGCCCCTGACGTGAACGATACACAAGTCACAAGACTCGGTTTCATGACCATGTTGCCGACCTGGCCACGTCGCTTCGCAAACCGGGAACTGACGCTGCAGAGCACGGCTTGCTTCGGACGTGGCGCAGGTCGGCCTTCGTCCCCTTCGTGCCTTGTCACTTGTGCCCTGTGGCTCTACTGCCTACTGCCTACCGCCTACTGCCTAATGCCTACTGCTGTGTGACTCGAGATGAGAATCCTGCAGATCACAGCCGGCGCCGCAGGGATGTACTGCGGCAGCTGCACGCGCGACAACGCGCTGGCGCGTGAGCTGCTGGCGCGTGGCCATGACGTCACCCTCGTACCGGTGTACACGCCGACGCGGCCGGACGAGCCGAACGTCAGCCGCAACCGTGTGCTGTTTGGCGGGATCAGCGTGTACCTCCAGCAGCACATCCCTGTGTTTCGCTGGACGCCGCGGCTGCTGGATCGGGTGTGGGATTCCCCGCGCGTGATTGGCGCCTGTGCGAGCCGCGCCATCTCCACCGACGCACGTATGCTCGGCGACCTGACGATCTCGATGCTGCAGGGCGAAGGCGGCGTGCTGCGCAAGGAGTTCGACAAGCTGATCGACTGGATGCGTGATGAGCCGCTGCCCGAGATCCTCAATCTGCCGAACTCGCTGCTGGTTGCGCTCGCCGCACCATTGAAGAGGACGTTCGGGCGACCGGTCTGTTGCACGCTGCAAGGAGAGGAGCTGTTCCTGGACAGCCTCGTCTCGCCGTATCGCGAGCAGGCGATGGCGCTCATCCGGGATCAGGCAGCGGGTATCGACCGGTTCGTGGCCGTCAGCGATTACTGCGCGCGCTTCATGTCGTCGTACCTCGCGATTCCGCCGTCGCGGATCTCCGTTGTCCCGCTCGGAATCAGCATGGAGGGATATGGGGGAACGGGAGCCGGAAGCCGGGAGCCCGGATCCGGGATCAGGGATCCGGGATCCGCGTTCACGGTCGGTTATTTCGCGCGGGTTGCACCTGAAAAGGGGCTGCATGTTCTTGCCGACGCGTATGTCCGCCTCCGCGGGCGTACCGCGGGCGCGCCGATGCGTCTGGACGTGGCGGGGTACCTCTCGCGCGCCCACCAGGACTATCTCGAGACCGTGCGTCAGACGCTCGATCGCGCCGGCCTGAGCTCGGAGTTCTCCTATCGCGGCGAGCTCGATCGGCACGAGAAGCTGGCCTTCCTGCGGCAGCTCGACGTCCTCTCGGTTCCCGCCACCTACGACGAGCCGAAGGGGATGTTCCTGCTCGAGGCGATGGCCAGCGGCGTGCCGGTGGTGCAGCCCCGGCGGGGCGCCTTCGTCGAGATCGTGGAGCGGACAGGGGGAGGAGTCCTGGTCGCGCCCGACGATCCCGACGCACTCGCCGACGGGCTGCACAGCCTGTGGAGCGCGCCGGCGCAGAGGGCGACGTTGGCCGAGCGCGCCTCCCGCGGCGCGCGCGCCCACTACACGGTGTCGCAGTCGGCCGAGCGGCTCCTCGAGGTGTACACCTCGGTGCTCGGCGGCGTCAGGTCCGCAGGGCTGTCGGTCGCCTGAGACGTGCTCCAGGTCGCCAACGTCAGCAAGCACTACGTCACGCCACGCGGGCCGCTCGTCGTACTCTCCGAGGTGACGTTCGCGCTTGCGCCGGGAGAAGCCGCGGCGGTCACGGGCCCTTCGGGGAGCGGCAAGAGCTCCCTGTTGCACGTGCTCGGCGCTTTGGATCCGCCCTCATCAGGCACCGTGACGCTCGACGGGCGCAATGCGTTCGCACTCACGCCGACGGCCATGGCGCAGTTCCGCAACGCCGAAATCGGATTCGTCTTCCAGGACCACTGTCTACTGCCGCAGTGCTCGGTCCTGGAAAACGTGCTCGTGCCGACGCTGGTTGCGCCAAGGGGCGATGGCGAGGAGGTCGAGGACGCGCGCCGTGCCCGCGATCTCATCGCGCAGGTCGGGCTCGCCGATCGGATCGATCATCGACCCGGCGAGTTGTCGGGGGGAGAGAAGCAGCGCGTCGCGATTGCGCGCGCCCTCATCCGGCAGCCACGGCTGGTGCTGTGTGACGAGCCGACCGGCAACCTCGATCAGGAATCGGCGTCGAAGGTGGCCGCGTTGCTGATCGATCTCCACCACCGCCAGCAGAACATCCTCATCGTCGTGACGCACAGCGAGCGGCTGGCGGCGCAGTTTCCCATCCGGTTCGAGATCGGGGACCGGCGATTGCGACGGGTGACACTCAACTGTTAATCCCGGAGCCCAGGAGCTCAGTTGTGTTGACGATGATGAATCCCGATTCCGGTGGCCGGACCGCGCTGCGAGGG
>JBOGIR010000346.1:0-7105 GCA_050742335.1 Vicinamibacterales bacterium | reverse complement strand
GGATATCGTGGCCGTCCTCTCCCGATAGCTGGTCGTTGCCCAGCCCGCCGGAGAGGTAGTCGTTACCGGTCCATCCGTAGAGCACGTCGGCATTCGCCTCCCCATACAGAAAGTCATCGCCTTCATCTCCACCCAGCGTGTCGTTGCCATCGCCCCCGTACAGGGTGTCGTTGCCGGCCCACCCCCACAGCGTGTCGGCATTCGCTTCCCCGTAGAGGGTGTCGTCGCCGTCATCGCCGTAGAGCGTGTCGTTGCCGTTGCCGCCGCGCAGCGTGTCGTTCCCGGTCCAGCCGAAGAGCTGGTCCGCGCCGTCGCCCCCGAGCAGGGTGTCGTTGCCCTCGTTGCCGTAAAGCTGGTCGTTTCCGCCCAGCCCCGAAATCGTGTCGGCACCTGCCCCCCCGATCAGAACATCGGCGGCGCTCGTCCCAGTGATTGTCAATCCGGTCAGCATGGTAACTGTCAGGTCAAACTCGTCGGCTGCTTGCGCACCGGCCTCATCGGTCGCCAACACACGGATCTCGAAAGTGCCGACATCCTCGCTGGTGGGCGTCCCGCTGATCTCGCGTGTCGCAACGCTGAACGAGAGCCACGAGGGAAGCGCCAGGCCGTTCGCAAGAGTGGCGTCGTAGGTCAGCGTATCGCCGATGGTCGCATCGCCATCGGCGAACGTGTCCGCCGGGACCGTGAAGCTGAAAGCGGCATCTGCGCTCGCGGTCTGGTCGGCAATCGGATTGGCCACCGTCGGAGCAAGATTGGAGAAGCCGCGGAGCTGCGCCGCGTTCCAGGCGGTGCCGTCAAACAGGAACTCCACCTGTTCGACCTTGTCCGCGTCCGACCCGAACCAGTTCTGAACGGTCGCGCTGTCGGTACTGCGCGTCAGAACGAGATTGAGTCCGCTACGGCTCACCACGACCGATCCGGGCGTAATCGCCGCGCCGAAGCGGATCGTGTCGACGTTCCCGGCAGTAGCATCGCTGTCGGCTACAACGTCCTGGCCAAAGTCGGGATCGAAAAGATAGAGATCGTTTCCGACGTCCCCGGTAAGCGTGTCGTTGCCGGCCCCGCCAATCAGGGTGTCGTCGCCCGCGCCACCATCGATCCTGTCAACGACGCTGGTGCCGAGAATAAAATCATCGCCCGCCGTGCCGGTCAGATCGAAGCCGCGCGCTACCAACTGCGCATGGGTCAGCACTGTACCGTCGGCAAAGCTGAATTGCTCGACCGATCCCGGATTGAGCGCGTTGTCGGGGTCGAAGCCCTCGATGTGGATCGCATCGCCATTGGCCCCCACCCTGACGAGCAGGGAGCCGAGGCCCAGCGAAAGCGCATCGGTGGTAATACCGGCACCAAAAGCAACGGTGTCGGTCCCGATCGTCCCGCTGTCGGCGATGGTGTCCACGCCATCTCCAACGTTGAAGACGTAGGTATCCGAGCCTTGGCCTCCGTCCAGAAAGTCACTGCCAAGACCACCGACCAGTGTGTCGTCGCCGGCGGTGCCGGTGAGCACGTCATTGCCATTCGTGCCTTGAATGGCCTGGGTCGCCGATACGGCCTGCGGCGCAACGCCGAAGTTGGCATCGGCGAGCACGGCCTGCTGCTGCGCCGTGGACAGATCATTCAGGTTGCCTGCCGTCGCATACTGATATGCAATCGCGCCGCCGAGCGCCTCCGTCGTGCTCATCGAGAGCAGGTTGGCGGCCAGCGCATCGGCACCGGACCAATGAATCAGACCCGGGTCCTGCGCGCGCGCCGCGTTGTAGGCCACCACAACGGCGTTCAGATCGTAGGTACGGATGTCGGCGCCGATGATCTGGAGCGTCGTGACCGGCCAGAACTGCGAATCAGCCGTATAAAGAAACCCGATATTGATCGTGTCAAGCGCGCCGATTTCGATCAGGAAATCGAAACCGAGGTTCGAGAGCCGGATATCGGCCGCGTCTGCGCCACCGCCCAGTGAAATCGTGAACCTCTTGCCGGTGATCACAAAGACGCTGTCTTGCTCATCGCCCGCGTTGAAGGCGAGCATCATGTTGTCCGCAAGGGCGCTTGAAAAATCGTTCCCTGGCCCACCGATAAATAGGTTGCGGCCGTCAGTGACATCCTCCGTGAGCGCATGGTCGTTTCCCGCACCGCCGAGTAGGAGGTTGTTGCCCGTGTTGCCCTCCAGAAAATCGTTGCCTTCGCCGCCAGCAAGGATGTCGTTGCCGCCCACGCCGTAAAGCTCGTCGTCGCCTCCAAGGGCGTCGAGCACGTCGTCGTTGCCGGTGCCGGTGATCACGTCACCAAGCGGCGTCGCCGGCTCCTGAACGATTCGCGTCTCGATAACCGTTCTGTCCCAAACGGTGCCGTCGGCGAAGACCGCGCGCTCGATACGGCCCTGCTCGCCCAACGACTCGTCAACCCTCAGACGGTCGCCACTGTCGACGATCGTAAAATAGAGCTGCCCGTGCGGATCGCTTGAGACCCTCACCTCCGAGGGAAACACCCCCGCGCGGAAGCTCACCGTATCCAGTGTGCCGGGATTGTCCGCGAGAAGCTGGTTGTCACTAACAACGTCGCGGCCGTCGCCGCGGCCGTAGACGTAGGTATCGTCGTCTTCGCCGCCGACGAGGAAGTCGGCACCAGTGCCCCCGTCCAGCACATCGTTGCCCGCGCCGCCCTCGAGCTGATCGTCGCCCGTGCCGCCGTCGAGCACGTCGTCGCCAGCGCCGCCATCGAGCAAATCGTTGTCTGCGCGCCCCAGTAGCGTGTCGCTGCCGCCCGCGCCATGGATGCTATCCAGGAGCGCCGTGCCAGTGAGCACGTCGTTGCCGTCAGTGCCCGTTATATCGAAGCCCTGAGCCAGCACCTCCTGATAGGTCATCGAGGTGCCGTCGGCAAACTGAAGGCGATCGAAAACGGGTCTGGCAAAGGGGTCCTCCGCATCGAAGGCGCCGAAGTGAATCTCCTCGCTCCCGTTCTGTGCAGCTATGCCCAATTCGAGCACGAGCGTGTCCGGCGCCACGTGAAGCCGGGCCAGGAACAGATCGGGACCGAGCACCACCACGCTCGCGTCGAGCGCGTCGTCCGCGGCGTCGGTGATCAGATCCACGCCGTCGCCGCGATTGAACACGTACGTGTCCTTACCCGAGCCGCCCTCCAGCTGATCGTCCCCCTCGCGGCCGAGCAGCGTATCGTTTCCGCCCGCGCCCCGTATCCGATCCATCATCGGCGTGCCGGTAAGCACGTCGTCGCCTTCGGTGCCTGCAACGTCGAAGGTCCCGTCCAGCGCGTCTTCAAAAGTTATCGAGAAACCGGGGCCGAACTCAACGTGATCGAAAAGGCGTGTGGCGAAAGGATCCTCCGGATTGAAGCCACTGAAGCGAATCGCGTCTCCTTCGCCCAGGTCGAGCACAAGCACGCCGGCCGCAAATTGGACCTGGCTGAGGAAAACATTGGGTCCCAGTACGATTACGCTCGCGTCCGTCGCGCCAGCTGGCACATCGCTGATCGCGTCCACGCCGTCGCCGCTATTGAATAGGTACGTATCCTTCCCGGCTCCGCCGACCAGCGTGTCTTGACCCATATCTCCTTGGAGCGTGTCATCGCCCGCACCCCCAAGCAGCACGTCGTCGCCGCCCAGACCGATCAATGTGTCGTTGAAGCCATCCAGCCCCTGTAGAAAGTCGACCGCATTGTCGGTACCGATCACCACCAACCCCGTATCCGTCACCGTCTGAGCGCTGATTTCCGGCGTGAACGGATCAAAAGGAAAGCGCAGGGTTGTGGTCGGCATGTTCGCCGGATCCGCGTACCACCCCGGGATGCGCCCCTGGCTGCCGTCGGAGTTCGTGAGCAGCAGGTCCACGCCGTCCCGCGAAATGGCGACATCGGAGGAGAGGATAAAATCCTCGAAGACGATCGCTTCATAGTCGCGGTCGATAAGTTGGACGCCGGAGTTCTGGAAAAAGTGATAGGGCTCCACTACCTGAACAACCGTCGCCAGCTGGAGGACTTGCTCCAGCGAGTACGTGGTCCCGTCCGCGAACTGGAATACCTCGATCCCCTCGCCTAGCCGGTAGCCGCGCCATGAACCAAGGTCCTCATCGCCACTGTCAGTCGCTCCATCGGTAAGCAGATTCGTGCCGACGAAGCCGTAATTGACGTCGGGTATCTCGACGTCGAACCCGGCGCTTCCCCAGCGCACCGCAAGCGTGCCCCCGCCATACCACGGCTGCTCCGGATGATCGGCCGCCTCGGCCACGTTTACGGTCACCGTCAGGCTGAGGTCCGCGAGCGTCAGCCCGGGACCGAACTCGATCACGTCGCGGTCGAGAACGCCGGCGTTCACGAGCTGCTCGAGCGCCGCGGTGTCGTTACGCGTTAGGAGCGGTGCCGGCGGCGCAGGCAGGGGTGCGATGAAGTCGACCTCCTGACTGATGTCGTTGTTCTCGACGAAATCGATCGCTTCTTCCTCGGTGGCGAAGTATTGGGCGCCCGGACTGGTGCCTCCGCCGCGCCATTCGTCGGGATGCGCGAAACGCTCGGCCCAATTGAGAATGCCCTGGTTCCAGTAATACCAATCAAGATAGGAGAACGCGTCGAGGCCGGAGTCGGCTAGCGCGTCAATGCCGCTCTCGTTCGCGGCGTAGAGATAGCGGTCGGAGCCTGCCTTTCCGTCAACTGCGTCTGTCCCGTCGCCGCCTGCAATCGTGTCCTGCCCATTGCTGCCATGAACCGTATCGTTTCCTGCGCCAGCGTCAACGAAGCCTCCCAAGCCGTTCTCGCGGGGGCCGAAGTCAGTCACAAATGATCCGAAAGGGACAAAGACCCCGAGCGCCTCCTCCCACGCCGGGCCGGCGAAGAAGAATCCGTTTCTCATGAAAACCTGATCGTCGCCCGCGCCTGCCTCGATCAGCGAAGCGTCTTCTGCTGTGATGACGTTGTCGGATACGCCCGCAACAAGGTCTGGTACCGTCAGGCGCTGGTCAAAGTTGGAATAGGTGGCAGTCGCGGCCACGCGCCCAGGTTCTCCGCCCCCGCCGCTGCCTGCGCGTACTATCTGGTAGCCGACCAACTCCCACTGGCTGGTGTTATTGTAGGAACCAGCATTGGCGTAGTCGGTGCTCCCCGCATTGCGTACGCCGCCCGCGCTGCCCGTACGCGGGGCGTATACCGGCACCGCGTAGTCGCCGGGGTTGAGCGCGACTCCTGCTCCGCTCATGCCACGCATGGCGGTGCCCACCGGCACGAACTCGTTCGAGCCGGTACCGCCAAAGCCGCTTGCGACCTCACCGCGGGCACCGTCTGCGCCCCGCACGTGCGGTAGCCCGATGTCGAAGCTGCCGCCCGTCTGCGGCAACACAGTGCCCGTGAAACTCGTGTCCAGGAAGATTACGGCCGCGTCGCTCGACTGAGACTGCACTATCAACTGGCGAGTCGTGGTCGAGCCCGAACTGGCCCGTACCGCGTAGTCGAAAACCTGCTCAGTCCTCTGATAGACGTTACCCCCGAGCGCGCTGTAACCCTCGGCCTGTCGGTTCGAGCCATACACTTGCTCGCGTCGGGCGCGGAAGACGTCCTTCTCCTCGTCGAGCCAGGTCGCCGCGGGCGGCGGCGTCACCGGGATGAAGCTCGCGAGGCTGGAAGTAGCGCCCGCGATGTCCCGCACCTGCCAGCCGTCCTGCCAGGACTGCGGCTGGAGATAGAAGTCCTTCAGTACCAGCGCATCGGAAGTGGCTCGCAGTTGTACTTCCAGATCGTTGCCCACCCGCGTCGCTTTGACCATGGCGCTCGCAATGCCGGCGTCCAGTTGCACGGTGTGGACCGCGTTAGGCTCTGCCGCCCCGTCTTCCATCACCGTGTCGCGCCCGCCGTTGAAGGCGAGGAGATACGTGTCGTTGCCCGCGCCGCCGGAGAGGGCGTCGTTGCCCGCGCCTCCGTCGATGCGGTCGTCCCCCGCATTTGCGCTGATCGTGTCTGCGCCTGCCCCACCGAACATCGTGTCGGCAAAGGATGTGCCGGTGAGCGTCTCGGCCGCCGCGGAGCCGTCGTACACAAAGCCTTGCGCCGCGTACTGGGCCATCAACTGCGCGTGGGTGAGCGTCACCGTGCCTCCCGCCCCGTCGTTCACGGTAACGGTTGCGAAATTGCCCAACTCGCCCCGCTGCACGCTTACGCCGCCTGTCGCCGGCGTGACGCCAGGGTTTAGATCGTCGCGCACGTGGAGGTTGAGATAGGCCTCGCCGTCGGGCGCCTGGTACTGCGTGACTTCCAGGCTGGCAGCCGTCAGCGCGGAATAAGCCGTGAGATCAAGATGATTCGTGCCCTCGGTGTCGACGATGAGATCGCCCTCGCCCGCCAATACCGTGTCATTGCCCGCTCCGCCGAACACGACGTCAGAGCCATCTCCGGTGGTGATGGTGTCGTTGCCATCTCCGCCTTCGATAACGTCGTCGCCCGTTCCCGCGTCAACTATGTCGTCTCCCGCGCGGGCGTCGATGTCATCGTTACCCCCCTTGGCAACGATACGATCGGTCACCGCCGTACCGGAGATAATGTCGTCACCTTCGGTGCCCTCCAGGTCGAATCCCTGATCGAGCACGTCCTGGTACCTCATGAACATGCCGTCGGCGAACTGGATCGAGTCCAGAACCGGGGTGAACAGAGGATTGTCGGGATCGAAGCCGTTGAAGTGGACCGCATCGCCTTCGCCCAGGTCCACCATGAGTGAGCCGAGGCGGAATTTCACCTGCTCGCGCGTGATACCCGGCCCGAGTATCAGCGAGCTCCTGAATTGGCTGTCGCTCGTGATATCGGGATCCTGCACCGTATCCACCCCGTCGCCGCGGTAATAGACGTAGCTGTCGTTACCCGCGCCCCCCAGCAAAATGTCGTTACCGGTGCCGCCGTAGAGGACATCGTCGCCCTCGCCGCCGATGAGCTGATCGAGTTCCGAGCCTCCAACCAGCACGTCGTTGCCGCCATCGCCGATCAGGATGTCCTGGCCGGCGCCGCCGTCAAGGTAGTCGTCACCGTGTTCGGAAGCGAGCACGCCGTCGGAATTGTCCCCCACCAGCAAATCGTTCCCCGTGCCGCCGAAGAGGGCATCCGCGCCCTGCATGCC
>JBOGIR010000345.1:0-5340 GCA_050742335.1 Vicinamibacterales bacterium | reverse complement strand
TGCGCGAGGAAATGGCCACCGGAGACTTGGGAGATGCCCGGCTCAACGCCCGGCGCAATTGCGTGATGACGGCGCTGGAGCAGTCGCCGGACGTCGGGTTCCCGGAAGCGTGCGCGGACGGGAGCGAAACGGAAGCGCTGTATCGGTTTCTGCGCAATCGCCGGGTCTCGCTGGCCACGATCATGGCGCCGCATCTTGAGGCGACCGGGGCCCGCTGCCGCGCGCTCGACGAAGTGCTGGTGATTCACGATACGACGGAGATGTCGTTTCCCGGCACGCAGACACGGACCGGATTGACGCGGCTGGGGCCGCAGCGCCAAGGGTTTTGGTTTCATACCGCCCTGGCGGTCTCGGCGGACGGCCTGCGGGCGCCGTTGGGACTCGTCGCCATGGCGCCCTTCGCCCGCCCAGTGACCGACGGGCCCAAGCTGCCGTGGCGGGAGCGGTTTCGCGATCCGCGCAAGGAAAGTCGCCGGTGGGCCGACGGCGTGGCCGCGGTGCGGAGCCGTATCGGTGAGCCGCAGCGGGCCATTCACGTGATGGACCGCGAGGGCGACAGCTATGAGCTGTTGGCCGCGCTGACCGCGCACGGCGACCGATGTGTGGTGCGCGTCCGGTATGACCGCCAAGTGGTCGCGCCAGCGACCGCTGCGCCGACGCGATTGACTGATCTCCGCGCGGGAGCTCCGGTGCGCGTCCAGCAGGACGTGACGGTCGCCGCGCGTCGCGCCGAGGATCGCGCGCAGCGCTTGGCCCATCCGGCACGTGAGGGCCGCGTCGCCACGGTGTCCTTCGCCGCGTGTCACGTGGTGTTGCAACGGCCGCGGGATCATCGGTCCTCGTCGCTCCCCCCGACGGTGGCGCTCAATGTGGTCTTCGGCTGGGAAGCGGAGCCGCCCTCTGGCGAAACGCCGGTCGAGTGGTGGTTGGTCACGACGGAGCCCATTGACACGATCGAGGACGTGCTGCAGATCGTCGAGTGGTATCGCACGCGGTGGCTCATCGAAGAATTCTTCAAGTGCCTCAAAACGGGCTGCGCGTACGAGCAGCGGCAGCTGGAGAGCTTCGATACGCTGCTGGTGGCGCTGGCGTTACTGGCTCCTATCGCGTGGCAGCTTTTACTCATGCGCCATCTCGCCCGCAACCTGCCCGAGACCACCGCGACCGTCGCGCTGACGGCACGGCAGATCGCGCTACTCCGGTGCACGTCCGCCGGGCGAGCACTCGTGACGGCGCCGTCCGTTGCGGATGCGCTCCGGGTCGTGGCGCGTCTCGGTGGCCACCTGCGACAGAACGGCGAGCCCGGCTGGCTTGTCCTCACACGCGGCATGAAGAAACTGCGCGATATGGAGGAGGGCTGGGCAGCCGCCGAACGTGCGAGGACGATGTGATCAATCATCAGCCCGTCCGGCGCCACCCGCGAGCGGTAATCTCGCACGTGCTCATACGCTGGAGTGCGGCTCGACGCCAGGCAACACGTCGGACGGGCTGCCCTCGCAGACCACGCGCCCTTCGTCCAGCATGACGGCGCGATGCGCGCACGCGCGGACGAAATCCGTGTCGTGCGTCGCCACGACCACCGTGCGACCCTGCTGCGCCAGCTGGAGCAGCGTGGCCGCGAGCTCCGTGCGACGCGCCTGATCGAGCGAAGCGGTGGGCTCGTCCATCAACAGCACGCCAGGATCGACGGCCAGCGCCCGCGCAATCGCGACCCGCTGCGCTTCACCGCCTGACAGCTCGTGGGGCATCGCGTCGGCGCGAGCGCCCACGCCAAGCATGTCCAGCAGATCGCGCGCGCGACGCTCGGCGGCAAGGCGCGACTCGCGCAGCACGTGCACCGGCGCGAGCCAGACGTTCTGCAGCGCGGTCATGTGCGAGAAGAGGTGATGGAACTGAAACACCATGCCCACCAACCGGTGCAGCTCGCGAAGGCGCGGCCCGCGCAACGCGCGGCCAGGCCCAAGATGGACGTCACCGACCTGGATTTCGCCCGCGTTGATCGGATCGAGTCCACCGATCGCGCGGAGCAGGCTCGTCTTGCCGCTTCCCGAGACACCCATGAGCGCCAGCAGCTCGCCTCGGCCGGCGGAAAATGTCACGCCCCGCAGTACCAGGCGGGCACCTCGCTCGATCGTGACATCCCGCACGTCGAGCGACGTCACCGGCGCCATCCTTTCTCAAGACGCCGGGCGAGCCGCGCCAGCGGAAGCGACAGCGCAAGGTACAGGGCGGCGCACAGCGCGCCCGGCACGAGCCAGCTGCCGACGTTGGCGGCAAAGATGGACGTCTGCTTCGTCAACTCGACGACGGTGATCACCGACACGAGGGAGCTGTCCTTCAGGAGCGCTACGAAGTCGTTCGTCATCGGGGCCAGGGCGAGGCGGAATGCCTGCGGCCCGCGCACCAGCGCCAGCGTCTGCGCGTCGCTGAAGCCCAGCGTGCGGGCGGCATCGAGCTGACCTTGTGGGACCGCCTCGAGCGCCCCACGATAGATTTCGCTCTCGTACGCCGCGTAATTCAACCCAAGTCCGACGAGCGCGGCCAGGAAGGCCGGAAGCTGCACGAGGGAGGCGAGGCCGAAGTACAAGACGAACAGCTGCAACAGGAGCGGCGTGCCGCGCATCACCTCGACGTACCCGGTCAGCGCCGCCCGCAGCGGCGGCGGACCGTACACGCGCCCGCTCGCGATCAATGCGCCCACGACGACCGCGAGCACCATGGCGGCGCACGACAGAATCAGCGTGATCACGGCTGCGCTGAGGAGCGAAGGGAAGTAGCGGCGTGTTGCGTCCCAGACGCTCAGTGTCGCGGCGCCCGGGGCACCGGGCACCAGCTCCGTGGCCTCGCTCGCCAGTACGCGCGCGTAGAGCCGAGGCTGGTCTTCGTTCCACATGTTCCAGCGGCGAACGATCGCTTCGAGCCGGCCGTCGCGCATCGCCTCTCGAAGGATCCCGTCGATGCGATCGCGCAGCGCGGCCTGACCTGGCGCCAGCACGCCGACGTAGCGGCCGACACCGAGGTCAGCCTCTTGATTGACGAGACCGGGGTTGCGCGTGACGCCACGCTCGGCGAGCGCATAGTCGAGGACGACCGCGTCCACTCTGCCCAGTGCCAGGTCGCTGTAGGGGTGGATGTCGTCCTCGTAGGTGACGGGAACGATCCCGTGCTCGGCCTGGGCCGCGACGAGGATGTCGTATGCGAGCGTCGCTCCAAGGGTGGCCACTCGACGACCGCGCAGATCGGCAAGCACCCGGAATCGATCCCGGTCCGCCTCGCGAACCGTGAGCATTTCGCGGAACTCGTAGTACGGGACGCTGACGGCCAGCCGCGCGCGGCGGACAGGGCTGTCCTCGATGCCGCTGAGGCCAATATCGAAGTCGCCCCGGGCGGCCGACGCATCGAGGCTCGTGAAGGCGACCTGTACGAAACGCGGCGCGCGCCCCAGGTCGCGGGCAAGCAGTGCCGCAATCTCGACGTCGAAGCCGACGAGGCGCGCCGGATCCTGCGGATCCGCCTCCACGAAGGGAGCACCCCCCTCGGCATCGCCGCCCCAGCGCAGCTCCGGCATCGATTGCCCGCTGGCGCCAGGCGCGACGCCCCACGCAGCGACCGCGAGCAACACGATGCACACGCGCGCGCGACGGAACATCGATCGCAACAATATCCCAAGGTCCGCCTGAAGGCGGCACACCGCGGTATACGCGATGCGGCGCCACGCCATCGCCCACTGAAACCTTCCTCACCGGGTTCCGTATGTACTACCAGAAAGGCGTAAGGCAAGGGTCAAAGGGCAAATCGCGCATGATTAGAGTTGTCTGGAGGCACCCATGACATGCAGCCGTTGCGCAAAGGAACTCGACGCGGACTCGGCGTTCTGCCGGTACTGCGGCGCACCCGCGGCGGAGCCGAGCCGGCCGAGGCGGCTGACGCGGCTGCCGGACCAGGGCAAGCTGGGGGGCGTCTGCGCCGGGATTGCGGCCTACCTGCGTGTCGATCCCACTGTTGTCCGGTTGACGTGGGTCATCCTGTCGGTGGTGCCGGGGGTCATCATCGGAGGCATCATCGCCTACGCGGTCGCCTGGATCTTGCTGCCCGTCGCGGGTACTGGGATCCCGCGCGCGGTTGCCGCCAAACGGCTGAGGCGGTCGCCCACGGATCGAAAGATTGCGGGGGTCTGCGGCGGGCTTGCTGATTACCTGGGCCTTGATCCCGCGCTCGTGCGGGTGGCGGCAGTCGTGCTCGCGATATACCCCGGCGCGATCATTTGTGGTGTTCTCGTGTACCTGATCGCGTGGTTCGTGATGCCGTCGGCGCCGGCGGCCAGCTTCGAGCCCTCCCCGTCGACGCCGTAATCATCGTGCGATCGATGATCGCATCATCGATCATCGATCGCACGATGAGATGACTCCCGGCAGCGACCTACTCTCCCACGCACCTTCGCACGCAGTACCATCGGCGGTGGCAGGCTTAACTTCCGTGTTCGGAATGGGAACGGGTGTGACCCTGCCCCTATGACCACCGGGAAACTTGATAGCGAACCGGCGTTAAGCCGGTTTGCCAGATTCTAAATAGCGAACCGGCGTTAAGCCGGTTTGCCAGACATGGGTTGCCTGGGGTCCCGCCTCCGCTCGCTTCCGCGAGCTTCGGCGCGCAAGCCTTTCGCATACGACCTGCCCGCCGAAGCGCCGTCGGGCGCGAAGGTGGGTCGTCCCAGACGATCTTCGGGAACGCATGCCTACCGGTTTCGCGTTCCCTCAGATCGTCTGCGCTATCTGCCGGAACGGCTTGACGCCGTTCCTTGGGGTTGGCGAACCCAGCTGGGCGTTCCTGAGATTCTCAAAGAACAACGGACAGCCCGCCTCCGCGTGCCACTCGACGCATGGCACGCTTCGGCGCGGTCTCGCCATAGCCGCGAAGCGGCGACGGCGGACTGAATATCCTGCAAACGGTAGTTCCCATCTTGCACGCGCAGTGCGAATCCACGGAACCGCCTTCGAGCGGTTTTCGTAGATCCCAAGGAACGCCGTTAAGGCGTTCCGGTAGATACAGAGAATTGGTCAAGCCGCACGGCTTATTAGTACCAGTTAGCTTAACGCCTCGCGGCGCTTCCACACCTGGCCTATCAACCTGGTCGTCTACCAGGAGCCTTCAGAGGTCTTGCGACCTGGGAGATCTCATCTCGTGTAGGGTTTCACGCTTAGATGCCTTCAGCATTTCTCCCTTCCGGACGTAGCTACTCGGCGCTGCCGCTGGCGCGACAACCGATACACTAGAGGTCCGTCCAACCCGGTCCTCTCGTACTAAGGTCAGCCCCACTCAAATCTCCTGCGCCCATCACAG
>JBOGIR010000344.1:0-5770 GCA_050742335.1 Vicinamibacterales bacterium | reverse complement strand
ATCGCGTGCATGGACGTGCGCGACGGTCAGGTGGTCAAGGGCGTTCAGTTCCAGCAGTTGCGACACGCCGGCGACCCTGCCGCGCTCGCCCGCCGCTACAACGTGGAAGGGATCGACGAGGTCGTCGTCCTCGACGTGACGGCCACGCTCGAAAGCCGGCGGGCGCTCGCACGCACCATCAGCGCGGTCGCGAAGGAGATCTTCCTCCCGCTGACCGTGGGCGGAGGGATCCGATCCGAGGATGACGCGGCGGCGGCGGTGGAGGCTGGGGCGGACAAGGTCAGCCTGAACACCGCAGCGCTGGCCGACCCGGCGTTGATCGCGACGCTGGCGCGCCGGTACGGCAGCCAGGCCGTCATTGTCGCGATCGATGCCAGGCGGCGCGAGGCTGGTTTTGGCGTCTACGTGCGCAGCGGCACGGCGGATGCGGCGCGCGATGCGGTCGACTGGGCGCGCGAGGCCGAGGCGCGCGGGGCGGGCGAGATCCTGCTGACGTCGATGGATCGCGACGGCACACGTGCGGGCTTCGATTGCGAGCTCACCGCCGCCGTCTCCGATGCCGTCAACATTCCCGTGATCGCATCGGGCGGCGCCGGAGGGCTCGAACATTTCCTCGACGTCTTCACGCGCGGCTGCGCCGATGCGGCGTTGGCCGCGTCCATTTTTCACTACGCGGACACCGGCGTCGCCGACCTGAAGCGGTACCTGAGCGCCAGCGGCATCCCTGTCCGGCTCTGATGCTGATCCCTTCCATCGATCTGCAAGGCGGGCGCATCGTGCAGCTCGTGCAGGGTGAGAGGCTGGCCATCGAGGCGCCCGACCCCGAACCGTGGATCGTGCGGTTCGCGCGCTTCCCTCGCGTGCAGCTCATCGACCTCGACGCGGCCAAAGGGGATGGCGACAACGCCTCGCTCGTCGCTGCCATCTGCGCGCGGCTCCCCTGCCGCGTCGGCGGCGGCATCAGGTCCATCCAGCGCGCGCAGGCGGTGCTGGCCGCCCGCGCGCATGCGGTGATCGTCAGCTCTGCCCTCTTCCGTTCCGGCGCGGTCGATCTGGACTTCGCACGCGCCCTCGCAGAGGCCGTCGGACCAGAGCGTGTCATTGCAGCCGTCGACAGCCGAGGCGGGCATGTCGTCATACACGGCTGGCGGACGACGCTGCCGATCACCGCCGTTGATGCCGTGCGGGCGCTGGAGCCGTACTGCGGTGAGTTCCTCTACACGCATGTGGACACGGAGGGGTTGATGCGCGGCACTGACATGGCGGCGATTCTTGCCGTCCGCCGGGCCACGGCGCGCCGCGTCACCGCCGCAGGAGGGATCACGACCCGGGCGGAAATCGAGCGCCTCCACGCGGCGCACGTCGACGCCGTGGTGGGCATGGCGATCTACACGGGCCAGTTGTCGCTCGACGATCTACCCGGTTAGCCCGTTTTTCTGTTACGTTAATCGACGTAACGGCTACGTTATTCAACGTAACGACACATGGATAATCCCTTTATTTACGGCGAGATCGTGCCGGGCGACGCGTTCGCGGACCGCGAGGTGGAGCTCGACCGCCTCGTGGCCGACCTCGGCGGCGGCCAGAAGGTGTTCCTGATCTCCCCGCGGCGGTACGGCAAGTCGTCGCTCGTCCATCGCGCGCTGAACACGCTGGCCCACCATGGGGCGCTCACCGTCAACCTGACAATCAGCAGCTACAGTTCGTACGTCGCGTTCCTCGAGGGGTACGCCAAGGCGCTGGCGACGGTGGAAACGAAGTGGCAGCGTGCGCGAACGTGGCTTACCGATGTCATGACGAGTACACGGCCGGAGCTGCGCTACGAGACCGACGGCCATTTCTCGGTTGGGTTTCCGGCCGTTCGGACGGCCAGGGACGTGAATCGGCTGGCCAACGAGATTTTCGACCTCCCCGGACGACTGGCTGCCGACAGGAAGCGGTCGGTCGTCGTCGCGCTCGACGAGTTTCAGGCCATCGAGGCGTTCGACGGGGGCGACGTCGAACACGCGCTTCGTGCGGCCGCACAGCAGCAGCGCCACGTCGGGTACGTCTTCGCGGGCTCGGAGCCGAGCCTCATGGAAAAGATGATCGGTTCGCGTCGGCCATTCTACAAGGCGGGACCGGTCATGCGGCTCGAAAAGATTTCTCCGGTCGTATTCGCCGAGTTCATCGAGGCTCGCTTTGCGCGCAGCGGCATTCGCGCCGAACCCGGCCTCGGTGCGGCCGTGGTGGAGCTTGGAAGCAATCTCCCCTACGACGTCCAGCGCCTCGCACACGAAACCTGGGACGACGTGAGGGCGGCGCGCGGCCGGAAGGCCGGACTCGACGAGCTGCATGTCACCCTGACTCGCCTGCTCGCCGAACAGGACACGCTGTTCGAGGCTGTATGGCAGCGACTGACGCTGGCCCAGCGCGCGGTTCTTCGCGCCGTCGTGCTTCAGGGCGGCCGCGAGCTCCTCGGGGCCGACGTCCGCGCGCGCCATCGTCTCGGCGGTCCGTCGAGCATTCAGGCATCGCTCGCGGCTCTGATGAAACAGGACCTGCTTGTCAAAGAGGGGCAGCAGTACGTGGTTGTCGACTCGCTGCTTCGTGAATGGATCGCGCGGACCACGTATTGAGCCCGCAGTCCGGACTTCTGCGCCGTCTCGGCCTGCATCGGCCGGAACTGCGCGCCTGGGCGATGTACGACTGGGCCAACTCCGCGTTCCAGACAACCATCATCACGGCGGTGTTCCCGGATTTCTTTGCCGCCGTCGCCGCGGCGGACCTGCCGCCTGCTGTCGCGACCGCACGATTCGCATGGGCAACGACGATCGCCGTCGCGATCGTTGCCGTGTTGGGTCCGATCCTGGGCGCGATCGCCGACTATCGCGCGCTGAAGAAGCGCATGCTCGGCGTGTTCATGGCGATAGGCGTAGTCGCCACGTTGATGATGGTGACGATCGGTCGTGGCGAGTGGGAGTACGCCGCAGCCATCTTCGTCGTGGCCAACGTCTGCATCGCGGCAAGCTTCGTATTCTACGACTCGTTGCTGCCCCACATCGCCAGCCCCGATGAGATGGACCGCGTGTCGACGGCTGCATATGCGATCGGATATCTGGGCGGCGGACTCCTGCTCGTCGTCAACCTGCTATGGATTCTGATGCCGACCTCCTTCGGCATTCCGGACACGCTGACGGCCATCAAGCTCTCCTTCGTCAGCGTAGCGGTCTGGTGGTTGGTCTTCTCGATTCCATTGTTCAGGGGCGTGCCCGAACCGGCGCGAGCGCTCGAGCACGACGAGACCGGCGCCGAGAATCCGGTGCGCGCGGCATTGGTACGGCTCGGAGAAACCTTCCGCGAGCTCCGTGGCTACCGGCAGGCCTTTCTGATGCTGATTGCCTTCCTGCTCTACAACGACGGCATCCAGACGATCATCAGGATGGCCACGATCTACGGCGCGGAGATTGGGATCGATCGCAACGCCCGCATCGCCGCGTTCGTGCTGGTCCAGTTCGTCGGCGTACCGTTCTCGTTTCTATTCGGCGCGGTTGCCGGCCGTATCGGCGCCAAGACAGCGGTGTTCGTGGCCCTCGGCGTGTATACGGGAATCAGCATCCTGGGATATTTCATGACGTCGGCCGTGCACTTCTTCGTGCTGGCGTTTCTCGTGGGCACGGTCCAGGGCGGCAGCCAGGCGCTCAGCCGGTCGATGTTCGCCCGCATGATTCCCAGGCACAAGTCGTCGGAATACTTCGGCTTCTTCTCCGTGTTCGAGAAATTCGCGGGTGTGGCAGGGCCGGCGCTCTTTGCCGCGTCGGTCACGATGTTCGGCTCCAGCCGGGCAGCCGTCCTTTCCGTCATCGTGTTCTTCGTGGCCGGAGCGCTCGTCCTCACCCGGGTCGACGTGGCCAAAGGGGAAGCGCAGGCGCTCCAACCAGCCAAGGGCCTGCCCTTGATATCCCGATGAATCCACTCATGCCTTTCGGCGCCTTTGCCGGCATCCTGCTGCTGCTCGTTGCGGTCCAGTCCGCCGATACGCGCGGCTGCTCACCGCGTTCACCGGCGCCGACGCCGACCACGCCCGCGCCAAGTGCGCCTGCGGCGGACGTGTTCACCACACAGGACGGTGTTCGCTTCACGGCAGACACGGTCGCCACCAGTCTCGAAATTCCCTGGTCCATGACCTTTGCGCCCGACGGCCGCCTCTTCGTCACCGAGCGGCCGGGCCGAGTCAGAATCCTTGATCTGACATCGCGCAGCTCCGAGCTGGCGCTGACCCTGGACGATGTCTATACGGAGGGAGAGGCTGGACTGCTCGGCATCGCACTGGATCCGGATTTCGAACAGAGCCGTCTCGTGTATCTCTACTACTCCGCCCGCCTGCCGGCAGGCGGACGCGTGAACAGGGTCGTGCGGTACCGTGAAGTGGCATCGCGTCTGGGCGAGCGCGTCGTGCTGCTCGACAACATCCCTGCGGCCCAGATTCACGACGGTGGGCGTGTGCGATTCGGTCCCGACGGCCTGCTGTACATCACGGCGGGCGACGCAGCCAGCGCAGGTCTCGCGCAGGACCTCGGATCGCTGGCCGGCAAGATTCTGCGTATCGATCGCCAGGGCCTGACGCCGCGCGACAATCCGTTCGGCTCGCCGGTTTACTCGTACGGACATCGCAATCCGCAGGGGTTCGACTGGCATCCGCTGACCTCAGATCTGTGGGCGTCGGAGCACGGCAACACGGGCAACGACGAAATCAACGTCGTGGACGCCGGCGCGAATTACGGCTGGCCACGCATCGAGGCGAACCAGATGATGCCGGGCATGAGAACACCAGTGACGTTCTTCAATCCTGCGATCGCCCCATCCGGAGCGTCGTTCTATCGCGGCCGGCTCTTCCCTCGGTTCGCCAACAATCTGTTCGTCGCCACGTTGAGAGGCACGCACCTGCTGCGGCTGACGCTCGACGCCTCGGCGCGACGGGTCGTCTCACAAGAGCAGTTGCTTGCGGGACGATTCGGACGCTTGCGCGATGTGGTCACCGGCCCGGACGGCTACCTGTACTTCTGCACCAACAACCGGGACGGCCGCGGAAACCCGGCGTCCACCGACGATCGCATCGTGCGCCTGGTTCCGGCGCAGTAAAGGAGAGCGAGATGAGCACCCCAGGATTCCGTGCGGCGGGATATGTGGCAGTCGCCGCGATCGCCTCCATCGGCGTGGCCGTCCCGAGCCGAACGCTCCAAGGCGCTCAACGCGGCAACGGCGCCGCATCCGCCGTCAGCGGCGCGATCGATATCCACGTGCATACCCTGCCCGACGACCGGCCACGCGCGCTCGATGGGGTCGAAGCCGCCAGACAGGCACGCGACCGCGGCATGCGCGCCATCGTGCTCAAGAACCACTACGAGTCGACTGCCGGCTTGACGTACCTCGTTCGCACGCTGGTGCCCGGTATCGACGTCTTCGGCGGGATCGACTTGAACCGGACGGTGGGCGGAATCAATCCAGCCGCAGTGGAACACATGACCCGCGTCACCGGAGGGTTTGGCCGGATCGTCTGGATGCCAACGTTCGACGCCGAAAACCAAGTGCGCTACTCGAAGGAGACTCGGCCGTTCGTCAGTGTGTCGCGAAACGGGGAGCTCTTGCCGGAAGTCAAGCAGGTCATCGCCCTCATTGCCAAACACAATTTGGTGCTGGCGACCGGCCACTCGGCGGCAGCGGAAGGCCTCATGCTGCTGCGCGAAGCGCGGAGCCAGGGCGTTCAGCGCATGGTGGTGACCCACGCGAT
>JBOGIR010000343.1:0-4816 GCA_050742335.1 Vicinamibacterales bacterium | reverse complement strand
GGCTCGATTCGTGAAATTCAGGATGCCGACTCGCACCGACACGTCGATCCGGCGTCCGCGGTGCAGAGTTTGCGAAACCGTTGCATCGAACACCGTCCGTGGACGGACGCGGCCGCCCGCAAAGTTGACGAGCTCGGCGCCCGGGCGCTCCGTCAGGGCTGCGAAATCGTCTTCTTCGACCTCGAGGGGTGTGCCGCTTTCGAACCGTGCCGCCAGAGAGGCTGAAAAACCGCGATTGAATCTCTGGTACGTGAGGCCGGCAGCGCCTACATGACGCTGGTCATGATCGGGCGTGAAGCGTGTGCCAGGGCCGATGTCGAGGATGTTCTCTTCCAGAAAGAGTCCACCATTGATGGGACCTACCTGCTCCACCCTGGAGAGCGTGTAGCTCACATATGACGACCAGCCGCGATAGCGGGCCATCTCGAGCCGCAGATCCAGCCCCCGCGCGTGTCCGCTCGCCACACTGTTCGGAAAGATAATCGTCGTCCCAAGAAAGACGTTCGGGTCTGCGTAATTGCGGACATGTCGAGACCAGTACGCGGCATTCAATCTCACGGCGCCGGCGAACCACTGGTCGATGCCCACCTCCCATGCGGTCTGCCGTTCCGGTTCGAGTTCGGCGCCGCCCACGTCGCCACCGTTGTCGCCTGCGTTTGCAAACGGCGAGAGCGCGCGTGCCGCTGCCGACGAGGACAGGAGCAGATGTTCGGGCTGTGGTGGCTGAAAAAAGCGATTCAGCGACGCGCGCAGCGTGGTCGCGGTGCCTGGCCAGTTGTACGCCAGACCCAGGCGAGGACTCCACTGCGACGCCGGAATGAGCAGGTGCGTGCGATCGAGACGGATGCCGAAGTCCACCGAGAAGTGGTTCGTTGCTCGGACGCTGTCCTGCGCATAGACGGCCCATTGGCCCCGGCTCGCCCGATCGCGGAACCGGAAGGGACTCTCCGCCGTGAACTCGGCGGCCCGCTTGCTGATGTCAGCGGCGTCGGCCTCCTTGCGATCGGTCACGGCGAAGCTGAAGTCCTCCCGCAGCGTGAGATGCGCGGCTTCGAATCCAAATTTCACGGTGTGGCGGCTTCGCTGGTACGTCAGGCCAGCGAGGACACCCAGCCGGCCTTGGTGACGGTCGGAACTCGCCGAGAGCGGCGTGTCAGTGGGGCTGCGCCGTAAGTCGCCGTCGACATGGCGCCGGTATGTGGCCAGCTGCGAAACAACCGCATCCGACCAGAAGCGCTGCCACGAGCCGGATTGCGAATTCTGCAGGAGGTGTTGTCGTTGATCCTGTCCCGCTTCCTCTTGTGCCGTCCCGTGAGGGACCTGATAACGCGAGCGTCCACCCGTGACGTTGACCTTTACGAGATCGGTGTTGGATGCGAGCACATTCAGGTGCGCCTCACCCGAGAAGACGGCGCCCTCGTTGTGCAGATTGCCGGGATGCACGGGATCGAGAAATCGATCCGATGATTCCGATGCGACACTCAGACCAAGACTCGCGCGGCTGCCGACCGGCCCTCCCCCGAGTGCTCGCACCGAACGGAGTGCATCACCACCGATACCGGTATCGACATTCGCCGCCCACCCGGCGCGTGGTGCGGTCGACGACTGCACCTCGATCACCGCGCCAGACTTGAGCCCGTATTCCGGTGGGATGTACCCGGTCAGCACGTTGATGCTGCCGATGCTGGCAGGATCGGGCGCAATGCCGAATGTCGTATCCACGCGGTCGTATACCGGCACGCCATCCTCGACGTACAAGACGCCGTCATCGACGCCGCGCACGTGCAGCAGACCGTTGTCCTCGCCGGCCCAACCGGGCAGCGTGGTGAGTACTTGCTGCACGCCTCGGCTTGGCAGCCGCGTGGGCATCTGACGCAACGCCTCTCCGGCGATCGTGATGCGTGTCGTCACCGGCGGCGCCTCGCTCGCGCCCTGGACGATCACACTCTCGGCGATACGGGTTGCAAGCGTGAGCTCGACGTCGATTGGCAGCGCCGCCCGCACTGTAACGATTCGGGCGTCGGATTGCTGGGGCGGGGCTTCGGCCAACAAGGTGTATGAACCCGGGGGCACTTCTTCGAGGCGGAAGCGGCCGTTGGCTTCCGTCCGCGTGGCCCCGACCCGCGATCCCAGGTGGTCGAGGAGTGTGACGGTTGCGCCGGCGACTGGTTGCCCGTCGGCCCCGGCCACGAGGCCGCGAATGATGGCGGACTGCTGTTGTGCGGCCAGCGCAGACTGCAGAAGCAGCATCGCGGCGACAACAGCGATCCCGTGGAGCCCTTTAGTCCGGATGGCGAGGAGATTGATGCTGCAAAACCTCCGGCCGATCTGCGCTGTGATTTCGTAGGAGCCAAAGCGCGTGCCAGGAACCACGCCCACGCCGCGCATTCTACAGCCGCCCGCGGGTGCGCTGGCTCGACTCGTTGCCATACCGGCTTGGACGCTGGCGCCGGGCGTCGTGTCAGGACTGCGTGGACAACCTCCCTCGACGTGCCCTCTTTCAGCGACCATGACGTCCGATCCCGGGGACACCGAAACCCACGGGACTGTCGCGGAATCAACCCAACCTGTTGTGCGGCAAGGACTTCAGGCGCAGCCGTTGAGCTGGCGGCAACCTTGCTGTCCCTGACCGCGAATGCTCCCCGGTTGTCCGACTCGGAGGTGAGACATGAAATCGGTGCTGTCAATGGTGATCGCCGGTGTCGTGCTGAGTGGAGCTGTCTTCGTCGGTCAGGCCGAAGGGGGAGACAGGCGAAACAGATCTGCCGTCCGCCGTGTGGAAGTCCGGTACGACCATCGCGGCGACCGGTACTATCGCGACCGGGATATCGTCGTGATCCGCGAGTACTATCGGCCCTACTACCGGCCGCTTCCGCCCGGGCTGCGTCAGCGGTACTACCGCACCGGTTCTCTGCCACCCGGGTGGGCGAAGCGGATGCGTCCCGTCCCCGTGTACATCGAGCCGGAGCTGGTCGTCCTGCCGCGCGGATACCGCCGCGGCATCATCGACGGCCATGCCGTGGTCTACAACGATCGCGGGTTCCTCATCGACGTCGCGGTTCTGTTCTGATTTCAGGTGTCTGCAGCTGGCCGGGCCGGAGCCAAGCACCAGGCACCCATGGAGGACCAAGAACGAGGCACGAAGCACCAGGCACTGACGACTTATTACATCAGGGTGAGCCACTTGGCGCTGCGGCAGCATCGATCCTGAAGTCAGCGACGCGAAGGGCGAGCGTCGCTTCTGAGGAAACGTCGCCATATCGGTACGTCACCTGGCAGAGCGGCTCCGAGACGTCGACGCCGGCCTTCGTGGCGCTGAGCGCCACATGGGTGAGCAGCTCGACGAGACCATGACCGACGTCGGGCACTTCGATCCGAATGCCTCGCCCCGCCGGCGCGGTCACCATGTCCAGGGTGCACCCGAGGCCTCGGGCAAAATCGCCGACCAGACGGAGCACCAGGTCGTTTCCGCTGATCAGCGTGAGATAGACGGTCATCACGCCGCAAGTCTACCCCACCCGCTTCGCCGTGCACCCTTTCTCCCCCTGTGCATGGCCAGCCAGCCAAGGGCATCTTCACCAGGGCAGGCCCTTGGCTGGTTGGAGCGGAATCGGGCACCGGTTGTGCGATGCTGTTGGTCGAGCCAGTCACGGGCCCTGCTCTTGATATCCCGCAGAGCCCGTAACTGGTTGGCAGTATCTGTTGGCGCGTTCCGCTTTGGACCGCTACACGGCGCCCGCCAACGCCGCGCAGCGGGTACACGATTCTCGGAGGAGGCCGTATAGCGGTCCAATGCGAATCATCGAACAGTTCAGAGCTGCGACCAGCCTCCTTGCCACGGGGTTGCCGTGGGTGGAGCGGGCCTATCAGGTATTGCCCGTCAGCCAACGGGTCCGCGAGGACGCGCTGCCGGCGGCCATGCTTGCGACGCTCCTGTGCGTCATCGCTGGATGGGCGACGGCACGGTATTCGGCCCAGGGGCTGCAGGTGGGCTGGACGTCGCTGGTTTTGTTCCTGGCCGCTGTCGTCGCCCTGTTCGGGTTCATCGATCTGTTCCCTCGAGGGGAGCGAGGGCTGTACATCCTGTGCTTCGCCCTGTTTGGACTGAGCGCCGCGTCCTTTCTGTCGATCCGGCGCGAGGACGTCACGCGCTGGTGATCGGCATCGGTCTGACAGAACCTTGGATGATGCTTGAGGTCATTCGCGCTCGGGCAGTAGACTCGCGCACCGATGGTCAAGAAATCCCGCACGCCGTCGGCGCCGACATCTCGTGGCGAGTTCATCTCGATGCGCGTCACCGACGGATTTCGCGCGTTCGTCCTCGGACAACTGGCAGGCGTGAAGTCCGTCCAGGCGCGGGCGATGTTCGGCGGCGTCGGGCTCTATGCCAACGATCTGTTCTTTGGCATCCTCGCCGCCGACACCCTGTATCTGAAGGTGGATGACAGCAACCGCGGTCAATACGAAGCCGAGGGCATGACGGCGTTCCGGCCCTACGCCGACAAGCCCATGAGCATCTCCTACTACCAGGTGCCGGCACGCGTTCTCGAGGACGGCGACGAGCTGACAGCGTGGGCTCGAGCGTCGGTTCGTGTGGCCGCGCGCGCGACGCCCCGCAGACCACGGCGCTAAGTCATACGGCCAGTCGTCCCGGTTGCCGGGTCAACCTTGTAGACTGGACGCCTTCATTCTGAGAGACCGAGGAAGGTCAGAGCGGCGCCGCCTCCCAGCATCCCGATCCCGACCCAACGTCTCCCATTATTGGTCACACTGATCGTGCTCGTGATCGGTTGCAGCGTGATGGGATTGAACGACG
>JBOGIR010000342.1:0-10172 GCA_050742335.1 Vicinamibacterales bacterium | reverse complement strand
GATCCACTCCTCGTCTCAGGACGACGCAGACTTTGTACTGGTCAGCTGACATCCAACAGAGCGCGTTGCCGCAGACGGAGGCAGTGGTAATATCCCGCCGAGTCTCACCCGGTCACAGTAGATTCGCTGGAGTGTCGCGATGAACCACGACATGGATGATGCCGCGAGTCGCCAATCCGTTCACCGTCAATCGTCCCCCGCAGTCTTTCGACGCGCCGCAGCCGCGAGCACGGCCGGTGTGCTTCTCGTGCTTGCCGGCGCCGTGGCCATGGGACAGCAGGGCAGCTGGTACCCCTCACGATGGGGCGCCAACGATCAGCGCGGCGCCGCCAATCGTCTCACGCCGGCCAAGGTGCTGGAAGCCAGGAGCCTGATCACAAAAGGGACGGTCTATCAGCTCGGTCACGTGTACGAGGCCGGCATGCCCATGTTCGGGACACGCCACTACAGCCTACGCATTCCTCAGGCGTTCTCGATGCCCGGCAAGAACCAGGCTGTTTTCCACGACGAGATCATCAGCGGAGAGCTGGGGCAGATCGGCACACAGTTCGACGGGCTGGGACACCTCGGTATCGGCGACCTGTTCTACAACGGCAATCGCCGCTCGCAGTTCGCGCAAGCCGAGGGGCTGACCCGCCTCGGCGTCGAAAACGTGGGCCCCATCGTCACGCGCGGCGTGCTCATCGACGTCGCCCGGTACAAAGGGGTGCCGCAATTGCAGGGCAGCTACGAAATCACGGTCGCCGATCTCAAGGGGGCGCTCCAGCGGCAGGGCACCGAGATTCGGGCAGGCGATGCGGTCATCGTTCACACCGGTTGGGGATCGCTCTGGATGAAGGACAACGCCCGCTACAGCCAGACGGAGCCGGGCCTCGGCCTTGCGGCTGGGCAGTTTCTCGTCGACGAGGAGATCACGCTCGTCAGCGCCGACACGTGGGGCGTCGAAGTGATGCCCAATCCTGATGCCTCGCTCGTGGCTCCGGTGCATCAGTTGTTCCTGGCGCGCAACGGTATCTACCTGCTCGAGAATGTCATCACCGAAGAACTGGTGCGCGACAGCGTGTACGAATTCGCGTTCGTCTTTGCGCCGCTTCGGCTCAAAGGCGCCACCGGCTCGCCCGGCAACCCCATCGCCATTCGATAGGGGAATCATTTGAGTATCGATGATCGATGATTTGAGGATTTGAAGGATCGTTCTCACGAGATCTGTGGACCGGTGATCGTGATTTGAGCCCAAGACGCCGCGCACGCTGAAGCGTGCGCTCTACAGCTGCTCTGGTGCACGTCGCTCGTCGGCCGTGTGTAGCGCGCAGGCTTTCAGCCTGCGCGTCCCGCGGAGCGGTGAGCCGGTCCGGCCGGCGACCACAGTACCTACGAACCGGCGACAGGGTTGGTCAGCGTCCCGACCCCCTCGTACGTGCAGACCGAGCGGTCGCCCGGCTTGAAGAAGACCGGCGGCGTGCGCGCCGAGCCGACGCCGGCCGGCGTGCCGGTGGCGATGATGTCGCCGGGCCGCAGCGTCAGGATGTTCGTTGCGTACGTCACCTGCTCGTACACGTCGTGGATCATCAGCGCCGTACTCGCCTCCTGCATGAGCGTGCCGTTCAGCGTGAACCGGATCGTCAGCTTCTGCGGATCGGTGACAAACTCCTTCGGCGTGATGTACGGGCCGAGCGGCCCGAACGTGTCGTGGTTCTTGCCGACCACCCAGTCCGTGCCGTAGCGGCTGTCGCCGCGGCCGCCGCGATCGGACACGTCGTTCTGGATGGTGTAGCCGAAGATGTACTCGGCGCTGCGCGCCACCGGCACCCGGCTCGCCGGCCGGCCGATGACGACCCCCAGCTCGCATTCCCACTCGACCTGCGTGCGACCCGGCGGCAGCCGGATCGCCTCGCCATCGGCGATGATCGTCGAGGGCAGCTTGATGAACATGTACGGATTCCACCGCTTGTCGTTGGGCGCCCGCTCCCAGATGCCAGGAGCGCTCCGCGTGCCGGGGAGCGCGGCTCCGAGGGTCACCGATGCCTCGGTGGTGATCGCGTCGCGCAGCGCGGCCGCCTCACGGTCGTGCTCCGCATAGTTCACCGCCATGTTCAGCATCGTCGTCGGCATCACCGGCGGCAGAACCTTCGCGGCTGACAGGTCGAGCACGTACGCGGGCCGGGCGGCGCCCGCCGCTTCGACGTGCCGGACGATCTCGGCGATGCGCGCGCGCAGGCCCTGGTCGTAGCGGACGATCAGATCCTTCATGTCGACCGGCGGCGCCACCGTCGACGCTGGCGTCTGGATCGCCTTGTGTGCGGCGGTGAAGTCGATCACCACCCGCTCGCGCAGGACGATGCCGACAAACGTGCGCCCGGCGCGCTCGAAGGTGCCGAGTTTGAAGGGGGTGACCGCCTGGGCCTGCCCCATCGTAACCGCCAGCGCAGCGGCGGCAAGCACTACGAAAAGAGGGCGTCTCATCCGTGCCTCCTTGCGTGTCACTCTACGTGAGTGCCGCGGGAAGCATACACCGGTCACGGGTCAGAACGTTGTGTCTCTGGATAGCAGAGGAGCGTTACTCGCAGCTCGTCTTGCGAATCGACCGGCGAAACGCCTGCAGCGCGGCTCCTTGGCCTTCGGTCTTGCTCTGTTCGAGGAAGGTGGCAATGACATCGCCGGTCATCATCGGAAACGCCCGGCTGTTGGCGACTTCCACATAGGCCCCGTGTCGGAGCACGGAGATCACGGCTCGGCGCCGTTTGACTTCGTAGCGCCAGATCTCGGGCACCCCCAGCGTGGAGTAGACGGGGCGCCTGCGACCGGCGGCGCAGGCGCGGCGACGGCCTGCAGTCAACCTGGATGCTTCTGAAACAGGGTGATCAGCCGTGGCTCCGTCTCGGCGTCTTCCTTCAGGTCCAGCAGCAACCGCAGTTCGGCGAGTACGAGGTCGCGATCGAGCCAGCCCGCCTGGCGGACGAGGATGCCTTCGATATCGATCCAGTCCTGGGCGCGTCCGGCGAACGCTTTCAAGATGACGAGATCTTCAGCGGAGCACGTGGTCAGCGCCATGCCGGCGGCCACTTCGAACGGCGACGAACGCGCGACGACCCTTCCTTCGTACGGCAGCCCGCCGAGGGCGATGTCGATGGGAACGGCGTCGGTCGTTTCCACGAGCAACACACGCCGCTCGAGCGCGAACCGGCGCGCATCCGGAATCCGTGGCTGGAAACGGGCCAGTATCGGATCCACGAACCGTTCTTCGCCACCAAGGCCGTCAGCAGCGTCAGGTCGACGTCCCGGGTGCCACGCGGTTCACCCCACCGCTGCACCGCAAGCCCACCGATCACACAGCACTTCCAACGTTGAGCCGCACAGAACGCCTGGACCTCCGCAGCCGCGCGGAACAGGGCGTTCACCGGCGTCGGCCGGCGTGGAGACGCGTCTGCAGGTCGGCGAGGCCCGACCAGGAGCGACGCCTCGGCGGAAGGGGGACTTGAAGCGCCAGCTCGATGAGGTCGTCGGACGCTCGCAGCGCCGTTGCCGCGTCGAGGTCACCCAACTCCCGCCATCGAATCTCTTCGAGGATCCGCCCCGTTTCGACCCACTGCTGGACGTAAGCCCGTTCCGCCTCGCGCGTCATGGGCCATCAGGATAACTCAACCAGTCACGGGCTCTGGCCTTGATATCCCGCAGAGCCCATGACTGGTTGGCAATATCTCTTGGCGCGCTCCGCGCGCTGTGGACCGCTACACGGCGCCCACTAACGTGGCGCAACGCGTAGAAATTCCCGTTTGGGGCCGTGTAGCGGTCCACTTGTTGCACCGGCCGCTCGTCCGCTAGAAAATCCTCCCTGCGATCAGCTGGGTCGGCGAAGGCTGCACGGGCCCGGCGTGACTGGAGCTGCTGTGGCTCTCGAGCGCATCTCGCACTACCACATCATCGACACGCTGGGCGCAGGCGGCATGGGCGAGGTCTACCTGGGCGAAGACACCCGCCTTCAACGCAAGGTCGCCATCAAGCTGCTCCCGTCGCAGTTCACGCAGAACGAAGACCGCGTGCGCCGTTTCGAGCAGGAGGCGCGCGCTGCCTCCGCGCTCAACCACCCGAACATCGTCACCGTCTACGACATCGGCGATACCGAGGCCGGGCGCTTCATCGCGATGGAGTTCGTGGCCGGACGCACGCTGCGGGCGCTCGCCGGACAGCCCGTGGCCTTCGAGACGCTCGTCGCCTGGGGCGGGCAAATCGCCGAGGCGCTCGCCGTGGCGCACGTGGCAGGCATCGTGCACCGCGACATCAAACCGGAAAACATCATGGTGCGCGACGACGGGTACGTGAAGGTGCTCGACTTCGGCCTCGCGCAACTGGCGCCGAAAGAAGAGCTTGGCTCGGACGTTGCGACAGCCGCGGCCACTCGTCCCGGCACGCTGCTCGGCACGTTGCGGTACATGGCGCCGGAGCAGGCGGCTGGTTTGAAAGTGACCGCTGCCGCAGATATCTTTGCGCTCGGCGTGGTGCTCTACGAGCTGGCGACGGGTCGCCATCCGCTGGGCGCCGACACCTTGATCGGCCTGGTGCAGGCGCTGGCGACCGAGACGCCGATGCCGCCGTCGCGGGTGGTGCCGGCCATTCCAGTGGTTTTCGACACGCTCGTGCTGCGCCTGTTGGACAAGGACGGGCGGCGGAGACCATCGGCGGGCGACGTGCGCGTGATGCTGTCGACGATGACACGAGACGGAGCACGCGCGGCGGCGATTCCAGCCGGTTCTTCGGATGTCCCCGTCATCCTCCCTCCGCGTTCTTCCATGGTCGGGCGAGAGAAGGAGCGCACCGCATTACGAGCCGCGTTCGAGTCGGCGCACGCAGGGCGTGGGTCGCTGCTGTGTGTCGCAGGGGAGCCGGGCATCGGCAAGACGACGCTCGTCGAGGATGTGCTCGCCGAAGTGGCCGCGGGCGGTGGTGCCTGGCGCATCGCGCGCGGCCGGTGTTCGGAACGCCTGGCCGGTACCGAGGCCTACCTGCCGTGGCTGGAAGCGCTCGACTCGTTGCGCCGGGCCCTCGACGGCGAGTCGACGATGCACGCGATGCGGCGCATGGCGCCGGCGTGGTTTGCGCAGATAGCGCATGCCGGTGACGCCCAGGCGGAAGCCGCTCTGCAGGTGGAGCTGAAGTCCGCCTCGCAGGAACGGCTCAAGCGTGAACTTGTTCTGCTGTTGGAGGCGCTGTCGCGCGATCATCCGGTGGTGCTCTTCTTCGACGATCTCCACTGGGCTGATGTCTCCACGATCGATCTGCTGGGGTTTGTCGCCAACCGGCTGACTGCGATGCGGCTGTTGATCGTGGCGACGTACCGGCCGACCGATCTGCTGCTCGCCGGGAGTCCGTTCTTGCAGATCAGGCCGGATCTGCAGGCACGTGGCATCTGCCGGGAGCTGCAGCTCGACTTCCTCACGGAAGCCGACATTGCCACGTATCTCGCGATGGAATTCCCAGGTCATCGCTTCCCGGTGGAGTTCCCGGCGCTGATTCACGCAAAGACGGAAGGCAGTCCGCTGTTCATGGCGGACCTGGTGCGCGACCTGCGCGATCGCGCCACGATTGCCAGAGAGCGGGACGGCTGGGCGCTCGCTCAGACGCTCCCGGCCCTCGAAAGTGAGCTGCCCGAATCGGTGCGAGGCATGATCGAGCACAAGATCGCGCAGGTGAGCGATGACGATCGCCGGCTGCTCGTAGTGGCCAGCGTGCAGGGGTACCAGTTCGACTCGGTTGTAGCGGCCAAGGTGCTCGGCGTCGACCAGGCGGAGGTAGAAGAGCGACTGGAGACGCTCGAGCGCGTCCACGCCTTCGTGCGGCTCGTGGGCGACGAGGAGTTTCCGGATCGGACGCTGACGTTGCGCTATCGGTTCGTCCACGTGCTGTATCAGGGCGCGTTGTACGGCACGCTCAGGTCCACCCGCCGGGCCGCGCTCAGCAGGGCGACGGCAGATGCGTTGCTCGTGTGTTACGGCGAGCAGCGGGGCCGAGTGGCGCCCGCGCTGGCACACCTGTACGAAGCGTCACGGGACTTCGCCCAGGCCGCCGACTGGTTCTTGCTCGCCGCGCAGAATGCCACTCGCGTTTTCGCCAATCATGAAGCGATCACGCTGGCGCGCCGCGGTTTGGCAGCGCTGGCCGCGTTGCCGGACTCGCCCGCACGAGTGCGGCAGGAGCTGGCCCTGCAGCTTGCGCTCGGCTGGCCGCTCATCAACGTCCGCGGCTATGCGGCCGCGGAGGTCGAACAGACGTGGCTACGTGCGCGCGAGCTCGGTCGACGCGCGGGAGAGGCTGTCGAGTCGTACCAGGTCCTCTGGGGCCTCGCGATGTGCCACTTGAACCGGGCCGATCATGCGAGAACGCACGAACTGGCCACCGAAATCCTGCGCCTCGCGCAGGCGACGAGCGATCAGGCGGCCCTCATCACGGCGCGTTACATGCTCGGCACCGTGTCGTTCTATCTCGGCGAGACCGCATCGGCCCGCGCGCATTACGAGCATGGGATTGCGCTGAGCGACGCTCGTCCTGAGCTGACGCTGCCCGACGGCCGCAACCCCGGCGTGTCGTGCCGCGCGCAGATGGGGCGCGTGCTATGGCTGCTGGGCCATCCCGAGCAGGCGCTCGACATGAGCGCCGCCGCCGAGCGGACGGCGCAGGCGCACCCCCACGACCTGGTGTTCACTTTCTTTCTGGACATGCTGCTGCAACAGTTCTGCCGTGACATCGCCCAGACGCGGCAACGGGCGGATGCCCTGATGGCGCTCGCCGATGAGCATGCTCTTCGGTTGTACGGGACGTGGGCGCGGATCCTCACCGGCTGGACGACTGCAGAAGCGGATCCGGCTGCCGGCGTCGCGGAGATGCGTGAGAGCCTGGCCGCGTACGAGCGGCTCGGGAGCGAGCTCTCGCGCCCACACTTCCTGGCGCTGCTGGCCGACGCGCTGGGCCGCGACCGTCGCAGCGAGGAAGGGCTGCGAGTGGTGGACGAAGCGCTCGCGTCGGCCGAACGCACGGGCGAGCGGTATTACGAAGCCGACTTGCATCGCCTCAGGGGCGAGTTGCTGCTCACATCGGGACACGCGGAACATCGGGCGGAGACCGAAGCGTGTTTTCAGCGGGCCCTCGAGGTGGCGCGGCGTCAGGGCGCGAAATCGCTGGAGCTGCGCGCCGCGACGAGTCTTGCCCGGCTGTGGCTGCAGCAGGGGCGGCGCGCCGACGCCCGCGCCATGCTTGCGGAAATCTACGGCTGGTTTTCCGAAGGGTTCGAGCTGGCTGACCTGCGCGACGCGAAGGCGCTGCTCGCTGCGTGCGTCGTTGACGCTCAGGGCGGGGCAGTGGGATAATCCCACCATGGTCGTCACACTCGACGAGAAGCGGCGCCTCACGGTTCCGGTGGCGCTGGCGCCCGCCTCGCCCGGCGACGCCTTCGAGGCGCGGTTCGACCCGGACGAGGACGCCATCGTCTTCCGCCGGATCAAGCGGGGCAGGAGCTGGCTCGACGTGCTGAAGGCCTGTCCCGTGTCCATGGACGACCTCCCGCCGCGCAGCCGCGAGTATCCGAAGAAGCCGAGATTGTGAGCTGGCTGCTCGATGCCGACGTTCTGAGTCAGCCGGCGAAGCGCCACGGCGATCGACGCGTCATCGCATGGCTGGAGCGCGAAGAGGCCGGCTGTCACACGAGCACTGTCGTCATCGCCCAGCTTGCCTACTGGGTTCGTACCAAGGAAGGCCGGCAGCGCGACGCGCTGCAGAAGTGGCTGCGGCAGCTGTTGGACGCGATGGAGGGCCGCGTGCTCGGGTTCAGCGTGGCGGTGGCGCACGTCTGGGCCGAACAACAGCGCGCACTCGACCGGGCCGGGTTGAGAATGCCGCTGGCCGACAGCTACATCGCGGCGACCGCCCGCCGTCACGGCCTCACCATCGTTACCGGGAACGACCGCGACTTTCGGCGCCCGGGTGTGAAGGTGTTCAACCCATTCGACGAGCTCGCGTAGCGGCCCTTCCGGATCCCGAATCCCGGATCCCGATCACTCCAGTCTTTGGTCTCTGGTCTTTGGTCTCTGGTCTCTGGACTTTGGGCTTTGGGCTTTGGGTCATGGATGATCGCTCGATCGATGACCGAGTCGTGATCCGGGGATCTGAAATCCTCAAATCCCGAAATCATCGATGGCCAGATGACCCCCGACCCCTTCCCCCTGATTCCTCCTCCCTCAGTAGGCAGTAGGCAGTAGGCAGTAGGCGGTAGGCAGGTGCTCTCCTTCCCCCTTCTCCATCTCCCTGGTGTCCGTGTACTATCTGCTCCCAGGGAAGGCCCCCCAATCTCAACCTGAACTGAAGACAAGGAGCGCGATCATGCGAAGTATTTCAACCCTGGCCGTCGGCCTCGTGCTGGCGGTCGCGATTGCAGGCTGTTCCAGGCCAACCGGAGTGGCGGCGGCCGCCGAGGCCATGGGAGCGACGACCCTGAATTCGATTCAGTATTCAGGCAGCGGGTCCAACTTCGCCTTCGGCCAGGCCGCGGCTCCGGGCGCACCTTGGCCGCGCTTCGTGGTGAAGACCTACGACATTGCCATCGACTATCAGGCGCCGGCCATGCGGCTCGACATGCTGCGCGCGCAAGGAGAGAACCCCCCGCGCGGCGGCGGTGCCCAGCCGTTTGCCATCGACCAGCGGACGACACAGGTGGTCAGCGGCAAGTTTGCCTGGACCGAGGGGGGCGCCCAGCCGGCGCCGAATCCCGGCGCCGTTCGCGACCGGCTGCGCGCGATCTCGCTCACGCCGCATGGCCTGATCAAGGCGGCGATTGCCGCCAACGTCACCGCCGAGGGCAACCTCTTCACCGTGAGGATCGAGGACCGCGATGTCAAGGTGACGCTCAACGAGCAGAACCTCGTGGAGCGCGCCGAATACCTGTCGACGAACTCGGTGGTGGGCGATGTCCCTGTGGAGCTCACGTATTCCGACTACGCCAACTTCGGCGGCGTCCAGTTCCCCACGCACATCGTGGAGAAACAGGATGGTTTCGAAACGCTTGACGTCACCATCAAGGACGTCACGCCGAACGCCCCGGTGGCGATCGAGGTGCCGGCCAACGTCGCGTCCGCCAAGCCGCCTGCGCCGGTCGCCGCCGACGTGCAGAAGGTCGGCGAGGGGCTGTGGTCGATCAATGCCGCCAACACCCGCAGCCTGGCCGTCGAGTTTGCGGATCACATCGTGATGCTCGAAGGCCCGACGAGCGAGGCCCGATCGCTCGTCGCGAACGAGGCCATCCGCAAGACGGTGCCCAACAAACCGATTCGATATGTCGTCAACACGCACGCGCACTACGACCATGCGGGCGGGCTGCGGACCTACGTCGCCCAGGGCATCACGGTCGTCACGCACGAGGTGAACAAGGCGTTCTACGAGCAGGTGTGGGCCCGGCCGTGGACGATCGAGCAGGACCTCCTGGCGAAGTCGCCCAAGCCGGCGGTCATCGAAGGGGTCGGGGACAAGCGGGTGATGTCCGATCGCACGCGGACCCTCGAGCTTTACTTCCTCGACACCAGCGCACATCACACGGGTCAGCTCATCGCCTATCTGCCGAAGGAACGGATCCTGATGTACGGCGATGGCTATAATCCGCCCGCGGGCAACGAGATCAAGACCCCCGAGCGCGGGCCCGAGTTCGCGCTGCAGATGTGGGACAAGATTCAGCAGTTGAAGCTCAACCCGGAGCGCATTGCACCGGTGCACGGCCGCTTGGTGCCGTTCGAGAATTTCAAGATCGCGTGGGGGATCGGCGCGACGAATACGACGCGGTGAGCAGTAGGCAGTAGGCAGTAGGCGGTGCGCAGTGGAAGCCAGTTGAGTTGGCGACGCTCTTGAGGGCGGGTGGCGCCGGGAGGGCTCATGATCCGGCACATCTCTCCTTTTGCGAATGAAACGCTTGCATCTGCTGATCGGACGTGATCTAAAGGACGCCTCACCATTCGAGGGAGGCTGCCGATGGCGCGTTCGAGTACCGACGTGGTGCGTGCGCGCGGTTCGCTGCGCGAGGAAATGGCCACCGGAGACTTGGGAGATGCCCGGCTCAACGCCCGGCGCAATTGCGTGATGACGGCGCTGGAGCAGTCGCCGGACGTCGGGTTCCCGGAAGCGTGCGCGGACGGGAGCGA
>JBOGIR010000341.1:0-2352 GCA_050742335.1 Vicinamibacterales bacterium | reverse complement strand
TACCATAGCCACGGAGTACGCTCGCGCGTTGCGCCGCCTCAAGGGGGCCGCAGTGGGCGCGGGAGACGGCCTACTCTATGGCCATGCCCGCGAGCGTGGAAATCCGACCAAGGTAGGATTTGCATGCGGTTGGTGCCAGTCTATAAGGTCGAGGCACGCCCCGGGGTTGCTGCGGCGCGGCACCAAGGCTCACCCAAAGGAGGATGTCGTGATGAATCGCAAACGAATGGCGCTCGCCGTCGCGGGGATCTTCGCCCTCCCCGGCGTGGCGCTCGCGCAGAAGAGCACGGTGGAGATCTACGGCCGGGCCAACCTCGGCCTCGACTACTACGAGGCCAAGGGCGCGACGAACCCCTACGAGAACCGTCAGGGCCGCTGGCGCGTGTTCGACAACAGCTCCCGGGTCGGCTTCCGCGGCACCGAGGACCTCGGCAGCGGGCTGCGCGCGGTCTTCCAGATCGAAACCGGGGTCAACGTCGACAACGGCAGCAACACCGGCCAGGCCGGCGCGAACAATGGGAGCACCGGCTTCTGGGCGTCGCGCGACTCGTTCGTCGGGCTCGACAGCGGTTACGGGCGCCTCACCTTGGGCCGCCAGTCGCTCTACTATCAGAACGGCGTGAACGCGCAGTTCTCGTCGAACTACATCAACACGGAGGTGCCGTGGACCGACGGCCGGCAGCTCGGCCGGATCAGCACCGGCGTGGCCATCTCGCGCACCAGCAACGTCGTGCAGTACACGTCGCCGACCTTCGCCGGGATGAACGCGACGCTGAGCTACTCGCCGAACGCGCAGGAAGCCGTGCAGGCCGTCGGCGCCGGCGTCGACACGGACGGGGCGATCTACGGCGCCACCGTGCGTGGCACGTGGGGGCCGTTCTATGTCCAGGGCGACGTCGGCTGGAATTACGCCAACACTGTGGTCACCACCAACACGCAGCAGAAGGCCACGCTCTACAAGCTGGGGGGCAGCTGGGGCTACATGCCCGGCTCGCGCGTCGGCCTGATCTGGGTCCGGACCGATACCAACAACCAAGGCGGTCTCGTTCCAGGGCTGGCCGCCGGCGACGACGTCTATCAGGACGGCTTTGTGATCAACTGGGAGCAGACGTTCGGCAACGTGCAGGTGATGGCCCAGTACGGCTGGACCGGGGACATCAAGGACTGCAATGCGGCCACGGCGACGGTGTCCTGCAACGACAGCGACTCGAACGGCTTCATGGTCGGCGCCCGGTACTTCCTGTCGAAGCGGACCTGGGTCTATGCGTCGTACAACCAGGTCAGCAACAAGGCGAACCAGTTCGCCGACTACACGGGCAGCAGCATCACCTCGACCACCGGATTGACGGCGGCCGGGCCGAACCCGTTCGGCGCCGATCCGAAGATCTGGGCGCTCGGCCTGTTCCACGCCTTCTGAGCCGGAGGGCCGCGACGGGCGCGTCGCGGCCCTGCCGCGCCCGTAGACCGCGGAGGCTTTCAAGCTGCGCCCGCCCGTGCGAGACCGGGATCCAACCAAAGTAGGATTTACGGCGCTTGCCCCGGGCGTTACCTGTCCTTAGGATTGCGCCTGCCCTGGGACTGACGGGTTACTGCCGACGTTCAGCCGGCATTGAACGCCGCTATGGCCACGACACCAACCACTGAACGATCCAAGGATCGGGGACTGATCCTGCTCGCGGTCCTGGTCGGGTTGCTCGCCGGCGTCGGAGGTTTCACGTTTCTCTACGCCGAGGGGTTCTCGTACATGAGCTCGGACCCGAAGGCGTGCGTGAACTGCCACATCATGCAGCCCCAGTACGACGCGTGGCAGAAGGGCAGCCACCACGCCGTGGCAACCTGCGTCGATTGCCACCTGCCTCACGGCTTCGTCAGGAAGTGGCTCGCCAAGGGGGCGAGCGGCTTCCATGACTCGAAAGCGTTCACGTTTCAGGACTTCCACGAGCCGATCATGATCAAGCCGACGATGAGCCGCATCCTGCAGGAGAGCTGCCTGCACTGCCACGCCGCGCTCGTGCACGACCTCGTGGTGCGGACCAGCAACGAAGCGGACGAAGTGCGGTGCGTCCACTGCCATCGCTCGGTCGGGCACGGCGAGACGACGGGTGTGGGGCGGTAGCCGGCGAGGCGCGAGTCGACCAAGGAGGACAAAATGCGGGCAACTCAACGAGGGGTATCACGCGCGCTGCTGATCGGGACGATCCTCGTCGTCGCGATCGCGACCGCGTTGGTGACCGCGCTGCTGGTGAACATCTTCGAGCGCAAGAGCGAGGCCCGCAGCCCGTTCGTGCGCCTCACCGAGGTCACCGAGGACACGACCGACCCCGCCAAGTGGGCCGTCAACTGGCCGAAGCA
>JBOGIR010000340.1:0-3868 GCA_050742335.1 Vicinamibacterales bacterium | reverse complement strand
CCTGGAGAGGACGAGTTGCGGTCCTAACCCGTCTTTCACGTCGACGGGCCACAGAGTCACACTCTTGTGTCTCCGTGGCGCACTGCGTCATCACTCACCTCAGCGCGCGCTCGTTACGGCGTGGTCGCCACACCTCTCACAGATTCTCCTGACGCGAAAGTACGTAGTGTCCGGCTTTAGCCGGACCGTGAACTCCTGCGGAAGCAGCGTGATGACGGCGAGGTCGCCACGCCTCCCACAAGTCTCCTCACGCGACAGCGAAAAGAAAAGAAATCGGCATCCGTGGCCGATACTGTAGGTGGCGGACCCATCTCTGCGAACGCTCGGCATCGGGTATCGTAGAGGCGGACCTTCACATCCGCCCTGCGACACATGAGCAAATTGAAGATCGTCGTGCTCTACGACCGTGTCCTCGTCGACGAGGGCGAGGAGCCCGCCTCGAGCGACAAGTCGCCTGTCGTCCGCACGCTCGACAAGAAAGAGGTCGAAGCAGAGGTCGCCGAGACGTTGGTGAAGCTCGGGCACGAGCCGGTGATGTACGAGCTCGACGGGACGCAGAAGAGCCTGCTCGGGCTGGCCCGTGCCGACTGCGATCTCGTGTTCAACCTTGCCGAGTCGTTTGCCGACGACGATACCTCCGACTTCAAGATCGCCGCGTTCCTCGAGCTTCTGGGCAAGAGATATACGGGCTCCGGGAGCAGAGGCCTGATGCTGGCGCAGGACAAGGCGGTGGCCAAGAAGATCTTCGCCTTCCACGGCATCCACACGCCGACCTTCGCCAAGTGTTACCGGGGGCGGCTCGACTTCTCCCACGACCTGCAGTTTCCCGTCATCGTCAAACCCGCGCGCGAGGACGGATCGATCGGCATCGAATTCAGCGCTGTCGTCAGCTCGATACGGGAGCTGATGGAGCGGATGGACTGGCTGCATACGAACTTCGATTCGCCGGTGCTCATCGAGGAGTACATCGAGGGGCGTGAGATGTACGTCGGGATCCTCGGCAACGACAATCTCGCGGCGCTGCCGATCATCGAGCTGGACCTCTCGAAGCTGCCGGAGGGGACGCCCAAGATTGCGGCGGCCGAAGTAAAGTGGGGCAAGGGGACCAAGGCCTACCGCGACACCAAGTCGGCGATCGCCACGGACCTGCCGGAGGAGACAGTGCAACTGCTCCAGCAGACGGCCGTCGCTGCGTATCAGGCGCTGGAGCTGCGCGACTACGGCCGCGTCGACATGCGGCTGCAGCCCGACGGTCACGTCCAGGTGATCGAAGTCAATCCGAACCCATGGCTCGCCTCGCGTGCGGAGTTCGCCATGGCCGCGCGCAAAGCCGGCCGGACCTACACCCAGCTCATCGAGGAGATCGTCGAGCTCGCCCTCGCCCGGGCGTGAGCGCGTAAGAAAGAGGGTACGTAGTGTCCGGCTTCAGCCGGACCTGCGATACGAGCCACCGAGACACAGAGGCACAGAGACGAAATCTCTGCAGTTCTCGAACACGAACCCAGAACCCGGAACTTCAGAACGCAGAGCTGCGGACATTCCACAGATAGAGCGTCCTCGACATCCCATCCGCGCTCGTGAAGACATCGACGACGTCCGGTTGCCAGTCGCCCATGGCAAAGTTGTGCGACACGATCCGGGCACCCGGCCGGAGCTGCGCGGTGAGGCGGGGACGAAGTTTCACATTGAGCGCGGATACCAGATAGAGTGCGACGACCGTGGCGTCCGAGACGTCCGTGTCGAGCGCGTCCTGCACCCTGAACGTCACGAGCTGTTCGACACCCGCCCGCGCCGCGTTGGCTCGCGCCTCCTCAACCCGCACCGGGTCGATATCGACGCCCACGCCACGCGTGCCGAACTTCTGCGCGGCGGCGATGACAATCCGGCCGTCGCCCGACCCGAGGTCGTACACGACGTCCTGGGGTCCCACCTTCGCCAGCGTCAGCATCCGTTCGACCACATCCGGTGGCGTCGCCGCGTAGGGAGCACGAGGCGTCTGCGCCCACGCGACGCTCAATGCCAGAAGCAGAATGGCGGGCATTCCTGCCGATTGTAGACGCACGAACGCAGGGTAGGCGACCGTGTAGGGGTCTGACCCCGGGTCAGACCCCTTGTCACGAGGCGCGGGGTCAGACCCCGTGTCACGAGGCGGCTGAGGTTGGACGGGCTCATCCATTCGACCAGTCATCCTCGTCAGCGGGCCGCATTAATGGTCCCATCATCAAGGGGGCCGACTCAGGCTGGGGCCCCAAATGTCAGCAGTTCCGTGGTTTACCGGCATGGCCCAACGGCACGGGCCTGCCGGCCAACGGTCAAACGGCGGGGGTGAAGTGCCGAAAACGGCGGTTTTTCGGCCATTATTCATTGATCCGAGGGTGCCGCTGCGCTATACTCATCGGTGCGGTTCCCGGCACACACCGGCCCTACCAACCCTTCCTTCAACGGGGGAAACGTGACATTCCAGGTCGGCGACAAGGTCATCTACCCGAATCACGGGCTCGGCATCGTCGAACGGATCGAAGAGAAAACTATTCTGGGTACTACGTGCGGGTTCTTTCATCTGCGGATCGTGTCCAACGACACCACGGTTCTCGTACCGGTCGCGAACGTGGACAACGTCGGTCTTCGGAAGGCCATCAGCGATGAGGAAGTCGATCGGCTGTTCACGCTGCTCAGCGACGGCCGGATTGACAACCATCAGAACTGGAAAGGCCGCTTCAAAGACAATTCGGACAAGATGCGGACCGGGTCGATCTATGACATGGCGGACGTGCTCAAGAGCCTCACGTTCCTGAGCAAGTCCAAGAGCCTGTCGTTCCGCGAAAAGCGGATGCTCGACCGCGCCCGCGCGCTCATCGTGTCCGAGGTCTCGGAAGTCGTGCGGGAGAAAGCCCTGGAGATCGAGCTGCGCGTCGATCGCGCGCTCGAAAAGTGCTTCATGATGAAGGTTCGCAACATGGCCCGCCAGGCCGCGCGCGCCAAGATCGCCAAGCCGGTCAAGGCCGTCGTCATGCCCGCGCGCCGGGCCGCCCGCGCATCGTAGCTATCGCCCTCACTTGCCTTCTTCGCCGCCCGGGGGCACGTCCCCCGGGCGATTTTTTTGTACAGTGTCTGGACATTCGCCGATGGTGACCCTTCGCTCGATTCTGACCTATGCGGTCATGCTCGCCTACATCGCGGCCGTGGGGCCGCTGGGCCTTTTCATTGGCGTCGTGCTGCGGTGGAAGCGCGGGCTGTACGCGCTCGGACACGCCGGCGTGTGGATGTCGCTGACGCTGGCGGGTATTCGCTATCGCGTATCGGGGCGCGAGCATGTCCCCGCATCGGCCGTCGTCTTCTGCTCGAACCATGAAAGCAACGTCGACCCGCCGGTGCTCTTTCGCGCCCTCCACCCATACCTGCACGTGCTCTACAAAGCCGAACTGCACAAGTTCCCCATCATGGGGACGGTGCTGGATGTTGGCGGATTCGTGCCGATCGATCGAGGCAACCGCGAGAAGGCGATGGCGTCGCTTGCGAGAGGCGCCCAATCGCTCAGGGCCGGCAACTCCTTTCTGATCTTTCCCGAAGGCACCCGCAGCCGCACCGGGCAGCTGCTGCCGTTCAAGAAAGGGGGCTTCATCATGGCGATCGAGGCGCAGGTGCCGATTGTCCCCGTGGCGGTGCAGGGAGGGCGGGCGGCGATGCGCAAAGGAAGCGTGTTCGTGCGGCCGGTGCACGTGAGCGTGCGGATCGGCCGGCCGATTCCGACGGCCGGGCTGACGGCGGCCGACCGCGAGCAGCTCATTGCACACGTGCGCCAGGAGATAGAAGGCCTGCTGCGCGAGGGGTCGCTCTGGGGCTAGAGCCCGTCTTTCAGACTTCGACA
>JBOGIR010000339.1:0-2488 GCA_050742335.1 Vicinamibacterales bacterium | reverse complement strand
CGCCGGCTTCGGCTACGACACGGCGAACGCGCAGGAAATTCAGGTCACCATCGCGGGCGGCCTCGGTGAAACCGATCGCGGCGGCCCGGCGTTCAACATGATTCCGCGCACCGGCGGCAACAACTTCAGCGGCACCTACTTCCTCAGCTACGCCGGCGAGTGGGCACAGGCGAGCAACCTCGATGCCGAGCTGATTAGCTAGTTTCTGTCGCGAAACGCCTGAAAACCGGCGTCGTTCCGAGTATGCGGCGTCATCGACAAGGGCGATTGTATCAATCAGACGCAAATAGGATGTGGCAGTAGCCGCGGCGGACGTGGCCGTGATGACACACGATGATCTGTAGACACATGGTCCTCAGTCGGTGGAGGAACTCGGCATCGTCTGAATCGTCTGAAGCTACGCGGCGGCTGATCTGCGGCGGGCGTGTTTCTGCCGGAGCAAGTCGGCGACCTTGAGGAGATTGTTCGCCAGGACGGCGGCGCCGACAAAGAGTTCGAAGCGCTCCCGCCCTTCGACGAGCGCGCGCTTCATCCCGCGCCCTCGGAACAGCACCGAGATGCGGCCTTCGATGCCGGCCCGGAACCGTTGACCTTTCTTAAACGCCGGGCTCTTCTCGAACGCTTCTCGATCGGCGCTACGCTTGCCGCCCGCCTGCGGGATGCAGGTGAGCGTCACGCCCGCTTGTTGGCACGTCTCGAGGTTCGCGTCGTTGAAGAAGCCGCGATCCGAACTATACAGAGCGGGGGCGTGGCCAAAGGTCGTGGTGTGGCGCGCAAGCGACGGCGCCACGTGGAGTTGGTCGGGCGGATTTCCGGCGAGCACGCGGTACTGCGTAATCAAGCCGCCGCCACTTTCGGCGAGGAACACCTTATGGCCGAACTCAATGGGCTTCAGGACCTTCCCCCGCTTGATCAGATCCGTGTGGGCTTCGAAAATGGAGTAGACCTTGTCCTCGGTTGGTACCTGCTCGCCGTGCAAAACGCGGCGACGCGTCTGACCAATGATCCGGTCGCCCAGCGCGCAGTGCCGCGTGATCTCCCGGTGCAGCGCGTCGACGGCTCCTCGCGTGAGAATGTCCCCCGCACGACGCTGCGTCCGGGCGACCACCGATCGGGCGTCGGTGACCACCTGCTCGGCGATGCGGAGGAGCGCGCGATAGGTGGGCACCTGCTGCGTATGGCGTTGCGTCGTCGTCATTCGTTGGATCGCTTGCATTCGGCGCCGGGCGGCGCGGGTGCGATTCGTGAATGGCCCCACCCCCGTCGGCAGCAGGTGGTCCAGTCGACGCACCAGTCGGGTCAGCACCCGCACCGCATCCCAGAGCAGCGTGTTGTCGGTCGGATGATGAATGTCGGTCTCGACCACGGTGGTGTCGACGCGCAGCTTCGTGCCGTCCTCCAGACCGAGATCAACCGCGGCCTGGACGACCGCGGCGTTGACGGCGTGCAGCGTGTCCGGCGTCAGCCGATTGAAGGCCCGGTTGAACGCATCATGCTTCGGCACCGGCTGACTCTGAAACTGGGTGAACGCCCGCAACGTGTAGCCATCGGCGATCCGTTCCCGCAATTCCCGGTAGTCCCAGTTCTTCACGCGCATCAGAATCAACGAGCGCAGGACCTGCGGCGCGGTGACACCGCGCCGTCCCGTGCTGGGGTGTTTCAACCCGCGCTCGAGATCGCGTCGTACCTCATCGACGAGCGAGGCGTGCGTGTCGAGGAACGCCGCGATGGCCTGCAGGGTGGGGTCGAGCTGAATCCCCTGCGTGAGGAACTCCAGATCGGCAAAGCTCGCTTGCGGATCGGCCGCGCGGCTCATCGCTTCGCCGCCCGCTGCTGCTTGACCGCCGTGGTGTACCGACGGCCCGCCTCGTACAGCAACTCCTGGAGGGCCCGGCCGTTGTCGAGCGAGCGTTGGATCTGCGGCACGAGCTCCTCGGGAATGTAGATGCCGCTGCGCCGGCCCTTGACTCGGCAATAGAGCACATAGCTGGCATGCTGGTCACCGCGGGCACACGCCTCGCAGTGGTCGCGGACGCAGGGGCTCCGCCGCAGACTCAGGGCGCCGAGCGCCGCTGGCCAGAGATCGGCGGCTTGCGTCCGGAACCAACGCTCGACATCAGTCGGCGATTCATTTTTTCGTGGCATGTCGCATATGTGCCATAACGCACACATACACGTCAAGCAAAAAACAGTAAGCTATGATTCAGTAATACGTTAGGCGTTTCGCGACAGAAACTAGCTACCGGCTAGCGGGAGTCTGCGTCGAAAACACCGTGGTCTTGCCGGTCTTGTCGAAGGCCAGCACGTCGTAAGGGCGCGGGTTCGGCCCCTCCATCCCGGGCGAACCGATCGGCATGCCGGGCACCGCGAGGCCGGCGACCGCGGGCTTCTCTTTCAACAGACGCTGAATATCGGCGATCGGGACATGTCCCTCGATGACATACCCCCCCACCAGTGCCGTGTGGCACGACCTCGCGTGAGCCGGAAT
>JBOGIR010000338.1:0-14671 GCA_050742335.1 Vicinamibacterales bacterium | reverse complement strand
CGCGAGCACCGCGCGCGCCACCATCGCCGCGTGGCTTTCCAGAACGTCTCCCAGCATCAGTCTTGTGTGTCGTGGTCACGTTCTCGACGGTCGACGCGCAGAGCGGCGGCGTCTGCCATCTTTTCTTTGATGCGGCGGATGTAGGGGTCGGCGATCGAAGGCGCGTAGCCGGCCGCGCGGAACACGTCGCGCCATTGAGCGTCGGTCAGACGCTGCATCTGGCTCGCCGCCCACCGCACGTCCTCCGGGCCGATCATCGAGAGCAGTCCCTGGTGGCGGCCGTTATAGTCGAACTCGACCATCGTCGGGGTCACTCTGGTGATGAAGCTTTCGCGTTGGAAGCCCCCAAGCCAGTTGCGACGCGGAGCCATCTTCCCCGTCTCACCGAGGGCCGCGCCGAGGTCGCGCACGACGTACCAGGACGACGCGGTGTCCCACGGGGCTTTCGGTTCGTACAGGCTGTTGTTCGAATCCTTGAGGTCGGTGCTGTTCAGCATCAGCATGATCACCAGCAGCCCCTTCAGCTCGCGCGTGCCGCTGAATGGATTGTCGGCCCAGCTCCAGACGCGGTCGGTGCGAACGAGACTCGGCAGCTTCGGTCGAAACCGCGCGCTGCTCATCACCCTGGGGGCGCCGTCCCCGCGGTCGAGCCGCCACGACGACAGGTAGTAGACCGGCGGTTGATGGTAGCCGAGGCCCCAGAGCACGCGCGAGACGACCACCTCGGTCTGCGCTTCGGGCCCGATCTTCGCGCTCCATTCGACCCCGTCGGGTCCGACCACGTCGTAGCTGACGCTGAAGCCGCCCTCGTCTTTCCCCTTGAACGTGTAGATCGCGTCTGGTGACGGCGCGTGTTGCCGCCCGCCGATGCCCCAGAACAGATCCCGCACCCCCTCCCCGGGATCGACCCGAAGCTGCGCCAGCACGGCTGGCGACACCGGGGCGCGTGGCGTCACGACGACGGTGCGGCCGCCGCAGGCTGCGGCGATGCACGCCAGCACCACCGCGGTCGAGATAGCGTGAGGTTTCATCGTGATGCACGAGGAGCAAGCGACATACCAGAGATCACCGCCGGCATCACGCTTGCGTTGACCTGAAAGCTCGACCATGCCACGTGCCTCACTGCCGGCGGCGACGTATCGGCTGCAGTTCAATGCCGCGTTCACGTTCGACACCGCAGCCCAGATCGTGCCCTACCTCGACGCCCTCGGTGTGTCGCACTGCTACGCGTCGAGCTATCTCGAGGCTGTGCCAGGCAGCGCTCACGGGTACGACGTCACGGATCCATCGCAGCTCAATCCGGAACTCGGCGACGAGCACGCCTATTTCCGGTGGATCGAGACGCTGCGGCGCCACGAGATGGGCCACATGCTCGACCTCGTGCCCAACCACATGGGGATCGCGCGCTCGGCCAATCCCTGGTGGCAGGATGTGCTGGAAAACGGTCCGAGCTCGCGCTACGCCGCGATCTTCGACATCGACTGGCATCCGCTGAAACCCGAGCTGGCCAACAAGGTCCTGCTGCCAATCCTGGGGGACGCATACGGGGCTGTGCTGGAGCGACAGGAGATCACGCTCGAATACGCCGACGGCACCTTCCGCGTGCGCTACGGCGATCACGTACTGCCGATTGCGCCGGGGACCTACAATCGGATTCTTGGCTCCGGAAGCGAGCGTCTGCTCGAGGGACTCGGCGCCGCCGGTGACGCGGCGGCCGAATTCCTCAGCATCATGACGGCCATCCACCACCTTCCGGGTTGTCACGTTGAAGAACCCGGGCTGCGCGCAGAACGCGACCGCGAGAAGGAAGTGATCAAGCGCCGGCTGACGGCCCTCTGCCGGCGTTCGCCGCAGGTACGCGATCACATCGCACGCGCCGTCGAGATCTTCAACGGGCAACGAGGGCAGCCGCGCAGCTTCGACCGCCTGGACGATCTGTTGTCGGCGCAGGCATATCGTCTGGCGGACTGGCGCGTCGCAGCGGAAGAGATCAACTACCGGCGCTTTTTCGACATCAATGAGCTTGCCGCCATTCGGATGGAGGACAGCAACGTCTTCGACCGCGTGCACGCGTATGTCTTCGCGCTGATGGCCCGGGGAGCCATCGACGGGCTGCGCATCGACCACGTCGACGGTCTGTACGATCCCGGCGACTACCTGCAGCGGCTGCAAGCGCGGGCGCGAGAGGTCCGGCCGGATCTGTATTCCGACGAACGGCCGCTGCACGTCGTCGTCGAGAAGATTCTGGGCGTGGGCGAGGAGCTGCCGCGATGGCCGGTCGCCGGGACGACCGGCTATGACTTCCTCGCGCAGGTCAACGGCCTCTTCGTGGATCAGCGGAACGAACTTGCGCTGAACACCGTCTACGAAGGGTTCACCCGCATGCGCTCCCGCTTCCGCGACGTCGCGTACCTCGGCAAGGAGCTGGTGCTGCGCGTCAGCATGGCCAGCGAGCTGAACGTGCTCGCGCACGGACTGGACCGCTTTTCCGAGCGCACCCGCTACGGCCGCGATTTCACGCTGAACAGCCTCACGTACGTGATGCGCGAAATCATCGCGTGCTTTCCCGTCTACCGCACGTACGTGAATGCCCGGGAGCCGGTCAGCGAGCGCGACCGCGAGTACATCGATCATGCCGTGCTGGAGGCCAAGCGCCGCAACCCGCGCCAGCCGGCGCTCGTCTTCGACTTCGTGCGCGACCTGCTGAGCAAGAATGCCGGGTATCTTGGCGACGCCGAGCGCGAGGAGCACATGAGGTTCGTGGGCAAGTTCCAGCAGGTCACGAGCCCCGTCACCGCCAGGGGCATCGAAGACACGGCCCTGTACCTCTACAACCGGTTGACGTCGCTCAACGAGGTGGGCAGCGAGCCCGCCCGGTTCGGCATCGCGCCCGGCGCGCTGCACGCATGGCTGGCCGCCCGGGCCGCACACTGGCCTCACAGCCTCTCCGCCACCTCGACGCACGACACCAAGCGCAGCGAGGACGTGCGGGCGCGTCTCAATGTGCTGTCGGAGCTGCCGGGAGCCTGGAAGCAGGCGATCGCACGCTGGGCGCGCATCAACCGGCGGGGTCATTCCTTCGTCGACGGCCAGTCGTACCCGAGCCGGAACGAGGAGTACCTCCTGTATCAGACACTCGTCGGCACCTGGCCGCTGGCCACGATGACCTCCGATCGGGAGCGCCAGTATCGGGAGCGGATCGTGGCCTACATGCACAAGGCGATGCGCGAAGCCAAGGTGTTCACCAACTGGCTGAATCCAAGCCACCCTCACGAACAGGCGATGACACGGTTCGTCGACGGCGTGCTCGCGCCCGAGAACACCGCGTTCAGAGACGACTTCGGGCGCTTCCACGAACGGATCGCGCGATACGGCCTCTACAATTCGCTCGCGCAGGTGGCGCTGAAGATTGGCGCGCCCGGCGTGCCCGATTTCTACCAGGGCACAGAGCTCTGGGATTTCAGCCTGGTCGACCCGGATAATCGAGGTCCGGTCGATTACACGCGCCGCTGCGCGCTCCTCCAGAAGCTGGATGCGGCGCTCGAACACGATGATGCTGCGGCGCTGGCCCTGCGGCTCGCCACCGAGCCGCGCGACGACCGCACCAAGCTGTTCGCCACGAGCGGCCTGCTTCGCTTCCGGCGGGCGCATCTGGCGCTGTTTCAGCGCGGAGGGTACTATCCCCTCGATGTCCAGGGAGTCCGGCGCGAGCACCTGTTCGCCTTCGCGCGTACGCACGGCCGGCAGCACGTCGTCGTGGCGGTTCCCCGGCTGATCGCCACGCTGCTGCCCGACGCCGGCGCCCCGCCACTCGGGGAGCGCGTCTGGGGTGACACATGCATTGTCCTGGCGGCTGACGGCCCGGCCAGCTACCGACACGTCCTGACGCAGGGCTGCGTTCGGGTCCGCCTCGACGAGCGCGAGGGGGGCGACGACGGCCCGGTCCCCGGGCAGGGCGGCCGGCGCGTCCTGCGCGTCGCGGACGTCCTTGCGCATTTCCCCATCGCGTTTCTCGAGGGTGGCTCGACGTCTTGAAAGGTCACACTTGATCCTCATCGCGCTCATCGCGGCAGGGCTGCTGTGGTTCCTGCTGGTCATCCTGTTCACGCCCCGCATCGACTATCACCTCAGCACGCCGCTGCGTCCCGACAGCCGCGAATTCCTCCACGTCGTCCAGGCGACCTGTCAGGCCGCCGTCCACTCGCACAACGCCGTGGACATTCTCACCAACGGCGCCCAGTTCTATCCGGCGATACGCGAGGCGATCCTGCAGGCGGAGGCGTCGATCAATGTCGAGATGTACATCTTCCAGCCGGGCGAGGCGGCCGACATGCTGATCGAGGCGATGACCGCCCGCGCGCGCCAGGGCGTGGACGTGCGGCTGGTGCTCGACGCCATCGGCAGCTCACGCATGAGCGGGGACGCGGTGCGCCGCCTGCGAGAGGCCGGCTGCCGGCTGCGCTTCTACCAGCCCATCACGTGGTACCGCCTCCATCGTTTGAACAACCGGACGCATCGGGAACTGCTCATCGTGGACGGCCGGATCGCGTTCACGGGCGGGGCCGGCGTGGCCGACTGGTGGCTCCGGCCGGTCGACGGCGCGCCGGCGTGGCGCGACACGATGGTGCGCATCGAAGGACCGATTGTCACGGCGCTCCAGGGGGTCTTTGCCGAAAACTGGCTGGAGTGCGGCGGTGAGATTCTGACGTCGCCCCGCGACTGGCCCCGGAACGGCCCGACGGGCACAGCCGAGGCGATGCTCGTCAAGAGCTCGCCGTCGGACCGCGCCACCACGTCGCGGGTCGTGTTCCAGATGCTGATCGACGGAGCGGTCTCCGACATCGACATCAGCACGCCCTACTTCCTGCCCGACCGCGCCCTGCGGCGTTCGCTGGCCCGGGCCGCGCGCCGCGGCGTCCGCGTGCGCGTCGTCGTGCCGGGACGCCGTACCGATCAACGCCTCGTTCGGCTCGCCAGCCGCCGGTTGTACGGCGAACTGCTCGACAACGGGGTGCGCATCTACGAGTACCGACCCGCCATGACGCACGTCAAAGCGCTGCTCGTCGACGGCACGTGGGCCCTGATTGGCACCACCAACGTCGACAACCGGTCGTTCGAGCACAACGACGAAGTCAACGTGGCGTTTCGGGAGGGGGCGGTAAACGCCCGGCTGCGCCGCGACTTCGAGTCGGACCTCGCGGCGAGCGACCCGATGACCGCCGACCTCTGGCGCGCGCGGTCGTGGTTCGAGAAGCTGGTGGGGCCGATCTGCTGGATCCTCGAGCGTCAGCAGTAGGTCGTGCAGGTCGCGGCGGGCCCTCCTGTGTGAGGCGGACTTCCATCCCGGCCGTTCGCTTTCCTGCGACGCCTCGTTTTCTAGTGACAGAGGGCCGCGATCGTCGAGCAGCGCGTTGGCATCCCCGTTGCTCTTCAGCGGCTGCAGGAGGCTGCCGTGAAGCGCCGCACCATCGCCTGGTTTCTCCCTGTGCTCCTCATCACCGCGGGCGCGGTGCCTGGCGATGCCCGCGAGGCCGTGGAGATCGTGCTCTATGGGCGCTACTTCACCGAGCCGGCGACCGTCCGGTTCATGGTGGCGGTGCAGCCCGACGCCGACAATCGCACGCTGCGCATCGAAGCCGACAGCGAGGACATGTTCCGCGCCAGCGAGGTCTCACTGAGCGGCGCAGGCGAGAAACGGCTGCATACGTTTACCTTCAAGAATCTGTCGGCCGGGCACTACACCCTCCGCGCGCAGGTGCTGTCCTCCCACGAGGTGCGCGGCATGGCCACCAGCGAGGTGATCGTGACGGGCACGGGGTTGCGCTGAGGCGTCGGCCCCGGGTACCCGGGGGGTTGGTTCTTGGTGCGAGATCACGGTCCGGACCAGTTCTGTAAAGTCACCGACTGTAAATGTAAGCACCGGGCACCCCCGAAGCACTGAGGCGCTAGTCGTTGGTCTTGTCGATCGCCGCGGTCCAGTCCGCAATCTCCTCCTCGGTCATCGATCCACGCGGCTCCAGCCGTGCGTCCTCGTAGCCCCATTCGTCGATGTCCACGAGGTACTGGCCGCGCGAGAGCAGGGGCCCCTGACAAACCTTGCTGTCGCGAGTCGGCACGTCGAGCTCCGCCAACAGCCGATTCACCAGATCCCGGATCACCGCTGACGGCACGAGCGCCCGCTCGCCGGGGTAGATGAAGCCGAAGAGCACGAGGTGGCAGAGCAGAATCCGCCAGTTCGGACCGAACCGGCGCACCAGCCGATCCCAGTTCAACAACCCGCTGCAGTGGCGCACCAGGTGCGCCACGTCGGCGCCGTCGTACCGCTCGCGTTCCATGATCATGCTCTTCGACCAGATCATCTCCTCGGCCGGACTGAGCTTCACCGCGACGCCGAGCACCTCCTCGTCAACCGCATGCGCAAACCACTCGTCGTCGACTTCGGCGACGCCGTTGCCTGAGTTGAAGATGACGTCGATGAACTTGTCGCCGTGGTGCGCCTTCGCCAGCCAGTGACCGAACGCCACTTCGGTTCGGAAGCCGGCGCGCGTGAGGACGTCCAGCACCCGCCGAACGTCTCGCGGCCGGACGAAGATGTCGAAGTCCTTGGTGGAGCGCGAGATGCCCGAGTAGTACTGGAACGCAAAGCTGCCGGCCACCATGTACGGCACTCCGCTTCGGTTGAGCATTTCGAGCGCGGTGCGATACAGCTCCGCTTTCTCAGGGGTCGTCAGAAGCGGGGTGCTGGCGTTCGTCACTGTATGCAGCCGTGTGCAGGAATCACGCCGTCTTGACAACCGGAGCGGCCAGCGTCCCCGTGGGCGGCTGGCCTGTGCGGTGCGCCGCGTCGCCACCGAGGGGCAACTCGACGATCAGATAGGGCGGCCGGTCCGGATTGATCCGCGCGAGCAGCGGCATCGCGACGTTGTAGACGGCGATGCCGGTCGAGGTCCGTCCCTCTGGCGAACCGCGATGGGCATGGCCATGAAAGACCGCGGTGACGCGATACCGGTTGATCGGCTCTTCGAGACGCCCCGAGCCGAGATACGGGAAGATTTCCGGCGGCTCTCCCTCCACGGTGCCGCGGATCGGCGCGTAGTGCAGAATCGCGACGCGTTGCGGCGTGCGGAGCCGTGCCAGGGCGGCCTCGAGTTTCATCGCTTCCTCCACCGCCTCCTGGACGAAGCGCTTGACGGCGGGCTCGCCCCACGGGCCGAGCACGCCGCGACCGAAGCCTCCCCCAAAACCCTTGACACCCGCAAATCCGACGCCCGCGATCTCCGTGGCTTCGCCGTCGAGCACCGTTACACCGGCGTCGCTGAGAATCTCGCGAATCTCGTGCTGTTTGCCGGCCTCATAGTCGTGATTGCCGAGAACGGCCACGACCGGCACGTTGACGGCGGCCGTCAGCTCACGCGCGAGGATTCGTGCCTCCTCTGGCAGGCCGTAGTCGGTGAAGTCGCCGCACAGGACCAGGAGGTCGGCATTCGTTGAGATGTGGGCGAAGAGCGGCTGAAAGGCGCCCTGCGAGTGCCGCGAGACGTGAATGTCGCCCATCGCGGCCACTCGCAGGTGCGTCCGTGGCGAGCTGGTCCGTTCGGCCATGAATCCCTGACTGGGCGATTCAAGGTCGAGGCCACCTGACAGCTCAGGCTCGATTACGCTGCCCGCGCTGCTGCAGACGCTGTTCGAGACGGTCCTGTCGCTGCTTGAGACGGGCCTCGCGATCGGCGCGGAGCTTCTGCGCCACCTGCTGCTGTTCAGGCGTCAGCAGCTCATAGATTTCACTGCGGAGACGCGCCTGGTGAATGGCCCACTCCGTCTGCGCCTCCCCGAGCTGCTGCATCGCGGCTCGAATGCGGCCTTCATCGACCGGCACTGCCTCAATCGCGTCGCGCCGCGCCTCTTCCGCCTTGCGCACCTGTTCGATCAACAGGCGCCCCTGCTCGCGGAACTGCTCCGTGAGCTGCCGGACCTGCTGTTGCTGCGCGTCGGTCAAGCCAAGCTCGCGGATCGGCAGCCCCGCCGCTCCAGGACCTCCCGGACCGGCCACCGGCCCGCGCCCGCGCGGCCCACCGAAGCCCGGACCCTGGGCGAAGACGGCGAAGCCTCCCAGCAGCACGACGATGAGCACCATCAGTGTGACGAGATGAGAAACACGAATCATGGACATACCTCCGTGACGAGCGCCCCCGCACGCGCGGCTGGGCGGTTGCATCTGTCTCATTAGACGAGGCGTCGGTGACCCGCGCATGGCGCGGCTGTGAAAATTCTGTGGCATCCTTGCCCGCGCCCTCGGCCAGACGGCCCGGCTGGCCTACGATCAAGGACGTGGAGCGGACCGACCCCCGGCCTGCCGTCCTCGTCGTCGAGGACGAGCAGAACATCCGGGATCTGGTCTGCCTGCATCTCCAGATCGAAGGCTATACGTGCGTCCCAGCCTCCACCGGGGTTGAAGCGCTCGACCTGGCCGGCCGGCAGCCGTTCGACCTGATCGTGCTCGACCTGATGCTGCCGGGCGTCGACGGTCTGTCGGTGTGCCGGGCGGTGCGGCGCGATACGCCGAATCGCGACGTGCCCATCCTGATGCTGACCGCGCGGCGCGACGAGGCCGACAAGGTGCTCGGTCTCGACAGCGGCGCCGACGATTACCTCACCAAGCCGTTCGGCATTCGTGAGCTGCTCGCGCGGGTTCGCGCCGTGATGCGGCGCCGCGTCGCGGCGGTCGCCTCCGGCGCCGGCCAGGGGCAGCGGCCGCTGACGTGCCGGCACATCGAGATGGACCCCGCCCGGCGACGGGTCCGCGTCCATGGACGCGACGTCGAGCTGACGAACCACGAGTTCAACCTGCTCTACGTGCTGCTGTCCCAACCCGGGATCGTGCTGAGCCGCGAAGCGCTGCTGCGCCGGGCCTGGCCGGACGACACGTTCGTGACCGTGCGAAGCGTCGACACGCTCATCAAGCGGCTTCGGCGCAAAGTCGAGGACGAGCCTGGCAGTCCCACCGTCATCCTGACGGTGTGGGGTACGGGCTACAAGGCGGCTGATGCCGAACAGTAACCCCGTCTGGTATCGGAGTCTGTACTGGCGCGTCGGCCTCGGCTTCGTGGCCTTCCTCGCAGCGCTGCTCGTGGCGCAGGCGCTGGTCTTCGCCTGGCTCGCCAGCCGGACCGCCGGTGCGTTTCCCGCCGCCTCAGGCGCCCGGCTGGCGGAGCTCATCGCGTCCGACATTCGCGATCAGCTCGAGTCCGATCCCGCCGCCGATCTCGGCACCTACATCTCGAACCAGTACGGCCGCGTCGTGCAGCCGTTCATCGTGGTGATGAGCGACGGCCGGGCGTTCTCCAATCGCGAGAATGCGCCACCGGCGTTTCTACGCAACACACGGGCGCGACTGGCCGCGATGAACGCCCGCCAGTTCACCCCGCGCCGCTCGGTGCGCGAGACGCCAGCCGGGCGAGCCGAGGCGTCCATCGTTGTCAATGCCGAGCTCGTGGGCCTGGTGACGGTTCCACCGGGCCGGCCGGCACCGATGGCCGCGCTCCGGCCGCTCGGTCCCGCGCTGGCGCTGTCGGGTATCGTGCTGCTCGTCACGGGCGCAGGCGCTGCCTCGCTGCTGATTTTCGGCCCCGTGCGGCGTCGGCTTCGACACCTCGAGGATGCCGCCTCGCGCATCGGCGCGGGCGATGTCACCGCCCGCGCGTCTGAAGACGGGGGCGACGAGGTGGCTGCGCTGGCGCACTCGTTCAACCGCATGGCGGGCGACCTGCAGGTGCGGGCCGCGGCGCTGTCGGCATCCGATCAGGCGCGGCGTCAGCTGCTCGCCGACGTGTCGCACGAATTGATGACGCCCCTGACGACGATGCGGGGGTATCTCGAGACGCTGGCGATGGCGGATCTGCCGCTCGACGGGTCAACCCGCGAGCGCTATCTCCGCATTGTCGAGGAGGAGACACGCCGCATGGAGCGGATTGTGGCGGATCTGCTCGATCTGGCGCGGCTGGAGGGAGGCGGTTCCGCCTTGAGGCGTGAGTTCGTCGACGTGGCGGCGGTGTTCGCGCGCGTGGCCGCACGTCATCACCGTGAGCTGACCGAGCGCAGCATACGGCTCGTGTCGAGGGTCGATCCGGCGGTGCGCGTGGCCGGCGATCCCGACCGCCTCGAACAGGCGCTGCAAAACCTGGCCGCCAACGCGCTTCGACACACGCCGAACGGCGGCGACATCACCCTGTCCGCGGACCGGGCCGGCGCGCACGTTCGTCTTGCCGTCCGCGACAGTGGTCCCGGCATCGCGCCCGAGCACCTGTCGCTCATCTTCGACAGGTTCTACAAGGCGGACGTCGCCCGCGCGACGGGTGGCAGTGGCCTCGGCCTGTCGATCGTCAAGGCGATCGTCGAGCGGCACGGCGGCACTATTACCGCGCGCAACGAGGGCGGCGCGCTCTTTGAAATACTGCTGCCGAACGCTCAGCCGTGACCAGCGCCTGTTCATGGGCCTCGTCTTAAACCGGAGGTCAGTTGTGTTGGCGAAGGAGTCCAGATTACGGCACACCGAGACACCGAGAATTCATATTGAACGTGGCCTCGGTGCCTCGGAGCCTCGGTGTGTCGTGATCGTCAATTGAAGCGGGTCCGGCACCTAGTCAAAGTAGATCGATCGGTCCTGGGCAGGGCCGGATTTCATGCGCTCCAAGCCGACGAACGAATGGCTCCCGGGATGATGGCGGGCGCACGACGTGTCCTGTTGGTCGATGGAGATGCGGTAGACGAAGATGAGCGGGATGCGCCATCGGACGGTCGCATCGCACCCGCACGTCAACGTCACACGCGCGCCGCGTTGTGGCGGTGGCCAGAGCACGAAATCATAGAGTCCTACAAAAGGCGCGCCTTCACGTTAGGTGCGTGGAACCTGCCACTCCCGCACGCATTGTCACGCGGTTCAGAACCTCGAGGAGTGCTGAACTGGAACACGCAAGGTTCAGATTCCGTCCGTCTAGGGTCGAGGCGCGGCCGGCGCACGCCGGGTTGCTGCGCGGGTCTGACTCCGGGTCGCAGCGCGTGCGCGTGATCTCAGCGTGTGTGCGGGAGCGCCTGTCGCCGCGGGCGCGCCGCGTCGTCGAGGCCGGCGAGAACGTCATCAGCGTCGCGTCCTACTGGGAAGTAGTCATCAAGACGCAAAAGGGGCTGCTCGCGATCTCGGACCTCGCCACATGGTGGCGGCAGGCGACGGAGCTGACTGCCGCGCGGGTGCTCCAGATCCGCGCGAGCCACGTCACGGCGTTGGCCCCCTTCCCTTGCTGCACAAGGATCCATTCGATAGGATCCTCATCGCTCAGGCAAAGGCCGAGGGCCTCGGCCTGGTCACGAACGACAGTCCGATCAGCGAGTATCCGATTCAGACGGTCTGGTAGCCGGGTGGTCTGACCGGCGAGTTGGTGTTTGTGAGATGCCTCGACAAATCATGCCACTAGTGGCATGGGTGCTGACTTGTGGGCTGGCGTGTGGGCCATCCGGGACGCCGACCGAACCGACAGTCACCTCGCGGTTTGGAGGCGTGTGGAGTGGTACCTACAAGATCGAGCAGTGCGTACGAATCAGCGGAGGTGGTTCAAGCTATTGCCGGTTTGTTTTGAACGGTTCTCTCTACATTCGCCTGGAACTCGTGGAGCAGGGACAACAGATCTCAGGAGAAGCCACGCTCTTCAACAACCTCGGCACGACCGTGCTTGAGCGCGGGAACGTGACCGGTCAGATTGAAGCATCGGGCGAGTTGACCCTGAGCGGGACCACCACCTCGGTGACATCTGATCCTGCCACAACCCACCTCGCCGGATGGAGATCCGAACTCACCGCTGAAGGACGCTTGGCCGGTCGCTTCACGAAGAACAGAACCTTTACAAACGCTTTTGGACCGCAGGTGAGTCGTGAAGAATGTCGGCTCGAGGAGTTGAGCAGGCAGTAAGGAAACACGTTCACCCCGCGTGGTACCCTGAGGGGATGCACGACACGCACCCTGGCCCACCCATCAGCCTGCGCCGGCGCCGGGCCATCACCGCCGGGCTGCTGCTGGGCATGAGCCTCGGCGCGCTCGAAGCCACCGTCGTCGGCACGGCCATGCCGACGGTGATTGCCACGCTGGGCGGCCTGGCCCACTACAGCTGGGTCTTCTCGGCCTACCTGCTGACCTCCACCGCCTCGGTCCCGATCTGGGGACGCTTGTCCGATCTGTACGGGCGGCGGCGGATGTACCTGACCGGCACCGTCATCTTCCTGGTGGGCTCGACGATGTCCGGCGCGTCCACGTCGATGACGATGCTGATCGTGTCGCGGGCGATTCAGGGACTGGGAACGGGCGCGATCATCCCGCTCAGCATGACGATCGTCGGGGAGCTGTACACGCTCGCCGAACGCGCGCGTGCGCAGGCGCTCTTCAGCGGCGTGTGGGGGCTGGCCTCCGTTGCCGGTCCGCTCGTCGGCGGATACATCACGGACACGCTGTCCTGGCGCTGGGTCTTCTATCTGAATCTGCCGTTCGGTTTCATGTGCATGACGGTGCTCATGCTCGCGTATCCGGCGACCCGCCGGCCCGGCCCAGTGCGAATCGATTGGATCGGCGCCACCTTGCTCTTTGCGGGCATCAGCGCGCTCCTGCTCGCGCTTGGGGCCGATGTCGGCGCTGCGGCCTGGTGGTTCGCCGCCTTGTCGGTGGTGCTGCTCGCCGCCTTCGTCGTCATCGAGCGGCGGTCGCCCGACCCGCTCTTGCCCATCGACCTGCTCAGAAATCCGCTGATCGCGCGAACGCTCGCGGTGGTGTTTCTCGTCGGCATGGCGCTGTTTGGCGCCATCGCGTTCATTCCGCTGTTCGTGCAGGGCGTGATGGGTGCTACGGCCACGCAGGCGGGGCAGGTGTTGACGCCACTGTTCATGGGCTGGGTCGTCATGTCGATCGTGAGCGCGCGGCTGACCGTGAAGCTCGGGTACCGCCTGCTCGCGATTACGGGAAGCGCGCTCATGACGGTCGGATTCATTGGCCTGTCGTTCGTCGAGCCCGACTCGTCCCGCAACTCGGTCCTTTCTGCCGGCTTACTCATCGGGTCGGGCATGGGGCTCTCGATGCTGTCGCTGCTCCTGGCCGTCCAGCACGGCGTCGCACGGTCGCACCTCGGGCTCGCGACATCGCTCAACCAGTTCTCCCGCAGCGTCGGCGCGGCGGTGGGCGTGGCCGCCATGGGGGCCCTCATGACGCGGCAGCTCACGGGAGTGTCGATTCCGGGAGGGGTCGAAGCGCTGGCGGCGACCGGCGCGATACTGACGGGAGCGGCACGCCTGCAGTTTGCCGCCGCGCTGCATCAGGTGTTCATCGCCGGCACGGTGCTCGCGGCAGCCTCGCTCCTCGCCACGCTGTTTCTGCCGCCGGTTGATTTTTCAGCGGGAGTGCCCGCCGCAGCGGGCGAGCAGATGCTGGCGGCCGAGATGACCAACCTCGAGCCCGAGGGCGAGCCGGTAGCAGTACCGGACAGTTAGTTCTGATTGCAGATTGGTCGAGTGAAGATTGTTGTCGAATGACGATTTTCGATTGTCGAGTGAGTTTCGATTGACCGCGAATTCCCCACTCGCCAATCAGTTCGAACAATCGTCATTCAGAAATCGTCAACAGTCATCAATCGACCAATCTGAAATCGACACTGATCAGTTGCCCTGGAAGATCAGGCGGGCTTTCAGCGCGTCCACCTTGTTCCCGTCGAGATCGGGCGCCTTCTTGAGATCCTCGATCGCCTTGAAGCCGCCTTGCTTGTCACGATAGGCGACCACATTGGTCGCAACCTTCTCCCCCACCGCGAAAAAGGCGCCGATGTCTTCGGCCGTGGCTTTGTTCACATCGAGGAGCGCGAGATTCGCGACGATGTAGTCGGCAATCGTCTTCCACTCGTCATCGGTGGCCACCGCGCCGTAGCCCTTCATCAGGTCCAGCGTGTCCCTCCAGAGCGGCACCGTTCGTTCCGTATCCGTGATGTACTCGACGCCATGGCACATGGTGCACAGACGGTCGACGCTCTCTCTGCCGGGCGCATCGGGAAGTCCCTTCGACTGCGCCGATTCCGCCGGAGCCTGGCGAAGAAGCGGTCCGGCCGCGCCGGCATGCACGATCTGCCGCGACATCACTGCGAGACACACAGACACAAGTACAACCAGCCAAGGGCCTACCCTTGATATCCCGGTGAAGATGGCCCTTGGCTGGTTAGGCAGTATCTTCTTGGCGCGCTCCGCGCGCCTAGGACCGCTATACGGATTCACATCGAGTACAAAATTCGCGTTTGGGGCCGTATAGCGGTCCAACGCTGACGACCGTCACCGCAACTGTTCCAGGCCAGCTCGCGATTTCACGGAATCCCCCGAAATCGTCAACAATCGTCGATTGAGCCGTCTGAGATCTGCTCTGGGCCGCGCTGTGCGACGTTTCATCGACAATTCCGGTTTGCTCGTGGCAGGTGCAGCGGTTGCCCTTGTCTGGGCCAACCTCGCCCACGAGAGCTACGCACGATTCGCCGAGGCGCTTCACTTCTTCGTGAACGACATCGCGATGGCGTTCTTTTTCGCGCTGGCCACCAAGGAAGTGGTGGAGGCCACGGCGCCGGGCGGCGCGCTGCATTCGCCACGCCGCTCACTCGTGCCG
>JBOGIR010000337.1:0-7410 GCA_050742335.1 Vicinamibacterales bacterium | reverse complement strand
CCCGCGAGGCCGCTCGCGGTTGTTGCCTGCGCCGACGCGGCGCGCGGCAGGACAAGTACACACACAGCCATGGCTAAACCCAGGCCGACCTCACTCTTTCGTACCATCACGTTCCTCCTCGCCCTTGGTTGCCAGTCACGAATCGTTCACGAATCGTTACGGCCTCAACACATACGCCGGCGCATCGGTATTCTGCCCCTTGTAACAGCAGTTACCGAGGAAATTCGGCCGGTAGGGGTTACTGAAACTGTTGTTGCCCGGCGGAATCGCGCCGACTTTCGCGGGGGCGTTGATCCGGGCGAGCACCCGCTCGCGTGCCTGGTCGATCTGGTGGAGCAGCCGGTCGACGTCCCACCCGACGAGCCTGCCCTTCCAGTACACGATCTTCCCCGCAATCAGGACGTCGCGGACGTGCCGGGGATTCATCATGGTCACAATCGTCCCGGGCACGTTGTTCATCGGCCAGGTGTTGATGTTCCGCGCCTCGAGCACCACGATGTCGGCCTCCTTGCCTGGGGTCAGCGTGCCGACCTTGTCCAGGAGGCGGTTCGCGGCCGCCCCCGCGATGGTGGCCATCTCGACGCACTGTCGAGACGTGACCAGTTGCGGCATCGGGATGTTCCCGGGGTTGCTCTCCTTGAAGGCAAGGTCGTTGGCCAGCGCACGCTGCAGGCAGAAGGCTCCTCGCATCAGCGAGAACGGATCGGTGGTCATGTTCGTGTCGACGTCGGGGCTCAGGCTGGGCAGGATGCCGTGATTGAGCGCCTCCTGAAACGGCGGCAGCCCGTGCCTCATCTGCATCTCGATGAGGTTGGCGATGGAGACGTGCGCGCCTCTGTCGCGGATGATCTCCCACGCTCTCGAGCTGCTGCTGTTCGGGTAACCTGAGGAGCCGGCACCGATCTGCGCCACGGAGTTGTCTTGCCATCGAGCCGCGTGGACAAGCGTGACGTCGGACCAGTCGGTGCCGTTCCTGGCGTCGGCGGCCATGTTCACGATCGCATTCACGTTGCCGAAGCCGTGGTTGTTGATCAACGCGCCGAACGAGCGGCCGAGTTGCCACCCCGTGTACGGGGCGTCGGGGAACGCCGGCCCGCCGCCGCCGCCGAAGCCCAGCGTCAACAACTGGTCCTTCGAGTTGAAGTACGTCTTCGCGATCCGGCCGATCCCCTTGGTCGTGTCGTTCATGGCCCCGGGGACCTCGAAGGGGAAGCCTTCAGCACTGCGATTGGTGCCCCCGCTGTAATCGAAGACCATCCGGCGGCCGGAGTCCATGAGGCCTTTGATCATGGCGTCGGTGTGCTCCGGCGTGTGATTGGCCTGCGAGGTGTCGGTGCCACAGGTCACGCCTTCGCTGATCTGGCTCAGACAGGCCACGAGCTCCGAGATGTAGCAATCCTCGGGGTCGTATGGTACGCGTCCCAGGTCCCAGATGAAGCTGTTCGGCTTTGCCGGATCGGGGATTCGGCCCGCCGTCCAGATGGCCTGCACCACAGACCCATAGCTCTCCATCGGCCACGGCTGCCCAAGCAGGCCATCCGCGATGATGCTCCGTTGCAAGGTTTCGTACTGATGGTGGTGGGTCGTGATGAAACCGGGCATGACGATCGTGCCCGAGCAATCGACCACCTCCGCGTCGGCGGCTGAAAGGTTGGGCCCGATCTGCGCGATCGTCTTTCCGTCGATCAGGACGTCGGCCGTCTCGAAGTCACCCACCTTCGGGTCGAGGCTGAGCACGACTCCGCCGCGCAGCAGGAGGCGTCGCTTGCGGCCATCGCCAACGAGGTTCTGAAGCTCCACCGGAGTGGCCGACCGCACGCCGGCGAGCGGACCCGCCGGCGCCTGGCTCACGGTGCCTGACGCCGTGCGGCAGGCCACGGCACCTATGGTCGTACCCGCAAGCCCCGCCGCGCCGACCCTGAGAAAGTCGCGCCGAGACGGGGGGCCCTCGGTGAGATCGACCTCGGCCCCCTCGCCGGTGCCGCCAGCCGCGGGTTCGGGACACGACGAATTCGTCGACATGTTCGGTCTCCGTGAGAGAAGGGACCCGACGCGCATCACAAGCGCGTCACTTTTTCTCCTGAAGGCTCCGATAGACGGCCTCGACCTTCATATGCGCCTCCTTGGGATGTGCCGAAACGGAGTCCGGACGAATGAGACGATCGCCTGAGAACACCGACGTCAGGAATGGAACTCAGGCGAGGATTCCCTTCACCACCTTCCCGGCGACATCCGTCAGCCGGAACTCGCGCCCCTGGGAGCGGTACGTGAGCCGCTCGTGATCGATGCCCAGCAGGTGCAGGATGGTGGCGTTGAGATCGTGGATGTGCACCGGGTCCTTGACGATGTTGTAGCCGAACTCGTCGGTCTCGCCGTAGACGAGCCCCGCCTTCACGCCGCCGCCCGCGAGCCACACGCAGAAGTTGCCGCCGTGGTGATCGCGACCGAAGTTGGTCTTCAGCGTGCCCTGTGCGAAGGAGGTCCGGCCGAACTCGGTGCCGAACACGACGAGCGTGTCGTCGAGCAGTCCGCGCTGCTTCAGGTCGCTCACGAGGGCCGCCGACGGCTGATCCACCTCACGGCAGCTCGCCGGCAGCCGCGCGACGATGCCGCCGTGATGGTCCCATCCCATGTGCACGATCATCGTGTGGCGCACGTCGCGCTCCGCCAGGCGCCGCGCCAGCAGGCAATTGCGCGCGAAGGTGCCCGGCTTCCGCACGTCGGGGCCGTACAGGTCGAGGACGTGATCGGGTTCGTCCGAGATGTCCGCCACGTCAGGCACCGAGGTCTGCATCCGGTACGCCATCTCGTACTGGCTGATCTTCGACGGGATCTCGGGGTCGTTCGTCGCGTCGCGCTGCAACTGCGCGAGCTTCCCGATGGCGTCGAGCATGTCGCGCCGGTCCTTCTTCGTGTGACCGCCCGGGTTCTCGATGTACGCGACCGGTTCCTGCCCGGAACGGAACTGCACCCCCTGGTAGTGCGACGGCATGAAGCCCGCCGCCCACGTGGACGCATCGATCGGCACACCACCCGGGTTCCCGCTGCTCATCACCACGAACATCGGGAGGTCCTTGTTGGTCGACCCGAGTGCGTAGGTCACCCAGGTGCCAGCCGAGGGGCGCCCCGCTATTTGAAACCCGGTGTGCAGAAACTTCGATGCCGGATCGTGGTTCACGTGCTCGGTGTTCATGGTCTTGATGAGGCAGAGGTCGTCGATGATGCGGCCCATGTGCGGCACCGCGTCGCTGACCATCGTGCCGTTCCGCCCATACGGCTTGAACGTCGAGACCGGGCCGACGATCGGAAACGAGGTCTGCCCCCTCACCATCGTCGAGAGCCGGCGCGTGCCGCGGACCGAATCCGGCAGCTCCTCGCCGTGCATCTTTTCGAGAGTCGGCTTGTAGTCGAGCGTGTCGTTCTGGGAGAACGCGCCCAGCATATGGAGATAGATGACGCGCTTCGCGCGGGGCTGGAAGTGCGGGAACCCCGGGAGCCCCGCATGCGTCTCGGCCGGAATCGGCGACTGCTGCGCCCAGGCGGGCGATCCGAGCAGCTCCGCCAGGCTGAGCCACCCGAGCCCGGCGCCCGTCTTCAGCAGAAAGTGTCGGCGTGAATTCTCGAAGTCGCTCATGACGGCTACCTCAACGAGTACGCGTCTGGCGTATTCATCACCACGGTCGTGACGTTCGTCAACGCGGCCAGCTTCACCTTGTCCAGACCGGCGTCGGCGCGCGTCACTCCTGCCGCGAGCAGCTTGTCGGCCGCATCACGGTCGGCGGAGAACCTCGCCTGTTGCGAGTCGTAGTACGCGCGCAGCGTTGAGAGCTCCTCGGTCCGCGGCCGGCGGCGCGTCGCCAACCGGAACACGGTGGTCAGTTGCGCATCCTTGTCCGTCTCGGTCTTCAGCACGTGTGCGGCGAGCGAGCGGTATGCCTCGACGTACTGCGGGTCGTCCAGCAACACGAGCGCCTGAAGTGGGGTATTGGACGTGTTGCGCCGCGCAAGCGTGCTCCATCGCTCCGGCATGTCGAAGGACGCCATGCCGGGGTGCAGCGCGTTTCGCTTGACGAAGGAATAGAGAGTGCGCCGGTGGTGGGAATCGAGCGGCACCTGATCGGGCTCGGGGTGCCGATACACGTTGAACCCGTCCCACATGTTCTTCGGCTGATACGGGTAGGTGCTCGGTCCGCCGACGCGCCGCACGAGCAGCCCGCTCGCCGCCAGCGCGTGGTCGCGCACCATTTCCGCCGGCATCCGGAGGCGGGGGAATCGCGCCAGCAGCAGGTTGCGCGGATCCTTCTTCAGCCCGTCCGTGCCGACGTCCGACTGCTGCCGGTACGCGGCCGACATCACGATTGTCTTGTGGAGCCGCTTGAGGTCCCAACCAGACTCCCTGAACGTGACCGCGAGGAAGTCCAGGAGCTCGGGATGGGTCGGGATCGAGCCCTGCGAGCCGAAATCTTCCGCCGTCTCCACCAGGCCGCGGCCGAAGTGCATCTGCCAGACGCGGTTGACGAAGACGCGCGCGGTGAGCGGGTTCTTCGGATCGAACAGCCAGCGCGCGAGGCCGATGCGGTTTTCCGGCCACTGGCTGTTCCACGGCAGCACGGCGTTCAGACCGCGTGGCGGCACCAGCTCGCCGTGATCCTCGTAGTTGCCGCGCACGAGCACATACGTCGGCCTCGGCGTCGGCGTGTCGCCCATGATCATGACCTGCGGCACGACGGAGACGAGGGCGTTCTCGACGTCGCGCGCCTGTATGAGCGCCGCGAGCGCCTGCTCGACCCGCGGGTCGTTCGCCGCGAGCAGGTCGAGCAGCTCTTGCCGGCTGGCTTCCCCCGCGCCGTGCAGATGGCGCACTTCGACCGGGGTCAGCGAGGTACGAAACACCCGCACCTCGTCGATCGCCCCACCCTTGAGTGTCTGCGCGCGCAACCGCTTGCCGAACGCCAGACCGAGCGCCTGGTCTGCCTGATTGGCGTTGCCGTTCGGAATGATCGTGCGCGTCAGATTGTCTCGCGCGACGTCCACCTCGACCGGCGCCGCGTTCACGTAGAGCGTGGTCCCGGCCGCGCGGCTCGAGCCGTCGTAGGTCACCGTGACGTGCACCCACTGGTTCAGCGGAATCGGCTGCTTCGACAGCAGGCTGATGCCGTTGCCCGCGCGCGAGTGCATCATCTCCCAACGCAGATGATTCTTCTCGAGGTGTAACTGATATCCGGCGTTGCCGGCGTTCTCCGTTTCCCGGTGGTGCAGGACAGCAGAGTCCTCGTACACCTGCCCCGCCTTCACCCAGAGATCGATGCTGAACGGTTGCGTGCGCTCGTAGTAGCCCACGCCCGTGCCGAGAATCGCGACCTCGTTGTCCGTGAAGTGGATCGCCTTGCCTCTCACCCCGTCGCGCAGGTCGGCCAGCATGAGCACCGCCGGGGAGGCGCTTCCGCCGGCGCTTGGCGACGCCAGGAGATCCTCGCGCACGAGGCCGCCCGGCAGCGCGCGAGCGGCATTGCCTTTGGCGGCCGCCGCCTCGCGCTCCATCTGGAACCGCCGGCGGCATGCTTCGTCGGACACGAGCGGCCCGTTGTTGCTGGTGCACGGTTCCTGCAGCGACTCCAGTGCGAGCGGCGGCGGCGACAGCCGCGCCTGCGGCAGCGGCGTTGGCAGCTGATCGTCGGAAAGCGGTGCCGTGACGTCAAACGGGTAGTACGCCGTGAGACCGCGATCGAGCGCGCGTTGGATCGCCTCCCGGGCCTCGACAGGCCTTGCCGCGAGCGTCTCGACCCTGACCGCCGCCTCGCGGGCCGCCTGCGCGCGCGCCCGCTCGTAGGCGGCCTCGTGCCGGCGAACCGCCGCCTGCGCGTCCGCAATCTTCTTTTCCGTCGCGGCATCTGTCCACGGGAGCGTGGGGCCGGCTGTAATCCCCGTCCGCCCCGGCGCGTAGAAGCCGGGTTCGTCGGTGCTGTTGAAGAATCCGGTCAGCGAGTAGAAGTCCTTCGTCGGAATCGGGTCGTACTTGTGATCGTGGCAGCGGGCGCAGCCGACAGTCAGCGCCAGAAACCCGGTTCCGATCGTGACCGCCCGGTCCACGGCGTACTCCACGCGGTATTCCTCGTCTATCGCCCCGTTCTCGTTGGTTCGCTTGCCGAGACGCAGGAACGCGGTGGCGAGCTTCTGGTCCTTCGTCGCGTTCGGCAGGAGGTCACCGGCCAACTGCCACGTCGCAAACTGGTCGAATGGCATGTTGCGATTGAGCGCCGAGATGACCCAGTCCCGGTACGGCCACAGCAGGCGATCGTGCAGATCGTCGAGGAAGCCGTCGCTGTCGGCGTACCGCCCGATGTCGAGCCACTGCGTCGCCATCTGCTCGCCGTACGCCGGCGAAGCCAGCAGCCGGTCCACGACCTTCTCGTAGGCGTTGCCGCTGGTGTCCTTCAAGAACGTGTCGACCTCGGCCAGGGTGGGGGGCAGGCCCGTCAGCGTCAGCGTCACACGGTTGATCAGCGCCTCCCTGTCCGCTTCGGGCGAAAGCGACAGCCCCTCGCGCTCGAGTCGGTTCAGGATGAACCGATCGATGGGGTTCGCGACGCGACCAGCCGCCGCAACCTCCGGCGGTACCGGCTTGTCGGGTGCCACGAACGCCCAGTGCGGCTTGTACTGTGCGCCCTGAGTAATCCATCGGCGCAAGGTCTCGATCTGCGCGGGCGACAGCGACTTGTTCGTGACGCGCGGCGGCATGCGAATCGCCTGGTTCTCGTGCGCGACCCGGAAGATCACCTGGCTCGAGTCGGGATTCTCGGGCACGATCGCAAAGGTTCCAGGACGCCGCAGCGCGGCGTACGCTCCTTCGGGAGTGTCGAGGCGCAGATTCGCCTGCCGGGCCTTCTCGTCGGGCCCATGGCAGCGGAAACAATAGTCCGACAGGACAGGACGGACGTCCCAGTTGTAGTCGATCGGCCGTTCCAGCGCGGGGACCATCGTCGGCGTCGCCGGCGACTGTTGAGCCGCGCCGTACGCGAGGGCGCTGCCGAACGCCACGGCAGCGAGCACCAGAAGAAGCCGAGTTCTCATCCCTCGGCGAGCGACCATGCGAGCAACTCCACCTATAGAAAGGAGAGCGAAAACCGCCGATCAGGTATAGACGGCCGACGAGTGTACCACACGTGTGGTCGATGCCCGGCGTAGCCGATGGGGCGGCATCGACGGCCTCGGCGCGACGGTTCGAGCCGGGCCGGCGGCTATGAACGGGGAAGTGAGCTACTCCCCTTCATTCGCATATCGCCCCGGCCAGACCCGCGCGCCGTGCGCGGGGAAGCCGCCCTCGTACACGGCGCCGGCATCTCCCAGCGCGCCCCGCACGCGGTCGCTCAACCGGGCGGCGGTATCCCGATCGGCGACGACGCCGTACAC
>JBOGIR010000336.1:0-6441 GCA_050742335.1 Vicinamibacterales bacterium | reverse complement strand
GCATACGGGACGAGGACGTGCACCTCCTTCGCGAATTCGCGCAGCAAGCTCACCAGGCGCAGTGGCGTCAGTGTGTGGCCTCCGCGCGTGATGAGAAACAGATCGAGCTTCTGCACCTGACCGACCTTGCCAAGCATCTCCCGGAAAACACGGATCGCATCGGACCCGATCACGGTTCCGAGGTTCTTCCGCCCGCAGGTCACGTAGGCGATCACGTGAGACTGCCGTGCATCAGCGATGTTGTTCAGGACCGTTTGTCGCAGTGTGCGTGCAGCATCACGGCGTGCTTTCACGTCGGCCATCGCTTGCGGTCGCGGGTCGGGCACCGGAGCGGCGACGGGCATTGCCCCACCACCAGGTCGATTCTTTTGAGACATAAAGAAATGCCGCCGATTTTATGCGCGACCCGGAGCCATGGTCAAATGGGCTAGATCGGTCCAAACTTGACCACTACCGGGCGTTCGAACGGCTGGCACCTTCACACCGGCGACAGTACATTGGGTGGATTGACTCCGCGAAGCGGGCGGAAACACGAGCGCGGCGTTTGAAGGAGGCCATTCGCCTCCTTGCAGCCGGCAAGCCACTGGGTTTGAAATAGAGGGGTGGAGGGCGTGTGATCAGCGACGACGGCATGACGCGGCGCGCATTTCTCGAACGGGCCGGCGTGGGCGCGTTGAGCGCAGGCCTCATCGTTCACTCGCGTTCCACGCACGCGCAGGTGGCGGTGCCCAATTCGGGGGGGACGGAACCGCCGACGCTCAGGGCGCCCGCGAACGCCTGCGATTGCCACATGCACATCTACGATGCGGCCCGCTTTCCGCTGGCGCCGAGCGAGAGAGTGGCACCAACGAGCGCCGCCGTGCCGCAGTATCGGCTGCTCCAGAAACGAATCGGCACGACCCGCGTCGTCATTGTGACCCCCCGCAACTACGCGACGGACAATCGAGCGACCCTCGACGCCATCGCACAACTTGCGCCGAACGCCAGGGGCGTCGCCGTCCTCCACCCGACGGTCACGGATGCGGAGTTGAAGCAACTGCACAGCGCGGGTGTTCGTGGCATCCGTTTCAGCCTCACCGACCCGGCAACGGCTGTCGTCACGTTCGACATGGTCGAGCCATTGTCGAAGCGCGTGGCGAATCTGGGCTGGCATGTCCAGATCAATATGACGGCCGACCAAATCGCCATGGCCGAGGCCCTGTGGAATCGGCTGCCGTCGCCGATCGTGTTCGATCACATCGGGCACATTTCAGGGACTGCTGGTGTCGGCCACCCGGCGTACACCGTCGTGCGCCGTCTCATCGACACGAGGCGGGCGTGGGTGAAGCTGTCGGTGACCTACGACAACACGACGGACGGTCCACCGGGCTATGCCGATGCGGTCAGGGTAGGGCAAGCTCTCGTCAGGGCCGCCCCCGAACGGCTGGTCTGGGGCAGCAATTGGCCGCATCCAAACGAGACGAAGAAACCGGACGACGCGCGGCTTTTCGATCTGATGGTACAGTGGGCGCCTGACAACACGACGCAGCGTCGCATTCTCGTGGAGAACCCGGCGACGCTGTACGGTTTCGGTGATGCGTGACATGGCGTCGAGGCCATTGGGAGGAGCACGCATGAAGACTCCGCACAATCGATCGATCGGCAGGCGCGTCAGCTCGAGGGCTGTGCGCGCGGCCGTGCTCGTGTGTGCCTTCGTCACTCTGCACCACACGCTGTTCGCGCAAGGGCCTGCGGAGCGATGGATCGGCACGTGGTCCACGTCTGAAGTCGGGCGGCCGCAAGTGCCGCCGCCACCGGCGGCAGTCCTGCCGCCCTTCATGGCGAATCAGTGTCCAGCAGTCCCTGCACCGGCGCCCGTCACGCCACCGCCAGGTCAGACCTTTGCGCCGGTGCCGTTCACGCACTTCGCCAACCAAACGGTGCGTCAAATCATTCATGCCAGTGTCGGCGGGTCCAGAGCGCGTGTCGTGGTCAGCAACGCGTACGGGACCGCGGCGCTCACCGTGGGGGCCGGCTACATCGCGTTGCGAGACAAAGACGGCGCTATTCAGGCGAAGTCAGGGCGGCCGCTGACCTTCAGCGGGAATCCGACGATGACCGTCCCCGCGAATGCAGTTGTATACAGCGATCCCGTGGATCTGGCAGTGCCGGCAATGGCCGATCTGGCCATCGATCTGTATCTGCCAGGCAGCACGAATACGGTGTCGCCCCTCACAATGCACACGGGCGCGTTCCAGACGACGTATGTGTCCGAGACAGGCAATCACGCCGGGAAGGTGGTGCTGCCTGCCGTCGCCACGATTCAGAACTGGTTCCTGCTCTCGCGCGTGGAGGTGGTGGCGCCCGATGCCGGCGGCGCCATTGTCGCCTTCGGCGACTCGATCACGGATGGCACCCGATCGACTCCGGACACGAACAACCGGTGGCCGGACCATCTCGCGCGGCGCATGCGGTCGCGGACACCCGCGCTCGAGATGGGCATCCTGAACGCGGGCATCGCCGGCAATCGCGTGCTCAGCGAGGGCGCGTTCAACGCCGGCATCAACGCCCTGGCCCGGTTCGAGCTCGATGCGCTGAGCCAGAGCGGTGTCACGCACATCATCGTCCTCGAAGGCATCAACGACATTGGAACCGCACGGCAGAATCCGACCCCAACGGCGGAAGACATCATTGCCGGCCACAAGCAGCTCATCGCTCGGGCCCATTCGAGAGGCCTCAAGATCTACGGAGCAACACTGACGCCGTTCTGGGGCGCGGCCTACTACACGGACGTGGGCGAAGCGAAACGTCAGGCCGTCAACGCGTGGATTCGAACGAGCAAGGCGTACGATGCCGTCATCGACTTCGACAACGTCACGCGTGATCCGAACGATCCCAGGCGATTGCTGGCAGCGTTCGATTCGTGCGATCACCTGCATCCGAACGACGCGGGATACAAGGCGATGGCGGACGCGATCGATCTCGATCTATTCAAGCCTGGCCAGATGAACCGATCGTCCAACGGGTCGAGCAGGTAGGCCATCGCTGTGAGCTCCGCCGGATGCTCCTGGCTGTAGATTGCCGCCGCAACACATCGAAAGGGGAGTTCCGCATGGGATTGCGTCACGCGCTGTGTTGCATCCTCGCTGTCGCCTGGACCGGTGCCGCGTCCGCCTCGCAGCAGCCCCCCGTCGAATCGGATCAGGAGATCCTCATTGCACTGGAGCGGGGCTGGAACGACGCGTTCTATCGCAAAGACGTCGCCTTCATCAGGGGCATCCTGGCCGACGAGTTCGTTGCGACGTACGACGATGGCAGCCGGGGTGACAAAGCCAAGGAGCTGGCGCTCGCGGCGGAGTTCAATCAGCAGGTGGAATCGGCCGTTCAGGACGAGTTCCTGGTGAAGGTCTACCGCGACACGGCTGTGGTCTGGTTCACGCTACGCCTGGTCGGCATCAGGCAGGGACAGCGGGGCGAATTGACGTTGCGCTATACGGACGTCTGGGTGATGCGCGACGGCCGGTGGCAATGCGTGTCAACCCAGAGCACGAGAGTGAATGCACGGTAGCCGACCGCACCTACGTCGGGCGAACTCCGCGGGTGCTGCATTGACGCCAGGACACGGGGGCTCCAAGTTGCAGGAACCATTCGGGAAGTGACGAGCCAACATAAGAGGAGGAGGTTCAACATGCTGTTCGCCGTAACATGGACGCCACGAGGCAATACCAGCGAGGAGCGCGACAAACGGACGCTCAAGTTGTTCACGAACTGGCGGCCGCCCGCCGGGCTCGACTTCAAGGGGTTCTACGACTACGTCGACGGGAATGGCGGTGTGGCCATTGTGGAAACCGCGTCGGCAGAGGTCATGCTCGAGGCGTTCGCTCCCTGGGCGACCTTTTTCGAATTCACCGTCAGGCCGATCGTGCCCACTGAGAAGTCGACCCCGATCTTCGAGAAGGCCATTGCGTGGCGCGATTCGGTGCGCTGAGCGACACGGCGAATCCGATCGCGATGTGCTGACGCCCGAAGCTGGCGCGATGTGACGTCGGCTGCTCGTGCGACTTCGTTCGTCCTGGTGTGCGTTGTCTCCGCCTGCGGAGGACAATCGTCGCCGGTCGGACCGAGCGAACCGGGCGGCGCTTCTGAACGTGGGCGAGTTCGCGTACTGATGGTGACCGCGACCGAAGGTTTCCGGCACGACTCGATCGCGACGGCCGTGGCGTCGATGCGTGGATTGTCCGCGTCGACGAACGAGTTCACGATTGCAGCCACTGAGGACCTCTCCGTTCTTGCGCCGCCGGCGCTCGCCTCCTATGACGTCGTCATGTTTGCGCTGACGAGCGGGGAGTTGCCGCTTTCACCCGCACAGAAGGGCGCATTGATTGACTTCGTAGCGGGAGGGCGCGGATTCGTCGGGATCCACAGCGCCACCGACACGCTCTACGGGTGGCCCGAGTATGGACAACTGATCGGCGCCTACTTCAAGGAGCATCCGTGGACGCAGCAGGCTGCGGTTGTCGTAGAAGACCGGTCGCATCCCTCGACCAGCGCCCTCGGTGACCGGTTCCTCATTCGCGAGGAGTTCTACACGTTTCGAGAGAATCCGCGAGGGCGCGTTCGAGTGCTTCTGCGGCTCGATCCGGCGTCGGTGGGGTCAACCGGTGACTATCCGCTGGCATGGACGCATTCCTTCGGCGCGGGGCGGGTCTACTACAATGCGCTCGGACATTTTTCGGAAACCTGGGCCGACCAGCGATTCGTGCAACAGCTTGCGGGCGCGATCAGGTGGGCCGCCGGACGGTGAGGCCGGCGACCCGGAAGGCCTGGCTCCACATCAGGGAGGGCAATATGAGGCGGATGATGCTTGGAACCCTCGCGTCGTTGTTGGCGCTGTCGGCCACGCCCACGGTCGTCGGTTCCGCCCAGTCGGGTGGCGCCACGCAGGCCGTCACCAAGGCTGAGTACGACCGCTGGAAGACCGAGTTGTCGAATTGGGGACGCTGGGGCAGAGACGATCAGGTCGGCGCGGTCAATCTGATTACACCGGCCAAGCGGCGGCAGGCGGCCGCGCTGGTGAAGGAGGGATTTTCCGTGTCACTGGCCCGCGACGTGGATACGGAAAAGGCCGTCGACAATCCGCAGCCCTATGAGCGCCAGATGCTGGCGCTCGGATCCGACCGGTTCGGCGTCGCCTTCCACGGCGTGGCCCATACGCATCTCGATTCGCTCGCGCATATCAACTACGACGGCGTCTTTTACAACGGCTACAAACCGGACCCCGACACCGTGATGAAGACGGGCGGCCACGCGCGGAATTCCATCATCAATCTCAAGAACGGCATCTTCACCCGAGGCGTCCTGATCGATGTGCCGAGGCTCAAGGGTGTGCCGTATCTGGAGCCGAACACCCGGATTACGCTGCAGGATATCGAAGCCTGGGAGAAGATGGCGGGGCTGAAGGTGTCGCCGGGCGATGCGCTGTTCATCCGCACGGGCCGCTGGGCGCGGCGGGCGGCGGTTGGTCCGTGGGACGTCGGTCGCACGGGATTGCGACCAGGACCGAGCGCGTCGGTCCTCCCGTGGCTGAAAGCGAGGGACGTCGCCTTGCTGGGGAGCGACGTCCCGCCGAGCACGGCGCCGTCGGACGTTGCCGGCGAAACAGGGGCCGTACACGACTTCACGCTGGTGACGCTCGGGGTGCACCTGTTCGACAACTGCGACCTCGAGGCGCTGGCCGAGGCGGCCGCGGCGCGGAAGCGGTGGGAATTCCTGCTGACGGTTGCGCCGCTGCCGATTCGGGGCGGCACCGGCTCGCCAGTCAATCCGATCGCCACGTTCTGAGCCCGTCGCCGTGGCGACGTGGGGCATGTCCGGAGCAAAACCGTAGTCAGCGTAAGCGCGAAGCGAGCCCCGATGATGGGAAGAAGCTGGATGTACGACGAGCTGAGCCGGTTTTGCGAAGCGACATGCCGCCCGTCGCCGCAGCGTGGTTATGAAACCAGTTCTTGGGCGGGCTGAAACAATGACACGGGGTCGACTCGAGGCGATCTGGATCAAGCGCATCCATCAGGGCCCGATGGATTCGGTCGCGCGTGCGACGCTTCGAGCCGGCCGTGGGATTGTCGGAAGCGCGAACCAGGGTGGCCGGCGTCAGGTCGCCTTGATCGACCGCGAGGCCTGGGATCTCGTCATGGAGCAGCTTGGCGAGTACGTCGATCCTGCGGTGCGTCGCGCGAACCTGCTGATTGGCGGGTTGTCGCTGGCAGCGAGCCGGGCAAGGGTTCTTCGCGTGGGCCCCTGCCGTCTGCGCATCCACGGCGAGGCCAGGCCGTGCGATCTCATGGACGAGGCCCGGCCCGGGCTTCGGCATGCGCTCACCCCACCGTGGCGGGGTGGTGCCTATGCAGAAGTCCTGGACGATGGGGAGATTGAGCTCGGATCGCCGGTGGAATGGGCGGACGC
>JBOGIR010000335.1:0-5353 GCA_050742335.1 Vicinamibacterales bacterium | reverse complement strand
GTGCAGCAAGGTCGAGTGTCTGCGCCGCGATGTACGCGCCGCAGCACAGGACGAACAGGCTGTAGTGATACTCATCAATGCGCCACGGAGACACAGAGACACGGAGCCTTGTCCAGATGTTTTCTCTGTGCCTCTGTGCCTCTGTGGCCCGGCCGGGACTTTGGCCACCGGCTGCAAAGGCCCGCATCGGATCAGTTGACGGCGACGATGATCAGAATCAGCAGCAGCAGGGCAATGATGATCAACGTCGTCGAGATCGTCACGCGCGACTGGCCGCCGGCGAGCGCCTGCTCGGCCTGACGCGCCTGCGCGGCAAGCTCTACTACTTGTGACTCGTCCAGCGTCCCGGCCGCACGTTCCACACGACGCAGGTCGATGCCGGCGTCGCCGGCGATCGCTTGAACCTCAGGACGTGCAAGCAGGCGCACTATTGTCTCGCGATCCGCCGCGCTCGAGGCGACGTGCTCCTGCACCGCGTTTTCCAGGGCCGATATCGGGGCGGTATGAGAAGACTGGGCGTTGATCGGGGGAACCACTGCAACAAGCACAAGCACCACAACGAGCAACGAAGCGATCATGCGCATGCGACGCGTGCCTCCTGCCCGGGAATTGTAGCGTACCGGATGAGCTAGTGAGTGCAGCGTGCCGGCAAACGGCGCGCGCGAGAGGTCTGCATTGAACATCGAAGATTCTCCGATATTTCGCAGCTGGCTGACCGCCCTCGACGCGCGGCACCTGTCGGATCTCCGTGTCTCGGACGTCACGCGCGCGCTGCGCGCCCTCTCGTCCGCGTACGTCGAACGACGCGACACGGCCGTGCGCGGCGCACTCGACAGCGCCGGCAAACGGGCGGCCTTTGCCCTGTTCTACGCTCCGCTCCACTTCCTGGTCACCTACCGGGTCGTACGCGCACTCGATGCCCACATACCGCCGCCGCATTCGATTCTCGATATCGGGTGCGGCACCGGCGCAGCGGGGGCGGCCTGGGCGATCGCCGCGGATGGGACGCCGGTGACGGGCATCGACCGTCATCCCTGGGCCGTCGCGGAGGCAGGACGGACGTATCGCGAGCTGGCCGTCAACGGGCGCGCACGCCGGAGCGACGTCGGGCGACTGCCCCTCCTGCATCGTGGCACCGCCGTGGTGGCCGGCTACCTGCTCAATGAGCTGCCGCCTGCGGAACGGAAACGGCTTCAGGAGCGGCTGGTCGAGGCAGCGGGGCGTGGCGTGCGCATCCTGATCATCGAGCCGATCGGCCGCCGGCTCGTGCCGTGGTGGCCGTCCGCTGAAGCGCAAATTCGATCGGTGGGCGGGCGCGCAGACGAGTGGCGCTTTCCGGTGGACTTGCCCCCGTCGCTGCGACTGCTGGACAAGGCCGCCGGCCTGAACCATCGCGAGCTGACCGCCAGATCGCTCTACTGCCCGGGCTCATCCAGCCGCCTCACGTTCAATCGGCATGGCCCGCCTGACCGCTAAACGGCCTGCTGGACCGCTCCGGCGTCGGCAACCGGCAGGAAGCACCGGAACGTCGCGCCGCCATCGACGTTGTTCTCGGCCGTGATCAATCCGCGGTGCGCACGCACGATCGAACGGCTGATCGCAAGCCCGAGGCCGAGGCCCTGATCGCGAAACGTCACGAACGGCTCGAACACCTGTTCGAACTCGTCCTTCGGTATCCCGACGCCGCGGTCAGACACCACGAGCTGTACGAAGCTGCCTTCCATCGCCGTCGCAAGCGCAAGATGCCGCTTCGCCGCGTGCGTGTCGCTCATCGCATCGCACGCATTCAGGATGAGATTGAGCACCACCTGCTGCAGTTGAATGCGATCGCCCAGCACCAGCGGAATGTCTGGCGGCAGTGCGCTCGTCACGGTGATGCGGCGCAACACGAGTTCGCTGTGTGCCAGATCGACTACCTCTCGAACGACCTCGTTCATGTTGACCGGTTGGAGCGCGGTGACCTCCTTCCGCAGCAAGGCGCGCAAGCGATCGATGACCGCGCCTGCCCGCTTGTTGCAACTGATGATGTCGTCGAGCGCCGCCCGCAGCTCCGCAACGTCCAGCGGATCACGTTCCACGAGGTGTCGTGCTGCCTGCGCGTTGCTGAGGACAGCCGTCAACGGCTGGCTCAATTCGTGCGCGAGCGCACCCGTGAGCTCGCCGAGCATGGCGACCCGGGTCAGATGCGCCAGTTCCCGTCTTTGCGTGTCGGCCTCCAGCTCTGCACCCTTGCGATCGGTGATATCCCTGACGATGCTGAGGATTTTGTCGCCGTCACAACGGACGACGCACGCCTCGTAGAAGCGCTCGCTGTCGTCAGACCCCAACGTGTATTCGACCTTCTCGGGTTCGTCTGACGCCCCCGCGCGTACGAAGGCTTGCGCGAGCGCTTCTCCAACTGGATGAGGCAGCACCTCCGTGACGTTCTTGCCAAGGAATGCGGACGGAGGGGCGTACAAGCTCGACGCGTCCCGGGCGTGATAGTCGAGAAGGACGCCCTCGACCGTCGTCAGGAACATCCAGTCCGGGATCGCCCGTAGAATGGCCCGATTCCGTGCTTCGCTGTGCCGCAGCGCCTGCTGCGCGCTCTGCTGCTCGATCGCGATTCCTGCGACATCGGCCGCCGATTCAATCAGCCGCAGTTCGTCGTCACTGGGCGAGCGCGGCTCGTCGTAGTACATCGCGAACGAGCCGAGAACCTTCCGCTGCGGCGAAAAGACGGGCGTCGACCAGCACGCGCGCAGTCCGTGCTGCCGTGCCACGTCACGGTAATCCTCCCAGAGCGGGTCGGTGAGGACATCCATCACGATGATCCGGGTGCCAAGGAACATGGCCGTCCCACACGAGCCGCTGCGCGGACCGATGACCAACCCATCGATCGCGCGAACGTAGTCGTCGGGAAGACTGGGGGCGGCACCATGCCGCGCGTGCGTGCCGTCGTCATCGAGCAGCAGCACGGAGCACCGCATGCCGTTGGACTGTTGCTCGACGAGGCGGACGAGGCAGTCGAGCACGTCATTCAGGGCGCTGCCGGTGGCGATCATCCCGAGCACCTGGTGATGAGTGGCGCGAAACGCCTCCTCTCGGCGCCGTTCGGTGATATCGCGTGAGACCGCCAGCAACTGGACCACGGTGCCGTGCTCGTCGGTGATCGGCGTCACGACGATGTCAAACCACTTGGCCACGTCTGACGCCGTACGCAGCATGGCCTGGAAACGGCCGCTGCCGCCACGACGCGCCGACGCGACTGCCTCCTCCGCCGCCTGGCGAATCTCTCCCTCCAAGTGCCCGAGGAACGGGCGCATCAGCAACGCGCCGGCATCCTCGAGTTCGAGCTGACGCAGACCCTCGGGATTGATGTAGATGAGGCGTCCCTCGAGATCGAGAATCTTCACGCAGTCGCCGGTGCTCGCCACGATGCGCCTGTTGAGTTCCTCCGAGTGCTGTAGCGCCTCTTCGCTGCGCTTGCGCACGGTGATGTCGGTACAGGTCCCAGCCATGTGAACGGCAGTGCCCTGAGCGTTTCTGGTCACGGAGCCGCGCGCGAGGACCCATCGGATACTGCCGTCCCGATGGAGCATCCGATGCTCGATCTCATAGAGCGGGGTGTCGCCCGCGATGTGAGCCTGGGTCCGCTCGCGAATGGCAGCTACGTCATCAGGGTGCACCAGCCGGCCCCAGCTGTCCGAGTGATTGCGGATCTCGTGGTCCTGGTAGCCGAGCATCTCTTTGAGAACGGGATCCACATAGACCTCGCCGGTCGCGAGATTCCAGTCCCAGATTCCGATGCCGCTGGCCGCCGCGGCGTGCCTGTAGCGATCGTCAGTCAGCAAGGGATTCTCGCAGCGCCTCGGCCGACGACATCGCGTGGGCGACGGCCGCCATCAACGTGACCTCGTCGAACGGCTTGGTTACCAATGGGGTATCGATCGCAGGGAAGATGTCTCGAGCCTTCGGATCGCTCTCCCCGGTGATGAAGACGACAGGAGTTGGGGTTGAGCTGCCGCGAAGCCGTTCGCGCAGTTCGAGGCCGCTGAGACCAGGCAGGCGCACATCGAGGATGAGGCAATCGACGGCCACGGTCTCCGCCTCGAACTCCTCGGCCGACCCAAACACGTGTACGTCGTGGCCCAGGCAACGAAGGAGCCGCGCGAGTGCCTGCCGCACATTCTCGTCGTCGTCCACAATCGCCAGCGTCATGGATATCGTTTCGAGCTCGTGCCTAATCCCAGAGTTCCCAGGGTTCAGTTGTGTTGATCGCGAGTACGGAACACCGAGACACCGAGACACCGAGACACGCTAGTGATTGGCCTCGGTGCCTCTGTGACTCGGTGTTTCGTGATCATCAAGTGAAGTGAGCTTCGGGATGGCAAAGCGTCGGCAAACCCGGAGATGGTATCAGAGCGGGGCGACTCACCGAAAGGGAGATCGGCGCGGATTTCACCCGCGTGTGGCGCGAACCTTGGATTCGCGAGCGACGCTGAAAGGGTTTGCCGTAAGGACCAAAGACCTGGCCAGCCGGCCGAGATGGTTGTGAACGCGATCGCAGTCAATCCCCCGGCCGGGACGCGCGAGCCGGACGTCCGAAACGCGACGCGGTGAGCCTGACGTCGGCACGCGCCCACGCTTTGGCGAAGCGAGCTTCGATCAGGGTCGCGGCGTCGGCCTTGTTCTGCGCGCGAAGCGCCTGCAGCAGCCCGAACAGCGCCCAGCCGTTCTCCCGGTTGCGGCGCAAATCCTCCCAGTAGACGGTCTCGGCTTCTGCCGGTCGTCCAGCCTCGAGCAGAATCGCCCCGAGTGCGTGCCGCGGCGGAAAGTGAAACTCCGACGGTTCCGTGTACACGAGGCTGTCTTCGAGGCGCACCGCCCGCTCGAGATGTGCAATCGCGCGCTCGACGTCGCCGCGCGCCGCGGCGATTTCACCCGCGAGCACGTCCGGCGCGGGCGCCAGCGCGGCGCCGGCCGTGTTGGGCGAAAAGAGCGGCTGCTGCATCGATGCATCGACGAGCAGTGCCCGCAGGCGCGTCAGTTCCGCCTCGGCGGCGTCGGCACGACCGGTCGCCACGAGCGCGAGCCCTCGCCCGTAATGCCACACCGCCCGCAGCACGGCACTGGACGCTGGCGGCTCAGGCTCCTTCAGCATCTCGTCCCACCGGCCGAAGCGGGTGAGCGCAAAGTAAGGAACCATCCGAAACCCGGCCAGGAGTGGCAGGGCTCGCAGGGCGTCGTCGTCAATCTTCGCGGCGAGGCTGCGCGCCGATTCGATCGCCACGCGGCTCTGCCCGTCGAAGGTGGCCGCAAACCACAGGAAGTGGATGTTGTGCGGGTAGTACGCCATCGGGTACAGGCCCTG
>JBOGIR010000334.1:0-12073 GCA_050742335.1 Vicinamibacterales bacterium | reverse complement strand
CGGCACGAGCGGTCCGTGGCGCGGCCAGCACCACACCCTCGAAGCGGGTAGAATCAGGCCCCGCTGAATAGTCGGGACCAGGAGCCACAGGCTCGACGGTCTGAGGCGGGCCTCGGTAGCCATCAAGAGAACGTGATCTTCCGCGGGGCGGAGGCTGTGGTGGCACGGGTCAGCATCCTCAGCGTCCATGTTGTGAAAATATAGGGAAGCCATGCCGACAACGACGCGTATTTGCAACTTTTCAGCCGGTCCCGCCGTGCTGCCGCTCCCTGTGCTCGAACAGGCGCAGCGCGACCTGGTGTCGCTGCCCGACGTCGGAATGTCGATCATGGAGATCAGCCACCGCTCGAAGACGTTCGAGGATCTCCTCAACACCGCCATTGCAGACATTCGTGCGCTCGCGAGCGTGCCGGACAACTACCGGGTCCTCATGCTCCAGGGGGGCGCCACGCTGCAGTTCTCGATGGTGCCGATGAACCTGCTGACCGCTGGCGCGACCGCGGATTACATCGATACAGGGTCGTGGGCGGACAAGGCCCTCAAGGAAGCCAGGAAGGCCGGGGCCGTCAACGTTGCCGGGAGCACCAAGGCAGACGGCTACACGCGCATTCCCAGGCAGGACGAGCTGACGCTCACGCCCGGCGCAGCTTACGTGCACATCACGACGAACAACACCATTGAAGGCACCGAGTGGAAGGCGCCGCCGGATGTCGGGCACGCGCCGCTCGTTGCAGACGCTTCATCCGACATCTTCAGTGGCCCGCTCGACGTCGGCCGCTTCGGCCTTATCTACGCGGGCGCACAGAAGAATCTCGGGCCATCAGGCGTCACGCTCGTCGTCATCCGCGAGGATCTGCTCGCGCGATCGACCGACGGCCTGCCCATCATGCTGAATTACAGCGTCCACGCGGACAACAACTCGCTGTACAACACGCCAAACACGTTCGGCGTCTACATCCTCGGCCTGACAATGAAGTGGCTGCGCTCGATCGGAGGGCTGACGGGCATCGCGTGGGCCAACCAGCGGAAGGCGGGCAAGCTGTACGCGGAAGTCGATCGCACCGGCTTCTATCGCGGCACTGCCCAGAAGGACAGCCGGTCGCTCATGAACGTCACGTTCCGTCTGCTGAACGAGCAGCTCGACAAGGCGTTCGAGAAGGAGTCGACGGCGGCAGGGCTCGACGGCTTGAAGGGCCACCGATCGGTCGGCGGCATGCGCGCGTCAATCTACAACGCGTTCCCGGAAGAAGGCGTGGACGCGCTGGTCCAGTTCATGCGCGAGTTCGAACGGACACACGGCTAGCCGTCCCGGCCGGCCACAGAGGCACAGAGGCACAGAGAAACCACTTGAAACTCTGTGTCTCCGTGTCTCTGTGGCGTCTTATTTGGCGCGCGAAGTGGGTCGTTAGCGCCCCTCCGGTCGCCGTGGCCCGTGCCCCGGCGGCCGCCGGCGCCGCCTGCGGCGTCGTCGTGGAGGAGGCGGCTGCTCGGCGTCTCCGTTGACCTCGAACGCGCGTGCCGCCTCGAGAAACCCGCGCCAGTGCTCGAACACTTCCGGAGCGTTGCCGTGGATGTCCAGCCATGTGAGCGCGTCCTGAAACGGCCCGCGGTGTATCAAGGCCCGGCGGGCGCGGGGCGACAGATTCATGTCCATCAGGCGGCGCTGCAACCCGAGAATCTGGCCGAGCCGTTCGAGATCGCGCCGTGCCAGCGGCAACATCCCCAGCATGGGCGCCGGCTCTCGGCGCCGTTCGCCGTCCTGCACATGGCGCGCGTGGGGCGTGTGCGGCTCCAGGCCGAGCGGTACGAGGAGTGAGCCCAGCAGGATCGGATTGGTGAGCGTGTCCGGCGCTTCGTCGAACCGGTTTCGGTAGGCGTCGAGCGCGGCCAGCCAGCGCCAGAGCGAGCCGTCGCAAGCCGCCTGGAGCCGCGGCGCAATGGGCTCGAACAGGCGCCGTTCGGCCAGCATCCGGAACGTGCGCTCGGCTGCGCCTGCACGCAGCAGCTTGTACATCTCTTCCATCAACCGGGCGGGCGCGCTCTTGGCAATCTCTGCCCGATGGGCCGCAATGGCGGCCTCGATCGGCGAATCGATGGCGAAGTTGAGCCGTGCCGCCATGGCGACGGCACGCAGCATGCGGACCGGATCTTCCTGAAAGCGATCCGGCGGATCGCCGATGCACCGGATCAGGCGCGCCTTCAGATCGTCGAGCCCGCCGGTGTAATCGATGATCGAGAAGGACCCGATGTCGTAGAAGAGCGCGTTCACGGTGAAGTCGCGCCGGAACGCGTCTTCCTCGGGCGTGCCGAACGTGTTGTCGCGATGGATGAGACGACTGGGACCGCCCGCATCGGCGCCGGCGTGCGGCGGCGGCTGAGCGTCGGCAGCCGCCAGCTCGGCTGCCGACAGTTTCCGCCGGAATGTCGCCACCTCGATCGCCTTCGGCCCGAACCGGACGTGGGCGAGGCGGAATCGGCGCCCGATGATCCAGCAGTTTCGAAACAGCCGTTTGACCTGGTATGGATGCGCAGACGTGCCGATGTCGAAGTCTTTCGGCCGGCGGCCCAGGAGGAGATCGCGGACGCTGCCGCCGACGAGATACGCAACGAAATGCTGCTGATGCAGCCGGTACAGCACGCGCAAGGCGTCGGGGTCGATCTGCTTGCGGGAGAGCGAATGCTCCCCGCGCGGCACCACGACCGGCAGGCTCATCGGGATGAATTGTAATGCTACGATCGGCGCGATGCGAACAGGCGGCGCGCCCGTACTGCTCCTGTTGCTTGTGATGGCTGCGGCCGGCCTCGACGCTGCGGAACATCCGGCACTGGCCAAAGCACGCGCCCTCCACAATGCCGCCGACTTCGACGGCGCAATCGCGGCTGCGGCGATCGCGCGCGCCGACCCGGCCTCGGCCGACGCTGCCGCGCTGGTCGGCGCGCGCTCGTATCTCGAACGCTACCGGCTGCGAACCGGCGACCCCGCCGACTTGACGGCAGCGCGAGAGGCGTTGGGCAAGGTACAGAGCCAGGCTCTCTCGCCGCGCGACCAGATGGACCTCCTGCTGGGCCTCGGGCAGGCCTTGTACCTTGCGAACACGTTCGGCGCGGCGGCCGAGCTGTTCGATATCGCCTGGAGGCGCGCCATGTCGCTGTCGGCGCTCTCCGATCGGGAGCGGTCGATGCTGCTGGACTGGTGGGCAAACGCGGTCGACCGCGAGGCGCAAACGCTCGATGCCGATCGGCGCGGCGCGCTCCTGCGGCCTGTGATGCAGCGCATGGATGACGAGCTGCGTGACGATCCGGGGAACGCGACGGCCAACTACTGGCTGGCGGTCGCGGCGCGCGGCAGCGGCGATGTCGAACGCGCGTGGCACGCGGCGGTGGCCGCCTGGGTGCGCGCGCCGCTGCAGCCAGTGACGGCGGCGACATTGCGTGGAAACATCGACCGCTTCGTCACCACCGTGCTCATCCCCGAGCGGTCACGCGCGCGTCCGCCCCGCGAACAGCAAGCGGCGCTCCTCGACTTCCAGACGCAATGGGAACGGGTCAAGCAGCAGTGGCCTTGAATTTGACCTCGGTGCTTCGGTGTGTGGACACCTCCAGGCGCCACAGAGACACGGAGACATAGAGAAAATTCCTTTTGTTTCAACTCCGTGTCTCTGTGTCTCCGTGGCCTGTCGAAGCGAAAAGCGGATTACGGCTTCGCGTCGCGCCAGTTCGCCGCGATCCCGACATCGACCGTCAACGGCACCTTCAGCGCAGCGGCGCTTTCCATTTTCTCGCGCACCGTCTCGGCCGCGCGGTCGGCCTCGTCGTGCGGGGCTTCGAACAGCAGCTCGTCGTGTACCGTGAGGATCATGCGTGTCGTGAGTCCGCGTGTCGGCAGCTCGGCGTGCAGGTCGATCATCGCCTTCTTGAGGATGTCGGCCGCCGTCCCCTGAATCGGCATGTTCACGGTGACACGTTCGGCGGCCGACCGGATCTGGCCGTTGCGGCTGTTCAGCTCGGGCACCAACCGCCGCCGGCCGAACAGGGTCGTCACGACCCCGGTGTCACGGGCGCGTCGGAGCGTGTCGTCGATGAAGATCCGGACGTTGGGAAATCCGGCAAAGTACGCGTCGATGAACTCCTGCGCGGCCTCCTTGGTGACGCCGATGTCCTTGGCCAGCGTAAAGGCGGTCTTGCCGTAGAGCAGCGCGTAGTTGACGATCTTGGCGCGCCGCCGCAGCTCGTGCTCGTCGAGACCGCTCGCCGCGCCGAACACTTTCATGGCCGTCCGATCGTGGATGTCCTCGCCGCTGCGGAATGCCTCGATGAGCGCCTCGTCGTCAGCCAGATGCGCCAGGACCCGCAATTCGATTTGTGAGTAGTCGGCGGAGATGAGCACGTGACCCGGCGCTGCCACAAAGGCGCGCCGGATCTGGCGCCCGAGCTCGGTGCGAATGGGAATGTTCTGCAGATTCGGATCGGAGCTGCTCAAGCGCCCCGTTGCCGCCACTGCCTGGTTGAAAGAGGTATGGACGCGGCCCGTGCGGGGATGCACGAGTTGCGGAAGCGCATCGATGTACGTACTCTTCAGCTTGTGCAGCCCGCGCCATTCGAGAATCAGACGCGGCAGCTCGTGTACCAACGCCAGCTCATCGAGCACTTCAACGGCCGTCGATGCCGACCGCGTCTTGCCGGTTTTCTTCAGCGCCGGCAGCTGTAGCTTCTCGAAGAGAATCTCACCAAGCTGTTTCGGGGAATTGATGTTGAACGGCTGTCCCGCCAGCTCGTAGATCCGGTCGGTGTAGCGCGCCAGCTCTCTCTCGATGTGCTGCGACTGCGTGGCCAGCGCCGGACCGTCGATCAGGATGCCGGCCCGCTCGATGTCCACGAGCACCGGGACGAGCGGCATTTCCAGCTCTCGGAACACCTGATCGAGCGAGTTGGTGGCCAGCAGCGGCGCGAGGTGATTCGACAGTTGACGGGCAAGATCGGCCCGTTCGCCCGCGAAGGTCAACGACGCCTGCGGTGTGACGGCCGCCAGCCCCACCGCCTTTGTGCCGCGGCCGCACACGTCTTCCTCGGTCAGCGCCTTGTAACCGAGATGCTCGAGTGAGGTCTCTTCCAGCGGGTGGCCCGATCGGGTGGCGTCGAGCAGATAACTGGCGAGCATCGAATCGAATCCGAGCCCCTTGATCTCGATGCCGCTGTTTCCGAGCACGACGGCGTCAACCTTCAAGTCGTGGCCGACCTTCCGGATGGCCCCGTCCTCCAACAGCGGCTTCAGGTGTTCGAGCGCGGCGCGCCGGGCAATCTGCTGCGGAGCCGCGGTGCTCGACAGCAAGTCGTCACCACCTGCGCCCTCATGACCCATGGGCACGTACCGCGCCTGTCGATCGGCGGTGGAAAAGGCGATGCCGACGATGGCCGCGCGCATGGCGGACGCCTGGTCGGCCACCACGTGCAGGGCGAACTCACCGGCATCACGCAACGTCGCGACCAGCGCGTCGAGCTCCGGGAGTGTGGCAACCAGGGCGTAGTCCTTTTCGATGGATTCGGCGGTCGGCGCATATTCGTTGACGAGCGTCCGGAAGGCCAGGCGCGAAAAAAGCTCGTAGCAGCGCTCCCGCGAGGCCCCTCGGTACCGAAGGGCGTGGACGTCCACATCGATCGGGACGTCACACCTGATCGTGACGAGCTCGCGGCTGCGAAGCGCGTCCTCGCGGTGGGCGAGCAGTGCGTCCCGGTACTTTCGTTGCGTCAGTTCGCCGGCCTTGTCGAGCAGCGCGTCGAGGCTGCCGAACGTGGTGATCAGGTCGACAGCGCCCTTCTTGCCAACGCCGGGCACCCCGCCGACGTTGTCGCTCGTGTCGCCTACCAGGGCCAGTACATCGACAACGTGGGTCGGCTCGACGCCAAACTTCTCCCGCACCGCGGCCTCATCGAACCACGCGCCGTCCTCGCGCGGGTCGTAGACGCGAACCCCGTCGTGGACGAGCTGGAAGAAATCCTTGTCGATCGACACAATCACCACGTGGAATCCCGCCTCCGACGCGCGCGTGGCGAGCGTGCCGATCACGTCGTCGGCTTCGTACCCTGGTGCGGTGATGATGGGCACGCCAAGCGCTTCGCACGCCTCGTGGACCCAGGCGATCTGCTCGGCGAGGTCGTCCGGCATCGCCGCACGAGTGGCCTTGTAGTCGGCGACCAGGTCGTCGCGGAACGTGCGGCCTGCCAGATCGAAGGACGCCGCGATGTACTCCGGATGATGATCGTTCATCAGCTTCCGAAGCATCGTGACGAAGACGTACACGGCGTGTGTGGTGTGGCCTTCCTGGTTCGACAGACCTCGGCCACGAAACGCGTGGTAGGCACGGTACATCTGGGAGCTGCCGTCGATCAGGAAGAGCGTGGGCCGGGCCATGGCCGGAGAGCGGCTTCGCTAAGGATATCATTGGGTTTCGATGCGTCGTCGGGCTGATCGACGCGTGTGTGCCGGGTGTCTGCTGTTCGTTCTCGCCTGCGCGAGCGTCACGGGATGCGCCGGCGGCGGTGTTTTCAGGCGCGAGTACGAATACGAGGAAGAGCTGTACCTGTCGCTCGACGGGTCGGCGACGCTCAACGTCAACGCGTCGGTCGCCTCGCTCGTAGCGCTGCGCGGGGCGGGCTTCGACCCCGATCCGCTGGCGCGCGTCGATCGACCGGCGCTGCGGGCGTTTTTTGGCGCGCCGCACGCGCGCGTGTCCGTCAGCCTGACGCGGCGCGACCGGCGCCGGTTCGTCCACGCGAGTGTCGAGGTGGACGACGTGCGCGAGCTGTCACGGCTGGCGCCGTTCTCCTGGTCGAGCTACCGGTTCGGCCGGCGCGGCGAGGTCATCGACTTCCAGCAGACCGTCGGCCCGGCCGCGCACGGACCTCAGAGCGGGTTGCCGTGGACGGGCGAGGAGATCGTCGCCTTCCGTATGCATCTGCCCAGCCAGATCGTGTTTCACAACGCGCCGTCCGGCAGAATCGAGCGTGGCAACATTCTCGAGTGGGTGCAGCCGCTGGCCGACCGCCTCGGCGGCCGGCCTGTCGACATTCGCGTCCAGCTCGAGCCGACGTCGATTCTGACCAGGACGCTGCTGCTGTTCGGATCGGCCATGGCTGCCGCCATCGCCACGCTAGCCGGGGCGATCTGGTGGATTCGCCGGCGCGGCAGGTCTGAGCTCTAAGCCAATAAGCCGTGGTGAAAGTCAGCTGAGCGCCCTGGAGACACAGAGACGCAGAGTTTCTTAGATGTTTCTCTGCGTCTCTGTGCCTCTGTGGCCCGGTCGGGACTTAGAGTTTCTCAAGGTCTTTGGTGACCTCGGCGTCCGTCTTCAGGTTGTTCGTCACCGAGAACGCGCCGAACGAACTCGCGATCGACCGCGCGAGCATCCGGTCGACGTTGCTGTTCACCACGCCCTCGAGCGTCACGCGCCCGTTCTCCACGATGACGTGGATGGGCGGGTTGGCCATGGCGCCGTATCTCCAGAAGTTCGAGTTGCCGTAGATCGCCCGCGCAATCCGAAACCGCAGCTCGTCGTCGAACTGCGAGACGGGCAGAACGGCGATCTCGTTGCGCACCTCGCGCACGCCGTCGACGCGCGCGATGCGGTCGGCCAGTGCATCACGTTTGTACGGCATGGTGACCCGGCCGGTGAGCGTGACCACGCCCTCCTCCACTTGGGCGTTGATGTTGTCGAAGATCGTGAAGTACGGATATCGCAGCACTTGCTGCGACAGGTCGCGGAAGATCTGAAGATCCTCCCGTTCCGCCGCCCAGACTGGTGCGCTCAGCGCCAGCATCACGATGACGGCGACAGCCCTGGCACGCATATCGTTCCTCCTTCGTCCGGGAGCCTCGCTCCCGCTCCGTTCGAGGAGGCAAAGATGTTGCCAGAACGACAGGTGGAAAACACGCGACGATTTCCGCAGAAGTTCTCAGGCTTCTCGACGGTGTCCTCGGCGCTGAACGCCAGCGCAAGTCTTACCTTCACAGGCCACGGAGACACGGAGACACAGAGAATTCCTGTCGTTTACCTCCGTGTCTCTGTGACTCCGTGGCCCGTCGAAACGTCACAGCACGAGCATCGTCACGACACCGGCGGCGATCAGGAGGATCTGACGCAGGGAACCGGCGTCGGTGCGCCCGCGGTGCAGTCCCGGAATCAGGTCGGCCATGGCGACGTACAGGAAGCTGGCGGCGGCGAGCGCCAGGAAGTACGGGAGCATCGGCGGGACGATATCGAAGGCAACGAACGCCGCAACCGCGCCGGCGGCGCTGGCGGCGGCCGACATCACGTTGAGCAGCAGCGCGCGACGGCGTGAGTAGCCCGCGTGGAGCAAGATGGCGAAGTCGCCCACCTCCTGCGGGATCTCGTGGGCCGCCACCGCGAACGCCGTGCTGACGCCCAGGGGCACCGACGTGATGACGGCGGCGGCGATGACGGCGCCATCGACGAAGTTGTGGAACGCGTCGCCGATGAGAACCAGAGACACGCTGCTCTCGTGCACCTCGCAGTCATGCGTGTGGCAATGACGCCAGAGCACCAGCTTCTCGAGGACGAAGAAGATCAGGATTCCACAGAGCAGCGTCGGAAACACGCGCGCCGGCGGCAACTGTTCCATCGTTGCCGGCAGCAGTGCCAGCATCGACACACCCAGCAACGCGCCGACGGCGTAGCTCACCAGCCAGGGAATCAGCTTGGAGCGCGTGGAATCCTTGATGAGGAGGACGCCGGAGGCGACGAGAAGACCGCCAAACCCGCCAACGAGGCTCAGTCCGAGCGCAACAAGAAATGTGGACACCTCCGGGCATGATAGCCCTTATGACGCGAGATACCCTCGGCGCGCGCGAACCGCTAGACGGCGGTCCTTCACTTCCACGCGGATGTCGTGCCAGCGTCCGTCTCTGGCGCCGGGGCTCACGTACCCAAGGTAGTACTGCTTGCTCAACTCGTCGGCCAGCCGCGCGGTCGCCCCATCGAGATCGCGGAAGCCACGGACAATCTCCGTGCGGCCGCCGGTGTCGTCCGTGATCTGACGGAGGGCGCCGGCGTTGACGCGCTCCACCCGTGGCGTCCGTTGGCCGTTGCCGCCAACGATGGGAGGAAGGCGCCGCCCACGTCCGCCCGGGATAGGGAATGGCAGTGGAATAGGCAGTTGGATGCGCGGACCGTTTCGCGTTTGCGTCGCCGTGCTGTCGATGCCGAGCGCGTACACGAGGACCTCGCTGCCCCGGATGACGGCACGCAGCTCGCCAATCGAGATACGGCTGTTCGTATCGTTTCCGTCGGAAATCACGAGCAGCGCCTTCTTGGAATGACGACCGTTGTCGGCGATCGGCACGCCATCGGCAATGGCGTCGTACAGCGCGGTGCCACCGGCCGGAAACACGCGGGCCACGGCGCGGCTGATCGCGCGGCGGTCGGTCGTCCATTCCTGAACGACATGGGGCCGGTTGGCAAACTGCAGGAAAAACAGGTCGTCGTCGGGGCCGAGCAGGTCGTATACGAACCGGTCGATCGCGGCGCGTGCCGCCGACATCTTGTCGGAGGTCATGCTGCCGCTGGTGTCGAGCGCAAGGCCCAGGCTCACAGCCGCGCGTTCGTTGTTGAAGTGCGTGATTTCCTGAGGTTGTCCGTCTTCGTAGACGGTGAAATCCTCCTTGCGGAGCCCCGACACGAAGCGGCCTTCGCCGTCGGTGACGGTGGCGTTGACGTTGATCAGGTCGACGCCGCTCTTGAAGCTGGCGCCTCCCTGGTCCTGACCGGCACTGGCGCCTCCCTGGTCCTGACCGGCAAGGGAGGCAACCGCGCCGGCCGTGACGAGCGCGGCGGCGAGACCTCGAGAGAACCTGCGCATATTCCGGCTGTTGTCCAACAGAAAACAGCAAGTGTAAGGCAAAAGGCTTGCCTCCGTCGCTACGCGTGAATTGGGCCGGAATCCGCGTGCCGAACGCCGGGTGTCCTCTGTGGGGGAGTCTGCGCGCCCTACCCTAGATTCACTTCACTTTGATGATCACGACACACCGAGGCACTAAGGCACCGAGGCGAATCATTAGAGCTTTTCGGTGTCTCGGTGTCTCGGTGTTGCCGTATTCGGTATCAACCCCAGCGAGCTCCGGTGTAGGAATGATCAAGTGTCGTGTTTCAGTCCTTCGAAAAACCGGTATCCCTCGCGCTCGGCCAGCAAGCGCGTCGCCTTGAAGCCCGCTGAAGCCAAGGCGGTCAGCATCGCCCCGGTGTCCGCGGATGGGGAGGCCCGAAACCGCGCCATCACGCCTGGCCCGCTCCCTTCGATGACGACCACACGTCCGCCGCTACGCAGCACACGTAACGCGTCGCGGAGGACGGCGACGCCTGACGCGCCACTGAGGTCTGGTCTCACGCCGCCGGCATGAACGACCACGACATCGAACGAGCCGTCGGCAAGTGGAAGCGTGTCGAGCGGCGACACCTGCACGTCAACGAGCGCCCCAGCCCTGCCCGCGGCTCCGCGCACTCTGCTCGCGTGTCGCTCGTCCGCGACGACAACAGCGGCGTGTCCGCTCAATCCCACCTTTGTGGCAATCGCACCGACGAGCGACGAATCGGCCACGCCGATCTGCAACGCACGCTCGCCCATTCGCACGCCGCTCATCACGATGGGAAGACGCTCGAGCGAGGACTTTCGCAGGAAAAACATCGAATTTCCTCATGATATAGTGGCCGCTCGTGACGGCACCACTTCAAATCGCCCCCGCGCGCGGCAAGCTCGGCGTTCTGCTCGTCGGCCTCGGTGCGGTCAGCACGACGACGATTGCCGGCGTCTGCACCATCCGCCGGGGACTGGCGCCTCCGATCGGGTCGTTGACGCAGATGGGCACGATCCGGCTCGGCAAGCGCACGGAACGACGTGCCCCACCCATCAAGGAGTTCGTGCCACTCACCGATCTCAACGACATCGTCTTTGGCGGATGGGATATTTTCGAGGCGGATTGCTACTCGGCTGCGCGCACTGCGGGCGTGCTGGAGCCGGCGCAACTCGATCGCGTTCGCGACGAACTGGAAACCATTCGCCCGATGCCGGCCGTCTTCGATCGGCGCTATGTCAAGCGCCTGGACGGCCCGAACGTCAAGAAGGGCAAGAACAAGCGCGATCTCGCCGAGCAGGTCGTCGCGGACATCCGCGCCTTCAAAGAAACACACGGCTGTGACCGGTTGGTGATGCTCTGGTGCGGCAGCACCGAGGTCTACATGAAGGAGGCCGCCGTACACGCCACCATCGCGTCGTTCGAGAAGGCGCTGGAACAGAGTGACGACGCGATCCCGTCGAGCATGGTGTATGCGTATGCGGCCATCCGCGAGGGGCTCCCGTTTGCGAATGCGGCGCCGAATCTGACTGCCGACATCCCTGCCTTGCAGCAGCTCGCCGCGCGCACCAAGGCGCCGCTGGCGGGCAACGACATGAAGACCGGGCAGACGCTGATGAAGACGATCATCGCACCGGGGCTGAAGGCGCGACTGCTTGGTGTCCGAGGGTGGTACTCGACGAACATCCTCGGGAACCGCGACGGCGAGGTGCTGGACGATCCCGATTCGTTCAAGACCAAAGAAGAGAGCAAGAAGTCGGCGCTCGACTACATCTTTCAGCCGCAACTCTACCCCGAGCTCTACAAGGACCTGTGCCACGTCGTCCGCATCAACTACTACCCGCCGCGCGGTGACAACAAGGAAGGGTGGGACAACATCGATCTGGTCGGATGGCTCGGCTATCCGATGCAGCTGAAGATCAATTTCCTGTGTCGCGACAGCATCCTGGCGGCGCCCATCGTGCTCGACTGCGCGCTCTTTCTCGACCTGGCCAAACGCGCCGGTATGTCGGGCATCCAGGAGTGGTTGTCCTTCTACTTCAAGGCCCCGATGCACGCCCCCGAGGTGTACCCCGAGCACGACCTGTTCATCCAGCTGATGAAGCTGAAGAACACGTTGCGGTACATGCGGGGCGAACAGCTCATCACCCACCTGGGGCGGGAGTATTACGACTAGAAAGCCCTGAGCGCCCGGCGTTCGGTTGTGGTGAT
>JBOGIR010000333.1:0-16650 GCA_050742335.1 Vicinamibacterales bacterium | reverse complement strand
TGCAACCTGAGCTGCACCTACTGCTACGAGTACGGCGAGGACAAGATCGTCGACACCGAGAACGGCCAGCAGCCGAAGTTCATGACCGAGGCGACGGCCCGCGAGAGCGTCGACTTCGCGCTCCGTGAATCGCGCGAGAACACGCACGCGCACATCACGTTTTTCGGCGGAGAAACGCTGATGAACTTCCCGGTGCTGAAGGCGACGATCGCCTATGCGAGGCAGCGCGCGGCCGAAGTCGGCAAGGAAGTCGACTTCAGCCTCACGACCAATGCCACGCTGCTGCGGCCGGATGTGATCGAGTTCCTGGCGAGCGAGCGCGTCGGCGTGACGATCTCGATCGATGGCCCGGAAGAGATGCAGGACAAGTTCCGCGTCTTCAACAACGGTACCGGAAGCTACGCCGTGGCGGCGCCGAAGATCAGGGCGCTGCTGGCACGTCACCGGTCGCGGCCGATCGGCGCCCGTGTGACGCTCACCAGGCAGACGTTGGACGTCGGCCGCATCTATCGGCATTTGACCGACGATCTCGGCTTCTGGGAAGTCGGCTTCGCGCCGGTGACGACGGCGCCGGGGCGCGAGTACGCGATCGCCGACGGCGGCTTCGATCATCTGCTCTCGCAATTCCGCGCGCTGGCCGCCGAGTATCTCGCAGCCTCGCTGCAGAATCGTCACCACGGCTTCTCGAACATTCGCGAGACGCTGCAGGAAATTCATCACGGCCACGCAAAGGCGTATCCCTGCGGTGCCGGCCTCGGACTGATGGGCGTGTCGACCGACGGCCGCGTGGCGCTCTGCCACCGCTTTGCCGGCTCCGACGACCATGGGCTCGGCACGGTGCGCGACGGCGTGTCGTGGGAGCGGCAGCAGGAGTTCCTCGACACGCACCACGTGTCGAACAAGACCGATTGCCAGACGTGCTGGGCGCGGCCGATGTGCGCCGGTGGTTGTTATCACGAAGCGCACACGCGATACGGATCGACCAGCCGTCCCAACCTGCATTACTGCGAGTGGATCCGCGGCTGGACCCACACGTGTCTCGAGGTCTACGGCGAGCTCAGCGCGCGCAACCCCGGGTTCCTGCGTCGGTTCGATGACGAAGACGTGCCGGAGAAGGTCTCATGAAGCATCTGACACCGGTGAACCGCAAGGCCGCTCGCCTCGAGTCGGTCACCAGGGACGTGGTCGCGTTGCAGCAGGGCCCGGGCCCGCCGCAGCAGCCCCAGCCGCCGCACATTCCGAACGGCTGCTCTCTCGTGTTCTTCCCGGGCTGGGAGGCCGACAGAAACGGGGGCACCGCTGGACTGTGCCAGCCGGTGGAGCGCGATCTGTTCGACTGCCACATGGGTTGCTTCTGGCCGGCGCAGGTGCCCGATCAGCTGAACCACGCGCCCGATTGGACCGCGAAGTGCGCCGCCGCGCAGAAAGACTGGCGCCAGATCGATCTGATCTTCCCCGACGAGAAGAAGAAGTGATGCGCGTTCTGTTGACGCTCGCCCTTGTCTTCGTCGCGACCGGCGCCGACGCGCAGCGTCCGGCCCGCGCGCTGTCGCCGGCGGGCGGCGATCACCTGCTCTACATCGGGACCTACGCCGGCACGATCCAGATCTTCGATGAGGCCACCGAGACGATGGTGGGCGACATCAAGCTGCAGACGGGCATTCCACGGTCGCTGACCCTGTCGAAGTCGCGTTCCAGGTTCTACGTCCTCGATTCCACGCTGGAGAAGATCGAGATCGTCGACATTCCGGCGCGCACGTCGCTGTCCACCTTCACGCTGAGCGAGGGCAGCAAGCAGGTTCGCATTCGCGGCTTGCAGGTCGATCCGCTCGAGCGCTTCCTGATCCTCCTCACGCGCTCGGCCACCAAGCTCGTCGATCGCTGGGAGATCGGCGACATTGCGATGCAGCTCTACGACCTGGCCGGGAAGAAAGTCACGCGCACGATCCCGTGGCCGCGCGGCGAGGAACGTGAGTTCTTCAACATCCGCTTCTCGCCGGACGGCAAGCTCCTGTACTTCTTCGGCGACGATGTCCTGATCCTGGAGACCACGAATTTCACCGAGGTCGACACCTGGGAGTTGAGCCGGTCGCTCGAGCCCGGGCTTGGCCGCGTCAGCTTCGACCAGGTCGACGACTTCAACGAGGATCCGGGGTTCTTTACCGGCCTCTTCACGGTCACTGATCCGGTTCAGAACCGCCGCATCATGAGCCTCGGCCGCGTCAACCTGGTGGCGAAGAGCGTCGATCTCACACCGATCGGACCGGCGGAGAGCGTCGGCTTCGCGCTCGCGCCCGATCGCACGCGCGGCTACGGCCTGATGCAGCAGATCGGCCGCTACGAGTTCTGGGCCTTCGACGTGCAGCAGAAGAAGCTCGTCAGCCGCACGCCGTTCGACGGCCGTCCGCGCATGGCGCTACGGGTGTCGTCGAACGGCCGCCTGCTCTATGTCTTCCAGGCCGGCGCGACCATCGACGTCTACGACGTGGCATCGTACAAGCGCCTGCGGACGATCGAGATGAACGCGGACCAGACCACGAATCTGTTCATCCTCCCGAGGAAGTGAGCTCGTGGATCGCCGGGCGTTCGCCTATTTGGTTCCGTACTGGCGGCGCCTGGTCCTCGTGCTCGCGATCAGCCTGGTCAGCACCGCGACCACGCTCGTTATTCCGTACCTCTCGAAAGATCTCATCGACACGGCGCTGGTCGGCCGCGATCTTGGCGCGCTTCGAAGAATCGTCGGCTGGTTCATCGCGCTCGGCATCTTGGGCTTCATCCTGAACGTCACGAGCGGCCTCCGCTATACGCGCGTGTCGGCGGAGATCCTGTTCGACATGCGGCTGTCGCTCTACGCGCACCTGCAGCGGCAGTCGCCGCGCTTTTACGCGCGCACCCGGCTGGGCGACATCGTGTCGAGGCTCAACAACGACATCAGCGAGATTCAACGCGTCGCCGCGGAGGCGGCACTCGCGTGGGTCGGCAACGTGCTGTTCCTCGCCGGCAGCCTGGTGATGATGGTCTGGCTGGATTGGCAGCTCGCCATCGTCTCTCTGGCGCCCTTGCCGATCAGCCTGATCGCGCTGACCTACTACCGCCGGCAGCTCGAAGGCCGGGTCGCGGAACTGCGCCAGCGGAGCGCCGACATCGGCAGCTTCCTCATCGAGACGCTGCAGGCCGCATCGCTCGTCGTGGCGTCGAACGCGCAGCGACGCGAACAGCAACGCTTCCAGGGACTGAACGGCGCGTTCGTCGATGCCCTGATGCGAATGCAGCGCGTCACCTATTTCGCCGGCGGCCTGCCGGGCACGGTGTTGTCCGTTGGCTCAGCGATCGCGTTCTTCTATGGCGGCATGCGCGTGATCGACGGCACGCTCACCCTTGGCACCATGGGCGCGTTTCTCGCGTACCAGATGCGCGTCTTTGCCCCGACCCAGGCATTGATGGGGCTCTACGCGAGTCTCACCACCGCAAGAGTGTCGTGGGCCCGCGTGCTCGAGATCCTCGATGCGCCGATCGATGTCGTCGAGGCGCCGAACGCGCGGCCCATCGAGCAGCCGAAGGGCGAGCTTGCGTTTGAATCGGTCACGCTCGGCACGGATCGCCAATCGCGCGTGCTCGATGGCGTGTCGTTTACGGCGCGGCCCGGCGAGACGGTGGCACTTGTCGGCGGAAGCGGAGTCGGCAAGTCCACGATTGCCTACCTAGCGACACGCCTGCTCGATCCGGATAGCGGGACGGTCCGCCTCGACGGCCAGGACCTGCGCGCGTTGACCCTCGAGAGCGTGCGCCGGCACGTCGTGCTCGTCGAGCAGGAGCCGACGCTGCTGCACGCGACGATCGAAGAGAACATCCGTTACGTGCGACCCACGGCGGCGAACGACGAAGTCAGGCAAGCCGCCGCCGCCGCAGGCATTGCGTCGTTCATCGACGGGCTGCCGCACGGATACGCGACCATCGTCGGCGAACGGGGGCTCGCCGTCTCGGCTGGCGAGCGCCAGCGTATCGCGTTGGCGCGGGCGTTTCTGGCTGATGCCGCCGTGCTCGTGCTCGACGAACCGACGGCCGCGCTCGACTCAGTCGCGCAGCGGCAGGTGATCGAGGGCTATCGCGCTGTCATGCGCGGGCGCACCACCGTGTTGATCACCCATCGCCGCGAGGTCGCGATGGCCGCCGATCACGTCGTCGTGCTGGAAGGCGCGCGCGTCGTCGACGCCGGCCGGCCGTGGGAGCTCGCCGAGCGCTCCGTGCCGTTCGCGCGGCTCTTCGAGATCGGTCGCGCGGCCGGCGTTGAAGTATGAAGCAGCGCCGGATCGTGCGCATCGCTGTGATCGACAGCGGCGTGCACGCCGATCATCCGCACGTCGGCGGTGTCGCCGGCGGCATCGGCGTCGATGACACTGGTGCCACGCATGGTGACTATGTCGATCGCCTCGGCCACGGCACCGCCGTGACCGCCGCGATTCGCGAGAAGGCGCCCAACGCGGAGATCTTCGCGATCAAGGTGTTCGATCGCGAGCTCGCGGCCACCGGCCGGGCGCTCGCCGCCGCCTGCGAGCAGGCGCTGGCCTTCAACGCGCACGTCGTCAACATGAGCCTCGGCACGCAGAACCGCGATCACGAAGCCGCGCTCGAGCGCGCCGTTCATCTTCTTGCTCAGCGGCGTGCGGTCGTGGTGGCGGCGGGTGAACAGGACGGCGTTCGATGGTTGCCGGGTGCGATCGCCGGTGTGTGGGCCGTCACGCTGGATTGGCGAGTGCCACGAGACACCTGCAGGCTGGATCGCCTGAACGCGCATGGAGCGAGGTTCAGCGCGTCGGGTTATCCGCGGCCGATCCCCGGCGGCTCACCGGAACGCAACCTGAAGGGGCCGAGCTTTGCCGTGGCCAACGTGACAGGTCTCGTTGCGGCACTGCTCTCGCGAGACGACGAAGAGGGGGACGCGGCCTCCGTCGTATCGCGAGCCTTCGAGCGTGGCTGGGGACGTTAATTGATTTCGTCTATCATGATCATCCGCACGGCCGTGAAAAAATGATAAGGCATTTGTCTCATAGCCTCCTTTCTCTTGCCCTCGCGGTATCCGTGGCAGTGACCGGCATGACCACGGACACCAGGGCGCAATCGCAGCGTGCGAGACAAGGACCCCAGACCCCCGCTCCCATTCCAGGGCCCATCGTCCAGCCATCGTCCACGTTTCCGTTGAAGCAGGTTGGCTACATCAGAGCCTCCAACCCGAGCGAGCGGGCTCAGTTCGGCGACGCGGTGGCTCTAAGTGGCGATGGCAACACACTGGCCGTGGGCGCGCGGGCGGAAAGCAGCACGGCCGCCGGCATCAATCCGCCTCCGCCCGGCTTCGGCGGGACAGGCGGCAATCAGGCGGATGCGTCCGCGTTCAGCTCAGGCGCCGTCTATGTCTTCGCGCGTGCGGGCGATCGCTGGGTGCAGCAGGCCTATGTGAAGGCCTCGAATCCCGGCATCAACGACCAGTTTGGAAGCCTGGTCGCCCTCAGTGCAGACGGCAACACGCTGGCTGTGTCGGCATACTTCGAGGACAGCCGGGCAATCGGAGTCGACGGCGACCAGGCCGACAATTCGTTGGAACAATCCGGTGCGGTATACGTGTTTGCGCGTACGGGCGCGTCCTGGTCCCAGCAGGCCTACCTCAAAGCATCGAACACAGGCGAAGCGGAGGAAGGCGACCAGTTCGGGTTCTCCCTGGCTCTCAGTGACGACGGCAACACGCTGGCGGCAGGGGCCATCAGCGAAGACAGCGCGGATGCCAGAATCAACGGCAACCAGGCGGACAACTCGGCCAGCAGCGCCGGAGCCGTGTACGTGTTCGCTCGCACCGGCAGCCGTTGGTCGCAGCAGGCCTACGTCAAGTCGTCCAGTCCCAACGGGGCCGATGCCAATGACCTCTTTGGCTACTCCGTTGGACTGAGTGCCGATGGCAACACCTTGGCGGTCGGGGCATACGACGAAGCCGGTTCCTCCAATGTCATCAACGGGCCGGAGGACAACAACGCGCCTGGAACAGGCGCCGTCTTCGTCTTCACACGACGTGGCACGTCATGGTCGCGGCAGGCCTATCTGAAGGCGTCAACCCAGGACAGAGCCGACTCACTCGGATCGTGGGTTGCCATCAGCGATGACGGCAACACGGTGGCGGCCGGAGCGCTCGATGAAGACAGCCTGACGACAGGCATCAACGCGGTCGAAGCGGGCCATTCGGGAAGGATCGGCACGCTTGACGATATCTCGGCCGGCGCAGCCTACGTGTTCATCCGTTCGGGTACCACGTGGTCCCAGCAGGCGTCGTTCAAGGCCTCGAATTCTGGGATCGAGGACTGGTTTGGTGTGCGCCTGGCGTTGAGTGGTGACGGGAACACGCTGGCGGTGTCCGCTCCCAACGAAGACAGCGCCGCCAGGGGCATCAATGGCAGGCAGGACGACAATTCCGCGGGCGAAGCAGGCGCCTTGTACCTTTTCACTCGGGCCGGTGCGACCTGGACGTTTCAGTCCTACGTGAAGGGCTCGAACACCGAAGCATTCGACGAGTTCGGTAGCGGCGTCGCGCTCAGCAGCAATGGCACGCTGGTCGTGGGCGCGCGCTCCGAAGACGGCGGCGCCAGGGGTGCGAATCCGCCTTCGCTTGGCGGCTTCGGCGGGACAAGCGGCGCACAGGCCGACAACTCGGTGACCGACTCCGGCGCCGTCTATCTCTTCAGCTACTGAATCCCGGCAGGGCATACCAAGAGCGGATACCCAGCAATATCGAGGCGGCCTATCGGGCTGTGAAGTGAAGCGCCCGATCTGATTATCGATGATTCGACGACCTCGATCATCGCGTGAGTCTTTGCGTTATCGGGCCGCGTCACCCCGCGTAAATCCAGAAGTCGCTGACGAGGCGGGCCCCAGACGGCGGGAGGGAGCCGGGCACTTGCACGGCCGCGAAGGGGTGGGGCTGCCTCCCGTAGCGATCAGACCAGGCCGCGGACACGCCGGCGAAGTCCCGGATATCGGTCAGGAAGTACTGCGCACGTACCACGTTCCGGACGGAGACGCCGACTGCTTTGCAGACCGCCTCGGCATAGGAGAGAATCATGGCGCCCTGCACCTGGCCTCCGAGGCTGAGGCCGTCCAGCGCGGCCGCGTTCTCGGCGGACGGCACCAACCCGTCGCGCCCAACCGCCATCAGCCCGGATGGGAAGACCAGTTCGCTCGCGCGCACGCAAGGTCCGTAGGCGGCCAAAGGGGGGATCCCGACCTCAACCACCTGCTTGCGCCGTGTGGCGCCGTTCTTGAGCGCGATCAAGTTGATTTCGAGCATGCTCTCGAAGCTGGAGTAGTCCTTCGCCGGCACCAGCGTGAGCGCGCAGGGGATGTCGCGGAAATACTGCAACCACACGTCGATGAAATCGGGGAAGTTCTCTACGCCGCGGATGTAGACCTGCGCCTTCAGGCTGTGCTCGAGCGCCGATCCTGCCGCCCTGAGCGACGGCTCGAGCCGCTCCTTGATCACGTAGTGCACTTGCCGCCGGAAGCTGGTCTCCCCCTGCCAGCGGCTCGTCGCTGGAAGCGCTACGCCCGGAGCGAGCCCGCCGCTCTCCTGAAGGGCCTGGTTGCCGGCGACGAACACGAAGTCGCTGACCACCACTGCCGGGTTATAGCCGGAGGCCGAGATTGGCTGGCCGGGAAGCGTGATTGTTTCGACGGTCCAGCCTGCGCCTGGCACCACCGCGATCACGGACGTATGGGTGTTCGCGCGCGCGCTGAAGCACCGCTCCATGATGATCGATGTGCTCGGCGGAATATAACGGCCGAATTCCGCAAACCGCGCCAGATGATAGGCCGACACAGCGGCGCCGCTCGTGTAGTACTGATCGAGGCGCACGGCGTTCGGCAGATCCGAACCGAATTCTTTGAGGACGGTGCGTATTCGTCGAAGGACATAATCGGCCTCACGCCGCAGCGGCGGCGGGCCGCTCAGGCGGTTGCCGGCCGGCCCCTCCACTTCCGGCGCCAGCCCTTTTTCGAAATCGTAGGCCTCGTGGCCGGTGAGGAAGATCCACGGGCCCGCCTTGACGGCGTAGGCATAGCTCGTCCCGCTCCCCGCGAGACGTTCGACCGATTTCACCGTGAGTGCGGACGCCGGGCTCGCGGTTCCGCCTGCCTGTGCCGGTTGGACCGGATGGTCTGCCGTCGATCGGGCTTGGGCTGTTTTCGATGCTCCAAAGGCCGCCGCGAGCGAGACGCCATTGAGGAGAAACCCGCGCCGATCGAGGCTGCGATGCCGCTCTTCACGCATAGTGTTCTCCATCTCGAATGTGCTGCCCAGACGAGCTCCTGGGCAGAGGATAACCTGTATACTCCCGGATCATGATGATGAGTCGTCGAGACGCCGTTGCCTCGTGTGCGCTGTTCGCCGAGTTGCTCGCGCCCGGCCGTCATGCCGACGCACAGACGCAGACCACGCCCGCCACACCGCCCGCGGGCTCTCGCCCGCCGGTATTCAAGCACGATCTGCCGAATTTGACGCTGGATGATTGGGAAGTGACCGTCAACTACGTCGACTACGCACCGGGACGCGTCGGTGCGCCGCATCGCCACCCCGGCTTCGTGCTCGTCTACGTTCTCGAGGGCACCGTTATCGCAAAGATTTCGGAACAGGGCGAGGAAAAAACGTACACCGCCGGCCAGATGTTTTATGAACAACCCGGCGCGACGCACGAAGTCTCGAAAAACGGCAGCCAGACGAAGCCCGCGCGGCTGCTTGCGATGATCTTTGCGAAGAAGGGGGCGACGCTGACCACGCCCGTTTAAGCCGCGGCGCGTGAAGCTCCGTGTTGCCGAGCGCGCGCTTGTGCCCGGTGTGACCTATCACCACGACGCCGCCCTCTGGCTTCGACACGTCCCTCTGAACGACGAACCGAACCTGAACACGAACGGTGATCGCCAGACGGCCAGCGCCAGGTGTAATGACGATCTTGACGATGTCATATTGCCACCATAGACCATATAAATATGACAGCATATCTCCCGCGCGAGATCGTGCCCCGGCTGGTTCAACTGGACGCCAGGTTGTGGGCGCTGCCGCTGGGCCACCTCCTGGCCTGACTCGCACATAGAAGCCTGCGCGCTACAGAGAGACCGACACATAGAACGACGTGGCCCGTTCTATCTGACAGGCGGCGTCTGGCCCCAGTTCAGCAGCACCTCGAGCGAGGGCTGAGCCTCGGTCGCGTAGACGCTGATCAGGAAACGCTGCCCGTCGCTCGATGGGGAGTAGAGCAAACGGTTGTCCTGCTGGACGGCACCGGTGGACTGGAACTCGAACAACGGCGTGGGCGTACCGATAGGATTCGGTGCCGCAACGATCGGGACGGACATGACCTTGAATCGTCGAGTACCTGTGACACCTTCAAGGTAAAAGAGTTCTTCCCCGTCAGCACGCCAACGTGGCTCGGCGCTTGGGACAGTAGAGACTTGCCACTTGGTGTCGGGACCAGGAGCAGCCCCGCCAAACGGGCTAAGGTAGACGTGATTGCGGCCCGATTCATTCGACGTGTACGCGAGCCAGTTGCCGTCCGGCGAGATCTGGCCCTGGCTCTCGAGGAACGGTGTGACGAGCCAGGGCACCGGCTTGCGGTCGGCTGATGCCGTCGACGGGTTCGGAAGGAGCCAAAGGTCCGCACCGGTCTTCGGGTTGATCTCGGTGTAGACGAGCCAGCGGCCATCGCGCGACCAGCCCGACGGAAACGACGGACTCGTGCCTTGCAGCAGGACCGCTTCCGTCCCGCCCACACGCTTGACGTAGATCGCGTCCATGCCCGCACCAGTAGCGCGAAACGCGACGCGCTGGCCATCGGGCGACCAGACGGGGGCGCCCGGACTGAGCGGCGGCGTAGTGAAACGTGTCTCCTGGTTCCGTTCCAGGTCCTGCAGCCACAGCGCGCCCACGTTTTGCCCGTCAAACCGTAGAAACGCTACCCGCTTCCCATCGGGCGCGAGGGAAATTCCCGACCTGGGATTACTGGTCTGGGCGGCTCGATCAAGTTCCTTGCCGGAACGGTCGTACCACACGAGCTCCTGATCGGGACGGCCGTTGGCAAGGTACATGAGGGTGCCGTTCATGCCGGCCGAGGCAGCGATCTGCGGCCGTGTACTGGTGAATGACACCTGCTCCGCCACGGGAATCGGGTCACCCGAAAGCTGAAGGGAAGCGGCGTCGAACGGCTGGGCCATCAGCGTCTGCTCACGAATGAACAGCAGGCGGCCTCGATCCGATCCAGACCCGTCCGGCACGAACGCGCCGCTGGACGGATCAGCCAGCAGCCGTCGGCCGTTTGGATCCCCAAGGGAGGCCGCATACAAGCCCCGCCGGGCTTCGTCCGGTGCCTCCAGCACGTACAGGAAATGGTCGCCATCCGGCAGAAACACGGGAATCCGGTGGGACACGCCCGGCTCAGCCTTGGTAAGCTCGGTGCACATGCCGCCTGCTGCTGCCACGCGTTGAAGCGCACCGGCCTCCGTCGCGAACAGGATCGTGTCGTTTCGGTTCCAGGTGCCTCCTCCGCCGAGTCCGACGTTGTCGCACAACGTCTGCGGAGGCCCACCGGAGGCGGCGACGGTTTTCAGTTGTCGATCGGCGAAGAAGGCAATCGTGCGGCTGTCCGGCGACCAGAACGGCGTGCGCGCGCCTTGCGTTCCAGCGAGTGGCCGCACTTCGCTGGAATCGAGCGCGCGAAGTCCTAAACCATTCTGGTAGCTCATCACCAGCACTCGAGCATCGGGCGAGAGGGCAATGAAGCCCGGTGCGGTGTTCCCCGGCAGCGGAATCGACAGGTGCACGAGCGGCTGCTCGGTTGGCCTCTCCGAGACATAGAGCCACGACATCGTCGCGAGCCCGATGAGCGCGACCGCGGTGACCACTGCCGCCGCCCACCGCAGCGCCAATCCCGACCGACTGAGCGATGACGATGCGACGGTTGGCGGTGGCGCGACGACAGGCTCTTCCGCCAGGAGCCGTCTCGCGTCGCCGATCGCCTGCAGCCGGTCCTTCCGATCCCTTTCCAGGCACCAGCGCAGCAGTCTCTGCGTCCGCTGCGGCGTCGCGGAGAGATCCGGGTCCTTGTTGAGCACCGCGCCCAGAATCTCGACCGTCGTCTCTCCCTGAAACAGCCTCTGGCCCGTGAGCAGCTCGTAGGCCACCACGCCGAAGGACCAGATGTCCGAGCGCCTGTCGGCCTGTTTCCCCTTCGCCTGCTCCGGCGCCATGTACGCCGCCGTCCCCAGAATCGTGCCCTGGATGGTGGCACCCATCGAGAGACTGGGCGCGATCGTCGGCGAGTTCGTCACGTCGCCGTGCTGGTGGCTGTCCAGCCCGTCCGGCTCCATCGCCTTCGCCAGCCCGAAGTCGAGAATCTTCACCACGCCGTCCGGCGTGATCTTGATGTTGGTGGGCTTCAGGTCCCGGTGGACGATGCCCTTCTCGTGCGCCGCCTCGATGCCGTCAATCAGTTGCCGGAGAATCGGGAGCGCTTCCTCGAAGGCCAGCGGCCCCCGCGGGCTCTCACCCTCGACGAGTTCCATCACCAGGTAGTTGGGGCCGACGTCGTAGAGGTGGCAGATGTTGGTGTGATTGAGCGCCGCGATCGCCCGCGCCTCGCGGGTGAAGCGTTCCGAGAAGGCCTCGGCGGCCACCTTGATCGCGACGTCCCGGTCCAGACGCCGATCGTGCGCGCGGTACACCTGCCCCATTCCGCCCGTGCCGATGAGCGCGGTGATCGAATACGGGCCGAGCGCGGTACCTGGCGTCAGCGTCACGATGACGGAGATTCTACCGTTTCCGGGTGGTCGGCTTCTTCGTGGGTCTTGAAGCGATAGACGCCGCGCGGGACACGCACCCCACCCAAGGATCGTTTCCACGCGATGGAGTCTCCGCCTTGTGGCAGGTGATGGTCGAAAGCCCGTCTGCCGGCTTGACGCGCCTGCCGACCATCCGGTCAATCGTCTCCTCGGCGTCGATGAAGGGTTCTTTCACAGCGTGCTGAGAATAGGCTGCCCCCCTCAACAAAGCAAGCCGCCGCGCTCCACCCAAGACCGGACCGAGCACCAGGCACGAAGCACCAAGGACCGCCACGGCTCTTGCCGCATCGAGATCGACCGCCGACGACCGCCCATCCCCCGGGCGTGAGTGGCGTTATACTGTGCCGGCTTACGCGACAGCATCATGATCGACAAGACCATTGCCAACTACCACATCCTGGAGCAGCTCGGCGGCGGCGGCATGGGCGTGGTCTATAAGGCCGAGGACGCCAAACTCGGCCGGATGGTCGCGCTGAAATTTCTTCCGGACGAATTTGCCAAAGATCGCCAGACGCTGGAGCGGTTCAAGCGCGAAGCGCGCGCCGCCTCGGCGCTCAACCACCCGAACATCTGCACGATTTACGACATCGAGGAGTTCGACGGCCAGGTGTTCCTGGCGATGGAATTTCTGGAAGGACAGACGCTCAAGCATCAGATCAATGGAAAGCCGGTGCCCACCGATTCGTTGTTGGACGTGGGCGTGCAGATTGCCGATGCTCTGGACGCCGCCCACGCGAAAGGGATCGTGCACCGCGACATCAAGCCCGCAAACATTTTCGTGACCGATCGCGGCCACGCCAAGATTCTGGACTTCGGGTTGGCCAAGGTACGGCAACAAGACAATGTCGCGGTGACGGGGGCTTCGCAGCTGGCGACGGCGGCACCAACGGAAGAGCAGCTGACCAGCCCCGGCACAGCCCTCGGCACGGTGGCGTACATGTCGCCGGAGCAGGCGTTGGGCCAGGACGTCGATGGGCGCACCGATCTGTTCTCGTTCGGCGTGGTGCTCTACGAGATGGCGACGGGCCGATTGCCGTTTCAGGGCAGCAGCTCCGTGGCTGTCTTCGACGCGATTCTCCACAAACGTCCGCTGTCGCCGGCTCGTGTGAATCCCGAAGTGCCCGTCGAGCTGGAGCGCATCATCAGCAAGGCGTTGGAGAAGGATCACAAGCTGCGGTACCAAAGCGCGGCGGAGTTGCGAATCGACCTGGCCCGGCTCAAACGCGATACCGGTTCGGGGTTCGCGGCGGCGACACTCGAACCAACCGCCGTGGCTCAGGGCGTGCCCGTCCTTGCGCGGCGGCCCCTGCTCCTCAGCCTGGGCACATTGCTGCTGGGCGCAGCGATTGCGGGCGTGGCGATCTCGTTTCTGAGGCCGGCGTCGTCGCCAGACCCACAGCCCGTGTCGCGCTTTGTGATCGCGCTGCCAGCGGACCAGCAATTTTCCATCGGGGGTCGCCGCGTGGTCGCTCTGTCGCCTCGAGGGACCCATCTGGTGTACGTGGCGAATGGCCGTCTCCACCTGCGGGCGATCGATCAACTCGACTCCACACCGATTCAGGGAACGGAAACTGCCACCGGTTCGGGAGATCCCTTCTTCTCACCCGATGGCCAGTGGATCGGGTTCTGGCAAGCCGGCGAGCTCAGGAGAGTCGCCCTCACCGGCGGGGCGCCCGTGAAATTGTGTGACGCGCAGCAGGGTACCTGGGGCGCGAGCTGGGGAGCGGACGATACGATTGTCTACGGTCGAGGGCCCGCTGGAATCTGGCGCGTGTCTGGCCAGGGTGGGACTCCCGAGCAACTCGTCGCCGTGGATGAAAAGAAAGAAGCGGCGCATGGGCCGCAGCTCCTTCCCGGTGGGCAAGCGGTGTTGTTCACGCTCGGCACCATCGGCAGCGGGTGGAATGAAGCGCAGATCGTCGTCCAGTCGCTGGACGGCGGTGAGCGGAAGGTCGTACTGAGGGGGGGCCGCGACGCACGCTATGTCGAGACGGGACACCTGGTGTACGCACGCAGCGGGGCCCTGCTCGCGGTCCCCTTCGATCTCGCCCGGCTCGAGGTCACCGGCGGTCCAGTGCCCCTCGTCGAGGGGGTCAGAGATGCGGGTGCAGCGACGGGGGCCACATTCTTCAGCCTGTCCGGTGATGGATCCCTGGTCTACGTTCCAGGTGGTCCCAATCAGGAAGCTCAACGCAGGCTTGTGTGGGTCAACCGCACCGGGGAGGAACAGGCTGTGGCCTCCCCTCCACGAGCCTACAACCATCCCCAGCTTTCCCCGGACGGCCAACGGGTGGCAGTAGAAATCGGCCCGCAAGTCTGGCTCCACGATCTCACGCGGGATACATTGACCCGATTGACGTTTGAAGGAACTGCGAACGACAGCCCACTTTGGACGCCGGACGGCAAGCGGATCGTGTTCACGTCAAACAAAGAAGGTCAACGGAACCTGTTCTGGCAACTCGCGACGGCAGCGGCCAACTGGAGCGGCTGGCAACAAGCGAGGGGCTCCAAATCTCGACATCGTTGTCGGCGGATGGACAACGCATAGCCTTTCATCAAGGGACTTCCGCCAATCAGCGGGACATCCAGGTCCTTCAGCTCAGCGACCGCAAGCCGCAGCCTTTCCTCGGAACACCGTTCAACGAGGGAGGGGGACGCTTTTCCCCCGATGGGCGGTGGCTGGCCTATGTGTCCGATGAATCCGGGCGCCCGGAGATCTACGTGCAACCCTATCCCGGTCCCGGCGGGAAGTGGCAGGTTTCAACGGAAGGTGGGACGGAGCCGGCATGGAACCGCAACGGACGGGAACTGTTCTACCGCAGCAACGCCAAGATGATAGCCGTGGAGACCACGACCCAGCCGAGCTTTTCCGCGGGGAAGCCCCGCGTGCTGTTCGAGGGAGAGTTCCTGGCGACTTCGTACCCACAACTGGGGACCGGCTATGACGTGTCGGCCGACGGACAGCGGTTTCTGATGGTGAAGGAACTCGAGCGAGCTCAGTCCACCGCGCAGATCAACGTCGTGCTGAACTGGTTCGAAGAATTGAAGCGCCGCGTGCCGGCAGGGGGGAAGTGAAGGCCCCGGAGGGTACGATCCGGGATCACCTCAACCAGTTCTCAACCTTCAGAGCGGGCACCCGCTTGAACTCGGACACGTTGCTGGTGACGCAGACCGCGTCGAGGGCGCGTGCGTGCGCCGCAATCAGCATGTCGTGCGCGCCGATCGGCGCTCCGCCACCACTCCCTGCGGCTGGCGTACGAGGTGCGAGAGGATGTTCGTATCGAAGGTAGAGCCGCGCCACGTTACGGCGCCACCGGTTCTGCTGGGGGTCGCGGAATCGGCGGGAACTCCTCGTCGAGTGGCTTGAGTGTCGCGAGCACCGCAAGGAGCGAGGGTCCAGCCACGGGTTCTACGATCAGGCGGGACCCTTCTTTTCGCAGGATGGCTTCGTGCCCCGGCAATTCCAGGTCGTGGGGAATCCGCAGTGCCTGGTTGCGGCCGTTCTTGAAGAGGCGCACCTGACGCTCCGTGTTCGTGTGACCTCCAGTCGTCTGTGGCACTGGTCACTTGACACTAACGCACGAACACATACGCCGCGCCGGCATCAGCCGCCGAGTTGTCGGCCTGATTGCCATTGACCGCCGTCGCCGCGCTGTCCTCCTGGTGGGCGCCCACCACCATCATCCTGCCGTCGCCGCTAAGCGCCACAGCGCTGCCGAACTCGTCGCCGGCATCAGTGTTGGCGCCCTTGACGTACGCGCCCGCCGTCCACGCGCTGCCGCTGCGTGTGTAGAGGTACACCGCGCCTGACTCCTCCGCCTGGTTCCGGTGCTCCCGCCATCCATTGAGCATGTCCTGGACGAGGAATTGCTGGAGCATCGGCGGGCGGACGCCACGGCCGGCGTTGTCCTCGAGATAGGCAGAGACTGCCAGCGTATTGCCGTCGCCGCTCAGGGCCAGTCTGACGCCGAACGAGTTGTACGGCCGTGCGTTGGGCGCCTTGATGAAGGTCTGCTCCGTCCACGTGGTGCCGGTCCGGACGAACACGTACGCCGCGCCGACCCAGATGTTCGCGCCTCGCAGGGGCGGTGCGTCGTCGGCGCACCCGGGAGGATCGATGCCCGGCGTCAGGCAGGCCTCATCGCCGGAGCCGACGGCGATGGTGTTGCCGTCGTCGCTGATGGCCGTGGCAAAGCCGAACCCGTCGCTCGTCTCGCCCCTGGAGGCCTTGATGTACGCCTGCTGGCTCCAGCTGCCGTTCTGGCGCGTGAAGACGTAAAGCGCGCCGGAGTTGATCGATTTATTATCGTCTGGCGGATTGATCCCTCTGCCCGCCCCGTCCTCGTCGAAGGCGGCCGCGGCCAGCGTGTTGCCGTCGAAGCTGAGCGCCACCGAAAACCCCAAGCCATCCCCGGCCTCCACGTTCGAGCTCTTGACGTAGGCCTGCTGCGCCCACGTACTACCCGTCCGCGCGTAGACATACACGGCGCCCGCAGACTGCGCCGAGTCGTCGCCCTGGTTGCCGCCTGTCCCGCCGGAGCCGGGCGGAGGCGGATTGATCTGCTTCGCCGCGCTATCTTCGCTGATGGCGCCGACCGCGAGTGTGCTGCCGTCGCCGCTCAGCGCGAGCGAGAAGCCATACTGGTCGCCGTCGCCGATGTCGTCGCCGCCCTTGCCCGCCTTTCCGGTGTTCGACGCCTTGACGTACGCCTGCTGCGTCCAGGTGGTGCCGGTGCGGGTGAACACGTAGACGGCGCCGGCCTGCGGGATCGAGTTGTCGTTCTG
>JBOGIR010000332.1:0-14067 GCA_050742335.1 Vicinamibacterales bacterium | reverse complement strand
TCTGGTAGGATTTCGGGGTCGCGGCAGGAGAAGCCGATGAGCCATCGAGCGTTCGTTTCAGCGGGTCTGCCGGCGCTCGTCATCGCCGTGTCGCTGGCCGTCGAACCAGCCAAGGGCCTGCCCTTGACATCCCGGCAGAGCCCTTGGCTGGTTGACAGTGTCTGCTTTGGCGCGCTCCGCGCGCCGGGACCGCGATGCGAACCGCAACCAGTACAAAATTCGCGTTCCGAGCCGCATAGCGGTCCGGTCACGGCGCAGGCTCCGGCGACGAAGCCCTTTACTCCGCCTCCGTCGACGTATCACCCGCCCCGCACCCCCTGGGGCGACCCGGATCTGATGGGTGTCTGGGACTACCAGTCGGTCATCCGCATGGAGCGGCCAGGCGACCTGGCCGGCAAGGCGAGGTTTGCGGACGCAGCCGAATACGAAGCATGGGCCCGGGCCAACGCGCCGAACCGCGACACTGAAAGGGGCGTCGGGGCGTACAACGAGTGGTGGAACGATCGGAACTTCGTCAGGAACCTCAACACGTCGCTGATCGTCGACCCGCCCGACGGACGGTATCCTCCGTTGACGCCCGCGGCGGAGCAGAGACGGAAGGAGATTCTCGCCAGGGCGAGCCAGCTCGCGTCGTGGGAGGACTACCACGCCCTGGCTCGGTGTATTGCCTCTCAGACGCCGAACGCGCCGCAGGCGTACAACAGCGGTACGCACATCATGCAGTCGCCGGGATGGGTGGTGATCGTCCGGGAGCGCCTGGACACGCGTCTCATTCCCCTCGACGGGCGCCCGCACGTCGGCCAGAACATCCGCCACTGGAATGGAGACCCGGTGGGCCGGTGGGAAGGCAATACGCTCGTCGTCGAAACCACGAATTTCACCGACAAGCAGCGGCTGGGTGGCGGCTCCGGGGCGAGCGTTCCGGAAGGCATCCCATTCGGGAACTTTCATGTGATCGAGCACTTCGTGCCGGTCGGCCCCAGTCGAATCGAGTACTACGCCACCATCATCGACCCCACGACGTGGACGAGACCCTGGACGTTCAATCTGCCGTGGGAGAGGGATGACGACTACACGATCTTCGAGTACGCGTGCCACGAGGGCAACTACGCCCTCACGAACTCGCTCCGTGGTGAGCGTGTGCGCGAGGCCGAGGCCGCGAAGACACGCGAAGCCGGGCGATGACGAGACACGCGATCGCAGACACGGCCGCCTGTGTGGTGGTGGCCATGGTGTGTCTCGCCGCGGCATGGCCCGCGGCTCAGAGCCCCCTGCCGCGGAATGAGATTCCCCGTACGCCGGACGGCACGCCCGACCTGAACGGCATCTGGCAGGCGATGAATGCGGCGAACTACGACCTCGAGGATCACGGCGCGGGGCCGTCGCCGGTCATCGTCACCGGTGGGGTCGGCGCCATCCTCCCGGGCGAGAGCGTCGTCGAGGGCGGGTGGATTCCCTATCGGCCCGAGGCATTGGCCAGGCGGAACGCGAACCGGCGGAGCTCGATGCCTGGAAAGCCCGGCCGGCATCTCGAGGCCGACCCGGAAGTGAACTGTTTTCTCCCTGGTGTCCCTCGAGCCACGTATCTTCCTCACCCGTTTCAGATCGTCCAGAGCCCGAAAGTGATCTGGATCGTGTACCAGTACTCGTACGCGCGGCGCGAAATACCGCTCAACAGTCCGACAGACGCTCCGTACGAGTCGTGGATGGGCTGGTCGAACGGCCGTTGGGACGGGGACACGCTCGTGGTCGATGTCACAGCGTTCAACGATCAGACGTGGTTCGACCGGGCGGGGAACTACCACAGCGACGCGCTCCACGTGATCGAACGCTATACGCCGATCAGCGCGTACCACCTGATGTACGAAGCCACCATCGAGGACCCGAAGGTCTTTACGCGGCCCTGGAAGATGACCATGCCGCTCTATCGGCGCATCGACAGGAACGTACGGCTCCTGGAATTCAAGTGCCCGGAGCTGGTCGAAGAGCTGCATCTGGGGGAGTACCGCAAGATCACCCCGTCCAGGTAGGGTTTGCCCTCGCATTGTGCGATAGGATTTTCGCTCTTCATGATCCCGGAAACCCTCGAGAACCCCAGCAGCGCGCCCTCATCGCGCACGCCGGCGTACCTGCTCAAACTGCTTTCCGGCCCAATCGCGTTCGCGATCGTCCTCGGCATGCCGCTGGCCCTCTCGTATCAGGGGCGCGTGGCGCTGGCGACCTTCGTCTGCGCAATCGTCTGGTGGATGACGCAGCCGATGCCGTGGGCGATGGCGGCGATGCTGCCGTTTCTCGTCTTTCCGGCCGCCGGCGTCATGGACATCGCCGAGACGATGCGACTGTACGGCCAGCCGATCTTCTTCTGGATCATGGGCACCGTGCTCATGGGGTACGCCATCGAGAAGCACGGACTGGCGCACCGGTTCGCGCTCGTCTTTCTCGCACTGAAGGGAATCGGCGGGAAGACGAACAGGTTGATGTTCACCTACATGTTCATCGTAGGCGTCATCTCGATGTTCGTATCCGACGCGGCAACCATTGCGATGACCATTCCGATCGGCATGTCGCTCGTGCGGCACACCTGGACGATGACTGGCGCGCAGCCGGCTCAGCACACGAACTTTGCCGCGTTCGTCACGCTGGGAACGTTCTATGCGGCGGTCGCCGGCGGCACGGCGACGATCATGGGGGTGCCGCACAATGCCATCTCGGTGGCGTTGCTCGAGCAGTTCACGGGCCGGCAGCTCGGGTTCTTCGAGTGGATGGCGGTCGGGGTTCCTGTGTTTCTCGCCTTGCACCTCGCCTTCTACGCGACGTTGTGGGTGCTCGTGCGGCCGGAGATTCGCGACATCCCGAGCGGCGAAGCATTCCTGAGCGCCGAACGGGCCAAGCTCGGACCGCTGCGCCCGAACGAGCGCCGCGTGCTGTTCGTATTCGCGATGATGGTGCTGCTGTTCACGCTGCCAACGCTCGCCGAGCTCGTGCTCGGCGGACAGCAGGTTGCCGCGGGGTGGATTGCACGCGCGCTCCCGATTTGGGTGGTGCCGCCCGCCGTCATGTTCCTCCTGTTCACCATCCGTTCTTCGGATGCGGCCGACACCGCGCTACTATCGTGGAAGGACGCCGAACAACACGGACCATGGAACAGCATGTTCCTGGTGGGCGGCGCGGTCGCGATGACCGACGCACTCACACAGTTCGGCTTCGTCGAGCTCATGGGAGGAGTCATACGAGGCCTCGGCATCAGCCTCGCCGTCCTCCCATACCTCGCGGCCTCGGTCGTAGCCGTGAGCACGAATTTCATTTCCGGCACCGCGCTCTATTGCAGCATCTTCATTCCAGCGGCCGCACAGATCGGGTATAACCCTGCCTCGATGGCGATTCTGATCGGGAATCTCGCGGTCGGCCTGATCTTTCCCTGGGCGGGCGCGACGGCGGCCACCGCCTTTGCCGCGGGTGAGATCGGCATCGAGCGGATGATCAGGATCGGCGCCATCGCCACGGTTGTGTTCATCGCTGTGGTCGCGACGATTCACGTGGTGCTGGCGAGATTCGTGTGACCGACGACCCGAAGAAGACACGTCCGCATACGCTCGAGGATCACCTCCTTGGGATGGATCCCATGCACGCGCACGAGGATGGAGAATCGGACCACGACCACGATCACGACCACGACGACTCCGACGGCGAGTACGACCCGACGGCCACGAGCCTGTGGCTGCAGGACAACATCTCGCTGCTGTCGGTGGGGATTGACATCGGATCCGCGGGCACCCAGGTCATCTTCTCGCGCCTGCAGTTGCGCCGGCTGTCGGAGGAGTTGACCAGCCGCTACTTCGTCGTCGAACGCGAGACGGTGCACCAGTCGCCCGTCGCGCTCACGCCGTATCTCGATGACGAACGGATCGACGACCAGGGCATCGGCCGCATCATAGACGAGGCGTACGAGACGGCGCGGGTGCATCCGGACGACATCGACACGGGCGCCGTGATCCTCACGGGCGAGGCGCTGCGCCGCGAGAACGCGAAGGCGATTGCCGAGGTGCTGGCGGAGGTGGCCGGCGAGTTCGTGTGCGCGGCGGCGGGGCATCACATGGAGTCGATGCTCGCCGCGTACGGGTCGGGTGCGGCCGAGGTGTCGCACGCGCGCGGCGTCCCGATTCTCAATATCGACATCGGCGGCGGCACCACGAAGCTCGCGCTCGTCGAGAACGGCACGATTGTCCATACGGCGGCGATTCACCTCGGAGGCCGCCTTGCCGTGATCGACGGAGAAGGTCGCCTCATGCGCCTCGATCCCGCTGGCAAACGCCTGGCCGCGCTGGCCGGCTGCACCTGGAACCTCGGCGACACCGTGAGTGACGCCGATCTGGATCGCGTCACCTCCTGGATGGCCGACGCGCTCGTGGCGGCGCTCACGCAGGATCCGGCACCGCGTGAGGTCGAAGGCCTGTGGCTCACCGAGCCGCTCGGCGTGCTCGGCGGCATCGAGGGCGCGATGTTCTCGGGCGGCGTAGGCGAGTACGTGTACGGGCGGGAGGAGCGCGACTTCGGCGACCTTGGCCGCCGTTTCGGCCGCGCCATCCGGGAGCGTCTGGACGCGGGGCGGTTCCCGTGTCCTCTGCTCCCCGCGGGCGAGTGCATCCGGGCGACGGCGCTTGGCGCGTCGGAGTACAGCGTGCAACTGTCGGGGAACACCATCTACATTTCGAGTCCAGGCGAGCTCCTGCCGCGAAAGAACCTGCAGGTGATTCAGCCGCACGTGAAGCTGGGCGAGACGGTGGAGCCGGCGGCAGTGGCCTCGGCCATTCAGGACCACTTGCGCAGCTTCGATCTGGTCGAGGGGGAGTCGGAGGTGGCGCTCGCGTTCCGCTGGCGCGGCACGCCGGCCTATGCGCGCATTGCCGGCCTCGCACGCGGGATTGTCGAGGCGCTGCCGCGCACGATCGCCCACGCCAGGCCGTTGTTCCTGATCCTCGACGGCGACATCGCGCAAACGCTCGGCGCGATTCTCAGGGAAGAGCTGCGCGTCACGTCGGAGGTGCTGGTGCTCGACGGCATCGCGCTCTGGGACTTCGACTACATCGACCTCGGCCGGGTCCGGATGCCGTCGTTCACGGTGCCGGTGACGATCAAGTCGCTGGTCTTCAGCGCGGACCCGCGCGTTCCGCACGCGCATGAGCCTGCGACCGCCGTCGAGGGGCGGGCGCACGATCACGGGCATCACCATCACCATCATCATCACGAGCACACGCACGACCACGGACATGAGCACGATCACCACCACGACCACTGACCCTTCGACGGGCTCAGGTTCATCCCGAGTACCGTCGAGGGATGAGCTGCGTGGCGCGTGGCACCGGCTGGGGCGTTTCGACTGGAAGTGGGTGGTCATAGGCGCATGCGTCGCCTTCACCGTCTACATCGGCCTCATTCCCCTCGCCTTCCTCCTGTGGCAGAGCTTCCGCACGCCGCAGTCGGCGGCCGCGGACGCTGTCTTCACACTCGGCAACTACGCCGCGGCGTACGGCAGCGCCGACACGCTGTCGCTGTTCTGGACCTCAATCCAGTTCGCCTCCGGGACCGCCATCTTCGCGTTCGTGATCGGGGCCGCGCTGGCGTGGATGAACGAGCGCACCAACACACCGTTCAAAACCGTCTTTTTCGCCCTCTCGCTCATTCCACTGGTCATCCCCTCGATTCTGTTCACGGTGGCGTGGATTCTTCTCGCCAGCCCGCAGATCGGCATCATCAACCTTGTGACACAGGGGTGGCTTGGTCTCGAAGAGCCATTGTTCGACGTGTACTCGCTGCCGGGGATGATCTGGGTGGATGGGTTGCACTACTCGCCGATGGCGTTTCTCCTGATGAGCGCGGCGTTTCGCGCGATGGACCCGTCGCTCGAGGACTCGGCCACGATGAGCGGCGCCGGAGTGTTCCAGGTCCTGCGGCGCGTCACGTTGAGGCTGACGTGGCCGGCCATTGTCGCCACGATGCTCATCCTGTTCGTCCGGGCCATCGAGTCGTTCGAGGTGCCCGCGCTGCTGGGCCTGCCGTCGGGGATCGTCGTCTTCACCGCGGCCATCTACCAGGCCGTGCACCGGTATCCCAGCCAGGTCGGCCTCGCCTCGGCGTACGCGATGGCGCTGCTCGTCATCACGACCGCCGGCGTGTATTTCGTGTCGAGGCTGTCCGGTCAGGGATCCAAGTACGCCACCATGACCGGCAAGGGTTTCCGTCCGCGCCTCATCGACCTGGGCGCCTGGCGGTGGCTGACGGCCGCGATCTTCATCGTCTACTTCCTGCTGATCGTCGTGCTGCCGTTCCTGGTGCTGCTGTGGTCGTCTTTTCAGCGCTTCTATGCCGTCCCCTCGATGGAGGCGCTGCAGAACCTCACGCTCGATCCCTATCGCTTCATCCTCGACTACCCGAATCTCCCACGCACGGTGTTAAACAGCGTGATGCTCTCCTTCGGGGCGGCCACGATCGTGATGCTCGTCGCCTCCGTCATCTGCTGGGTCGTGGTGAAGACGAAGTACCCGGGCCGGTGGCTCCTCGATAACGTCGCCTCGCTGCCGATCGTCTTTCCGGGACTCGTGCTGGGCCTGTCGATCATGATCTTCTACCTGAACGTCGACGTCGGCATCTACGGCACGATCTGGATCATGCTCATCGCCTACATCACGCGCTTCATGCCGTACGGGCTGCGCTACAGCACGACGTCGATGGTGCAGATTCACAAGGAGCTCGAGGAGTCGGCGGCGATGTGCGGCGCGTCGTGGACGACGACGTTTCGGAGAGTGATCCTGCCGCTGCTGAAACCGGGACTCCTCGCCGGCTGGATCTACGTGATGATTGTTTCGATCCGCGAGCTCTCGACGTCGATCCTTCTGTACAGTCCCGATACGCAGGTGATCTCCATCGTGATCTGGGAGCTGTGGGAGAATGGCCAGTACGTCGAGCTGTCCGCGCTCGGCGTGCTCTTCATCATCTCCCTCTTCATGCTGGTGCTCGTCGCGCAGTGGCTGGGACGGAAGTACGGGGTCAAGGAATAGTGACGATTGACGATCGATCGATCGATTGAAGATTGTTGTCGAATGATGATTTGTGAGTGTCGAATTGATCGGCGATTGATGATGCACATCGACAGTCGCCAATCAATTCGACCGATCGTCAATCGTCAATCGTCAACAGTCGTCAATCTCCCAATCGTCAATCATCAATAGACATGCTCGTCGTCCAAGGTCTCTTCACCGAATATCCCAACGAGCGAGGCGAGATCGTCAAGGCGGCGCAGGACGTCAGCTTCACCGTGGCCGAAGGGCAGCTGTTCACGCTGCTCGGTCCCAGCGGCTGCGGCAAGACGACGACGCTGCGGTCGATCGCGGGGCTCGAGCGGCCGCGTGCGGGGGAGATTTCGGTGAACGGCCGCATCGTGTACTCGTCGGCGACGCGGGTGTTCGTGGCGCCCAATCGCCGCGGCTTCGGCATGGTGTTCCAGTCGTACGCCATCTGGCCCCACATGACGGTGTTCGAAAATGCCGCGTTCCCCCTGCAGGTACGTGGGGCGGGTCCCGACGCGAGGTCTGGTCACATCGAGCGTCGGACCCGCCTGTCGCGCACGGACGTTCGCGACAAGGTGATGCGCGTGCTCGACGCCGTGCAGCTCGGCGCGCTCGCGGACCGCGAGGCGACGAAGCTGTCGGGCGGTCAGCAGCAGCGCCTGGCGCTCGCGCGCGCGCTGGTGATGGAGCCGGCGCTGCTCCTGCTGGACGAGCCGCTGTCGAACCTGGACGCGAAGCTCCGCGAGAAGATGCGCTTCGAGCTCAAGCGCCTCCAGCGCGAGCTGAAGATCACCACCGTCTACGTCACGCACGATCAGAGCGAGGCGCTCGCGCTCTCGCGGCAGATCGCAGTGATGAACGAGGGACACATTCTGCAGATCGGCACCCCGCGCGAGATCTACGAGCAGCCGGCGAATCAGTTCGTGGCTGATTTCGTCGGCAACACCAATTTCATCGACGGCACCGTCGTTCGTTGCGAATCACGCGTGCACCAGGAGTACGTCGTGTCCGGCTTGAGCCGGACCGAGGGGGACGTAGTGTCCGGCTTTAGCCGGACCTCCTACGTCGTCCGCACCGAGATCGGCGACGTCGAGGTGCAGTCGCCGCACGAACTGCACTCCGGCGAGCGCGTCGCCGTGTCCGTGCGTCCCGAAGACGTGGAGCTGTCCGAGACACGGCCATCGGGCGACAACATCTGGGAGGGACGCGTGGATCAGAAGGTGTTTCTCGGCGAAGCGGTGGACTTTCAGGTGAAGGTCGGCGCGCGAACGCTGCTCTCGCGGCGCCATCCCACGCTCCGCACGAAGGTCGGCGACGCCATATTCGTCCAGCTCAATCCCGAGAAATGCATCGTGCTCAAGGTGGCCTGATGGTCAACGACCGCTGGGCCTCTGACCTCATCGTCGACCTGCTGCACGCCCACGACCTGCCGTACGCCGCCATCAATCCAGGCGCCAGCTACCGCGGCCTCCACGACTCCATCGTCAACTACGGCGGCAATCGTCCGACGCTGCTCCTCTGTCAGCACGAGGAGACGGCGGTGCAGATCGCGCATGGGTATGCAAAGGCGAGTGGCAGGCCGATGGTGGCGATCCTGCACAACCTGGTCGGGCTGCTCCATGCCAACATGGCGATCTACTACGCCTACATCGACCGCGTGCCGGTGTTCATCATCGGTGCGACGGGGCCGATGGACGAGACGAAGCGCCGACCGCGCATCGACTGGATTCACACGGCGCAGAGCCAGGGTGAGCAGGTGCGGCCCTATACGAAGTGGGACTATCAGCCGCACACGATCGATGGCGCGCCCGAGGCGTTCTCGCGTGCGTACTCGGTGATGATGACCGAGCCGCGGGGCCCCATCTACATGTGCTATGACGCCTGGCTGCAGGAGCAGAAGCTCGATCGCGACGTGCCGATGCCGCCCACCGGTGCGGCGAAGGTGCCGACGCGGATCGCGCCCGACCCGGACGCGATCGAACGCGCCGCCGACCTGATCGCCTCGGCCGCCAGACCGGTGATCATCGCCGAATACGTGGGCCGCGAGGCCGAGGGCTTTCACGCCCTCGTCGAGCTCGCCGAGACGGCCGGCATCCCCGTGTACGACGTCGACAGCCGTCTGAACTTCCCGTCGCGCCACCCGCTCAACATGAGCTACACGAAGGACGTGTTCCGCGACGCGGATCTCGTGCTCTGTCTCGACACGCGCGACTGGGAGCGGCCAACGACCGAGCTGGTGAGCGCGACGCGGCAGATCTCGTCCATCGTTCCCGCCGGCGCAACGTGGATCGACATTGGATTCGGCGACCTCGAGCTCTCGAGCTGGACGCTCGACTATCAGCGGCTGCATCATGCCGCTATCCGCATCCTTGCGGACACGACGTTGGCCATCCCCGCGCTGACCCGGCTGCTGAAGGCTCGGGTGGCGAACGACGCACAACTGCGCGACCGCATCAGGTCGCGCGCGGCCGGGACGGCGGAGAAGAGCGCGGCCCGGCGCGAAACATGGGCACGCGACGCGAGAGAGGACTGGGACGCGAGCCCCATTGCGCTGCCGCGGCTCGCATCCGAGGTGTGGGATGCGATCAAGCACGAGGACTGGGTTCTCAGCGCGGGCACGCTGGAACACTGGACGCGCAAGCTCTGGGACTTCGACAAGCCCTACCGGCATCCGGGGCGATCGCTCGGCACGGCCACGCAGTTTGGCATCTCGATTGGCGTGGCGCTGGCGCACCGCGATGAGCAACGGCTCGTGGTCGACATGCAGCCCGACGGCGACCTGATGTTCGACGCGGGCGCGCTGTGGACCGTCGCCAAGCATCGCATCCCGATGCTGGTGGTCATGTACAACAACCGCTCCTATTACAACGACTGGGAGCATCAGATCCGGATGGCCATGCTGCGCGGCACGCCCGTGGAGCGCGCGCATATCGGCATGGACCTCGACGGCCCCGCGCCCGACTTCGCGGCCATGGCGCGATCGATGGGGTGGTATGCCGAGGGGCCGTTCGAGTCGCCCGAGGGGCTGCCCCAGGCCCTCCGCCGCGCCGTCGAGCAGGTGAAGAAGGGCCAGCCGGCGCTGCTCGACACGGTCACGCAGAAGAGATAAAAGCAGGGATCAGGGATCGGGATCAGGGAAGGCCTAAAGCCCAAAGCCCAAAGCCGAGAGCCTACTAAAGACCAAAGACCAAAGACCAGCGACTGGAGAGGTCAGGGATCAGGGATGAAGACTGTAGCCGCGATCAAAGCCGTCGGTGTCATCGGTGCCGGTCGAATGGGCCAGCCGATCATTGGGCACATGGCGCGCAAGGGTCTCGCCGTCGCCGCCTACGACATCGACCCGGCCAGGCAGGGTGTGGTGGCGAAGCTGGGAGCCACGTGGGCCGACAGCCTGACGTCACTGGCGCGGGCCAGCGAGGCCGTCCTCGTCTGCGTCGGCTACGACCGGGAGCTGCGCGCGCTCATGTCGCCGGACGGCTTGCTCGGCGACCTCCAGCGCGGGACAATCGTGGCCGTGCTCTCCACGGTGCACCCGCGCACCGTGCAGGAGCTGGCGGAGAGTGCCAGGCCGTTTGGTGTCCACCTGGTCGATTCGACCGTCGCGCGCGGCGGACGCGCGGCCGATGCCGGCACGCTGCTCGCCTTCATCGGCGGCGACCCCGATGTGATGGAGCGGCTCAGACCCGTGTTCGCCTGCTTCTCCGCCGACATCGTCCACACGGGCGAGGTCGGCACTGCGCAAGTGGCCAAGGCGGCCAACAACCTCGTGATGTGGGCGTGCGTCGTCGCCAACCACGAGGCGCTGGCGCTCGCCAGGCGTTTCGGCGTCGATGTGGGCCGTCTGCGCGAGGCGCTCCTCATGAGCAGCGCCGACAATTACGCGCTGCGGCATTGGGGCGAGAACACGATGGCGTGGGCCGACGACGACATGGAAATCATCCAGGCGATGGCGCACGAGGTCGGCATCGGCCTGCCGCAGGCCGGCTTGAACCGGGAGCTGTGCCGCACGCTCAAGCCGAAGCGGTTCAGGCTGGAAGATTACGGAGTCTAAGTACGTAGTGTCCGGCTTCAGCCGGACCGTGGATATCGCCAATGACGAAGGACGACAAAGAGGGAGCGGTCGCAGCCGAGCCGATCGTCAACGAATCCCACTACCACAGCAAGAAGGACCGCATCTTCGTACGCGCCATTCAGGGGCACTACAACCTGAAAGAAGAGCTCGCGCGGCTCCGCTCGATGCCGCGCGTGCGAAAGGGCCGTCTGATCCGGTTCGTTGACGGCCCGCAGACCTTCAGTCGCCATTACGTCGAGCCGAAGGACGGCATCACGCAGATGTTCCACCTCCATATGGAAGAGTGGGCCCCGGGCGCGAGGTCGCAGAAGCACGGCCACGTGAACGAGGCGGCGTTCTATATCCTGGATGGTGAAGGCTACGAAATTCATGACGGCGTCCGCTACGACTGGAAAGCAGGCGATGTGTCGATCGTGCACAACAACTGTGTGCACCAGCACTTCAACGCCAGCCCGACGCAGCCGGCCCGCGCGCTCGTCCTCAAGACGAAGCCGATGTTCATGTTCATGAACATGCTCTTCCAGAAGCTGGTGGAGCCGCGCCCGACGAAGCCGGCGCCCGGCGCCGAGGGTTTCCGGGTGCGCGAGGAAGAAACGAACTTCAATCATGAAAACTGAATCATTTACGGATTTACGGATTTACGGATTTACGAATTTGCGGATGGCGGTCCGACAATTCGTCGATTCAATCCGTCAATTCGTCAATCCGTAAATTCGTAAATTCGTAATTCAAGGAGACAATCCCTTGCCATGGAGTGAATCGAAAGCGTGGCGGAAGGGGAGCGCCAACGAGAAGTTCTACCAGGCGCTGCTGGATGACGCCTCGACGGCGCCGGCGAGGAACGCGAAACGCCGGAAGGTGATTCACCCCGAGGACATGCCGTGGGAAATGTCGCGTCAGGGCCTGCTCAAGCACCTGATCAACGAGGCGATGAACACGCGCATGGAGACGGTGGACGCCTACATGCAGATCGTGCCGCCCGGCAGCAGGTCGGGGAAGCACCGCCATCTCGCCGAGGAGTGTCTCTACGTGCTCGAGGGGCAGGGGTACGACCTGCACCAGGACTGCGACGTGGAGATCACCGACACGTATCACTGGACGCCGCAGGACGAGGTGAAGCGGTACGAGTGGGAGGCGGGCGACGTCATCTACGTGCCGCCGAACACGATCCACCAGCACTTCAACGCGAGCCCGGACCGGCCGGTGCGTCTGATCTCGGTGATCAACCGCATCTTCAAGGCGTGCGGGCTCAACGATCTCGAGCAGCTCGAGAACGCGCCGGAGTACGACCCGGCGGTGGTGCTGAACGCAGAGATCGTCGAGAGCTATCTTCGCGGGCGAGTGGCGACGGCCAGATGAACAGCGGAGGAAACATGTCACATCCTCAGCCTTCGCCGACGGCCGGCCGGGGTATGCCAGCTTCGCGATGCCTACGGTTTTGCTCCGGACATACGGTCCCGCGCTGCCCGGTACGCGAAACTACCCGTTCTCCGCTGGGACGCGGGTCCACGCAGCAGACCCGCCGATCCCGAACGTGAACAGTGCGAACCGAACATGAACACGAACCGAGAAGCGAGAAGGTAGAAGCGTGAACAAGATCGGTCGCCGGGCCTTCCATCGTGCCCTGCTGGGACTGCTCGCCGCGCCCGGGTTGGCGCGCGCCCAGGCTCGTGCGCAGTCGTCGCCGCATCGCGCGCTCTACATGCTCGAGGCGGCGGACCGCCAGGCCCGCATCCTCGCGGGCGCGCGCAAGGAGGGCACCGTCGTCCTCTATACGTCGCTCAACACGCAGGACTCGGTGCCGCTGACGGCTGTCTTCGAGAAGAAATACGGCGTGAAGGCGCAGCTCTGGCGGTCGGCCAGTGAAAAGGTCGTGCAGCGCGCGGTGACGGAGGCGCGCGCCGGCCGCTTCACCTGCGACGTCTTCGAGACCAACGGCCCTGAGATGGAGGCGCTCTTCCGCGAAGGGCTGCTCGAGCAGTTTCAGAGCCCCAGTTTCATCGACCTGCCGCCCGCCGCCTTTCCGAAGCACCGGCAGTACGTCGCCGACCGCTTCAACTTCTTCACCATCGGTTACAACACGCGCCTGGTGAAGCCGAACGAAGTGCCGAACGGCTACGACGACCTTCTGCATCCACGGTTCGTCGGCAAGGTGGGCCTCGAAGCGGGCGACGTCGACTGGTTCGGCGCCATGGTGAAGCACATGGGCGAGGAGAAGGGGTTGGCCTTCTTTCGCAAGCTGGCCGCTGCCCGACCGCAGATTCGCAGCGGTCATACGCTCGTGGGACAGCTCGTCGCGTCGGGGGAGATCCCGCTGGCGGCCAACATCTACAACCACAACGCGGAGCGCGTCGCCGTCCAGGGTGCGCCGATCAAATGGAAGGCGTTGACGCCGACCTTCGGACGGCCGAACGCGATCGGCGTCGCGCGGCGCGCGCAGCACCCGCACGCGGCGCTCCTGTTTGCCGACTTCGTGCTGTCACGCGAGGGGCAGACGATCCTCAAGGACCGCAATCGTGTCCCGTCGAGCCGCGCGGTGCATTCGCCCCTCAACGATTTTCCGTACGAGATGATCGACCCGACGATCACGTTGGACGAAGACCAGAAATGGTCAAAACTGTGGTCGGACTTGTTCCTCAAGGGGCAGCGGGTCGTCAGGGGGGTGGACTGAGCAGTATTCAGTAGTAGGCAGTAGGCAGTAGGCAGTAGGCAGTAGGCAGTAGGCAGTAGGCAGTAGGCGGTAGGCAGTAGGCGGTAGGCAGTAGTTGGTAGTTGGTAGCTACGCCGGAGATCGGTTGTGTTGGTGATGATGAAGCCCTATGGAGGTCAGGCCGACACGGAACGCCTGACCGCGCGAGAAGGCTGCCGAGCTCGGGAGAGCTCAGGGACTTGGCAGGAGCAGCTGGAGAGCGGGAGCTGATGGGGAAGGAA
>JBOGIR010000331.1:0-4317 GCA_050742335.1 Vicinamibacterales bacterium | reverse complement strand
TCCCACTTCCGCACCAGTTCGATGAACCCGGCCGCCGCCACTCGCTGCTCGTCGGCGGGGAGCCGCCGGAACACCGGGTCGAGCCGGTAGAACGAATAGTTCAGGAACTGGCGGCGTTGCCTGTCCGGGCTCTTGCCCGTGACGATCCCGGTCGGGTCGAGGTCGACGGAGGGGCCGCGGCGGGGCGGCGGGCTGGTGCCCTCGGGAGAGTGCTCCATGCTCATACCTGCGTGGCGGCCAGCTGCTTGCCGAAGGTCGCGCGGACACGGCGCTTGGAGGCGCTCGTACTCGGCCTCGCTAGACGTCTTTGAAGGGCAAGAATCCGCACCAAATGAGTCAAGGTTTTTTGCCGGCCCTTCAAGATGTCTCGCCCGCACAGAGTGCGGGCAAGCAGACACTGCCCTAGCGAGGCGGAGCCACATGCTCGGTGGTCTGAGGCGCAGCCTCGCTAGCCCCACGTGAAGAGGCAACGTATGACTCCTGCCACGGATTGTCAAGCGCGTGAAGCCCCGTTGCCGCCGTCTCGAACGGCGCCCGTGCCCGTGTCGTCATGTTCGTCCTCTACCTGCTGGAACAGTTGCTCCCCCCGCGCCGACATCGACAGGCCGCCGCCTCCGCCGCTCAGCCACGCCTGAAGAAGACGAGGGTCGCCCAGCCGAAGATCGCCATCGAGGTGAAAAACGGCACGATGGACCATACCAGCTCGAGCGGAATCGACCCCGCGATCGGCGCGCCTACTCGGTCGCCGGTCCGGTCGCGGTATGTGATCGCAAAGACAACCACGCAGATGACGACGAGCAGCGCGAAGAACGCAGTCACGGCGGTGACGAAGAAATACAGGTTGTCCACCTCCACCCTCACGCGCGACCTTCGAGAGGCCCGCGCGACTCGCGGCGGCGCATCGGCAGGATGAAGCCGCCGATGAAGAGCACGGTCATCACACCGCCCAGCCGCACGAGGTTCATCACCACCACCCCGTACCGGCCGCTTTCCGGGTCGTAATGAAAGCAATACAAGAGGAGCTCTTCCGGCTGGCGGACGTGTGGAACCTGGCGCGCGCGAGGGTATTGGCGCTGCGATTGAAGATCTGGCATCGAAATTTTGACAGTCGGAGCGCCGCCTGGTGGGTGTTCCGGTCACTCGCCACCAGAAGGGCACAGAACGGGCGGGTGCTTTCCCGCGTAAGCGATTGATTTCTACCACGTTGTGAAAAAAGGATCAAGCCTGGGCGCGCGACGCCGCCAAAAGAGATAATCGCGCCCCAGGAGCGTCGAAGGGCGTAGAATCGCGCGCGGACGTTTGACAGGCACATGAGCGAGCGCAAATACCGGCAGCGCGGATACCAGGACGACGACCGCGATCGAGAACGGAAGCCGCAGTCCGCGCGCCCGGCGCCGGAACCTGGCGCTCCGGCCGCCACGCGCCGCATCTCGCAGCTTGGGCCGCGCACCATCAACATGCCGGGCTTCCGCGAGGTGGTCCGCTGCGCGCCGTGCGGTGCCGTGATTGACGCTGTCGAGGTGGGCCTCGAGAGCCGGTGCCCGCGTTGCGGCGTGGAGCTCCACTCGTGTGCGCAGTGCACGTCATTCGATCCGGGCAGCCGGTTCGAGTGCATGCAGGCGGTGCCGGCCCGAATCGCGCCGAAGAACACGAAGAATTCGTGCGCCCTGTATGCGCCGCGCACCACGGTCGAGCGCGAAACCACGACACCGCGCGTCGATGATGCGCGAAAGGCATTCGATGATCTGTTCAAACTGTAAGGCTCGCCGCGAGGAGATCCCCATGCGCAAAGTCGTCACCGTTTCTGCATTCGTCGTCCTGCTCCTTACGTCTTTGATTGCGCAGCAGGCCGCTGCCCCGCCACAGGGCGGTCAACAGGGCCTTACCGAGGCGATGATCAAGACCGCGGCCATCGAAGTGCCGCGGCTCGTCGAGCTCCTGCAACTCAAGCCTGGAATGACGATCGCAGACGTCGGCGCGGGATTCGGCGCCTGGACTACGGCGTTTTCGAAGTGGACCGGACCGTCCGGCCGTGTGTATTCGAGCGATATCGGACAGAAGCAACTGGCGTTTCTCCGGGAAACCGCCACGGGTGAGGGATTGACCAACGTCACCGTGCTGGAGGGCGCCGAGCGCTCCACGAATCTGCCCGCGAACTGCTGCGACGCCATCCTGATTCGTGACGCATACCACCACCTGACTCAGCCGAACGACGTGCTCCGGAGCGTGGCGGCCTCGCTGAAACCAGGCGGGCGTTTCGCGGTGATCGACTTCCCGCCACGTCCGAACAGCGAGGTGCCCGCAGGTGTCCCGGCCAGCCGCGGCGGCCACGGCGTGCCCCCGGATGTCGTGATCCAGGAAGTGAAGGCAGCCGGGCTGACGATGGTGAGCCAGAACCCGAAGTGGTCGGCGCAGAGCCAGCCGAGTGATCTGTTCTTGGTGATTTTCCGCAAGGCGAACTAGTAAGGCGAACGAGATAGACACGCGTAAGGCAAAGGTCAAAGGGCAAAGGTAGTCCTATTGGAGGCCCCATGAAGCGACTGACTCCGCCCGGGCTCGTCTTGTTTCTGCTGTGCCTGATGTACTTGATCACCTACGTCGACCGCGTGAACATAGCAACCGCCGCCGGCGATATCAGGAAAGAGCTGGGGCTGTCGGCCACGCAGTACGGCCTCATCTTCTCGGTCTTCGGGTATCCCTACCTGCTCTTTCAAGTGTTCGGCGGGTGGGTGGGCGACCGGTTCGGCCCTCGGAGAACGTTGTTCATTTGCGGCCTGATCTGGGCAGGCGCGACGATCACGACGGGGCTCGCCGGGGGCCTGATGAGCCTACTCTTCCTGCGCATCCTGCTCGGCGTCGGCGAGGGCGCAACGTTCCCGGTGGCCACCCGGGCGATGCAGAGCTGGACACCGGCGGGACGACGCGGGTTCGCGCAGGGCATCACGCACGCGTTCGCGCGCGCCGGGCTCGTGTTGACGCCGCCGCTCGTGGCATGGCTCATCGGGCTGACGTCATGGCGCGGCTCCTTTGTGATCCTGGGCTGCACGAGTCTCGTCTGGGTCCTCGCGTGGTTCTGGTACTTCCGCGACGTCCCGTCGGAGCACAAAGCCATCACCGCCGCGGATCTCGACCGGCTGCCGAATCGCGGGCAACGCTCGCATGCCGAGCGGCCGAGGGTCCCGTGGGGACCGCTGACGCGCCGCATTCTGCCGGTCACTATCGTGTACTTCTGTTACGGCTGGACGTTGTGGCTTTATCTGAGCTGGCTGCCGTCGTTCTTCCAGAACGAGTACGGCTTCAATACTCGAACGTCGGCATTCTTCTCCGCGGCCGTGTACATGCCGGGGGTCATCGGCAACCTGCTCGGAGGCGAGTTGAGCGACCGCATCCTGCACAGAACCGGGGACCTCAAGAAAGCGCGCCGGAACCTCGCCATGTTCGCGTTCCTCGCATCGTTCGCGTGCATGTTGACGATCTTCCTGACGACGAATCTGACAGCGATCGTCATCGCGTTGGGCGCCGCGTTCTTCTTCGCGGAGATGATCATCGGGCCGATGTGGGCCATCCCGATGGACATCGCTGGCAAATACTCCGGGACGGCGAGTGGGCTCATGAACTCGGGATCGGCGCTGGCGGCGATTCTGTCGCCGCTCGCATTTGGCATCGTGGCGGATAGGACCGGGAACTGGGTGCTGCCCTTTGCCGGATCGCTCGGGCTCCTGCTCCTCGGCGCGGCGCTTGCGCCACTGATGCACCCGGAACGGCCCTTTGTCGATCCGCAACTGGCGCGCGCGCCTGCGCCGGTGGGCGCTCCGGCACTGGACCCTCGGTGACAACGGCATTGTAGATTGCAGATCGAGGTACTTGGCGACTGCTCGTTACCAAAAGCGACGGTGCGTCGCCGTAGTCCCTCTGAGGCCTCGAGAGTTGGCGAGACGGCCCTAATGTTTCCTATCGTCCGCAGTCAGACGTTCTATCATGATTGACTCCTCTGTCAGATAGTGTTAAGACGCTGACGAAAACACAGGTCAACCAGCCAAGGGCCTCTGCCCTTGATATCCCGGTGATGCCCTTGGCTGGTTAACAGTATCTTCTTGGCGCGCGCCGCGCGCCGCGGATCGCTATACGGTTCACAACGGGTACAAAATTCGCGTTTGGGGCCGTATAGCGGTCCAATGCTGCAAGCGAAAGAGCCGTCATGAAACTCTCGAACCTCGTCACGAGCCTTTTCCTCGCCCTGGGCCTGGCCTTCACCGCGCACGCCCAGTGGATCAACGTGCCTTTGCCGGGTACGCCGCGCACCACAGACGGCAAGCC
>JBOGIR010000330.1:0-16785 GCA_050742335.1 Vicinamibacterales bacterium | reverse complement strand
CAATTGCACGCTCACGCCGTTCGTCTGCTGCAGCGTGTGCGTCAGTTCATGCGCGAGTAGCCGGCGTCCCCCCTCGGTCTCCGGCGCGAACCGACCGCGGCCAAACACAATGTTCGGTCCCACTGTGTACGCGTTGGCGTCTATGTCCCGTGCCGATTGCTGGGCAGCCGCGTCGGTATGCACCCGCACCTGGCTGAGGTCCGCACCAAATCGGGGCTCGAAGAAGGATCGAACGGATGAAGGCAGCGGCTGCCCGGGGCCGACCGTCAGCTGTCGCTGGATCGCGAGGTTCCCAGCGCTGCTCAAGAAACCCGGCAGCGCGTGAATGGCGCCCGGCGCACCCGGCTTCAGTGCGGGCGTTCTGGCAGGCTCCGCCTTCGGGTTGGTCGCTTCACGTGCGGAGGACTTCGGTGCGGCACTGTCCATCGTGATCACCCGGCCGTCACGGTGAATCCGGTCCGGTTTCGCCGGTCTCCAGAGCGCGAGCACGTGCCCGCCCTGCCGCCGTCTGATTCGACTCGGCGTACTTCGCGATCGCCCAGTCGCCGACGCGCCGCAGTCCGACGAAGATCGGCTTGGCGATCGCCGAGAGATCCATGATCACGTCCGGGCTGACCGCGTCAGTCGGCCAGAACTCGTAGCGGGCGAGCGCGTCGAGCGCCTGACGAGCGTCGGGGCCCATGACGTCAGCCCATTTCACTTCGTCGACGTCAGCCCATTTTTTTGCTTCGGCAGCCCATTTTTCTTGTCGGGCCACGTCGGCCCTGATGGCAAGCAACCCGCGGAGAACCACGGCGAACGGGGCGGCCCCCATCGCGGCCAGCCGCTGTTCCATCGCCAGCTGCTCTGTGGAGTCCGCTGCATCAATCCGAGAGAACGCGTCGGCAATGGCGCCCATCCGCTTTCCGGCGGGGATCAATCGCGCCGCGCCCTGCAAGATGGTTGCGATCTCAGCGAGTTTCTGCTGACGGCGCCCCCAGGCCGAAAGCTCGGCGATGTCGAAGATGGCCTCAATCGTCACCCACACCACCGTGACAGAGCCTGAAACCATTGTCGTCACTCCCGCCCCGGCTCCGGTGATGGCGCCGCCCAGGGTTATTCCACCCTGGGCAATCGAATGACCGGCAGCGACGCCGCCGCGCACATCGCCCTCTCGGATGGCGATGACGAGATTCCACACGCCGCTGACGATCTGGAAGCCTCCGGAAAGTCCGCCGGCCCACCTCAAACCTTCGAATTTCGCGAGACGGGCTTCATATCTGACCTGCGCCGCCGCGAGGTCGCCGAAACGGGAGCCGGCGACGCCGGAGTTGAATGCCGCCTGCATTGACGCTTTGACTGCCGCATCTCGCAGCGCTGTGGTAGACGTCCGAAGCAATCCGACGATGGCGTTCGTCGTGTCCACGGCGATCGTGGTTGCTCGTGAGATGAACTCCGCGTACGTGCCGTATTCATGAATCCATCCCCGGCGGCGCGCCTCCGCGACGCGCTCATCCAACGTCTGGAAATCCCTCCACAGCACCCACGCGCCGAGAGCCGTTCGGCCGTAATTCATTAATCGGACCTGAGCCTCGGTCGCCCCTACTCCGCCGACACCAGTCATCCGGTAGATGTGTCTGTCGTTCCATTGGAGGATGCCTTTGCTTTCATCGGCGACTTTCACCAGCGCCTGGTAGATCCGACCGAGCTCGCGATCCTGCTCGACATACAGACCGGCATCGGGTGTGGCAAGATCGGCGCTCGCTTCTCCAGCACGCACAAGCTCCTCGGCTTGTTCGCTATGAAGAGCCTCCTGAAGCCGCGCGAACCCTGCCCATGAGTCGTCGAGCGGCGCGCCATGGTGACCGGCCTGCGTCAGAATGGCGCGCACGTCGGACCCGATCGACCGCCAGATCTCCGCGGCCTGATGGATCTGACCTCCGCGCTGCTCGTTGGCAATTGCTCCGACGACAAACGCGAGCAGCTCCGCGGTGCGTGCGAGACGCGGTGATGTAAACGCAAAGCTGGCGTTGTCGAACCTGCCCGTACTCAACGCGTCGCGAGTGGTCGCAAGTTCGAACAGAACCGCGAAATTGAGGATTTCGGCACGTGGGCCGAATGAGACCTGGTTCGAACGTCGGCCGCCCGCCTTCGCCTGCCGAACAGGCTGGCGCTGAACGAGCCCGCTCACGGCAAGATTGCCGGCGGATTGCTGGAGTGCTGCCAGGTTGGACATCGCATCGGCTCCAGACTTCACCTGCGGAAGGTCGGCCTCGTCGAGGCGAGGCTCGTTTCCCTGCGGCTTCTTTTCAAGATCGGGCGCGTCTGCTTTTCGAGGTGGAGCCAACGTCTCCTCCAGCAATTGGCAGCGGGTTCACCGCCGAGCGTGCGCGGACGTGTTCGACGCAATCCTGCCCTGGCGCAGCATCTCGCGCGCAACAACACGCCCGAGGATGTCCATCGTGATCACCTGCCCATCGCCAGCCGCGAGAAACGCGGCCGCCAGCGACACATTGCGGATCTCTCCACCTGACAACTTGTACTGCCGCGCGAGGAGCGCGAAGTTGACGTCCTCCGCCAGCGGCGTGTCCGCGGTGAACATGTTTCGCCACAGACGCAGCCGCAGCATCTCGTCAGGCAGCGGAAGGTCGACGACGTACTGAAGGCGCCGCGAAAAAGCAGTGTCGATGTTGCGCCCGAGGTTCGTCGCCAGGATCGCGATCCCCTCGTACTCCTCCATCTTCTGCAGGAGGTACCCGACCTCGATGTTGGCGTAGCGATCGTGCGCGTCCTTGACCTCCGACCGCTTGCCGAACAGCGCGTCGGCTTCGTCGAAGAAGAGCACGGCGTTCGAGCCGCGCGCGGCACTGAACACGCGGTCGAGGTTCTTCTCGGTCTCGCCGATGTACTTGCTGACAACCCGCGACAGGTCGATCTGATACAGGTCGAGTCCGAGCTCTCGCGCGATGACGCCGGCGCTCATCGTCTTGCCGGTCCCGGACTGGCCCGAGAACAGCACCTTGATGCCGCCGGCGCCGGGATGACGCCGGCCGAGACCCCACGTGGCATACACGGTCTCGCGCGTGCGCGCGGCCGACGCGATCTCGCGCAGCTGATTCAGCGTGACGGCGGGAAGCACCAGGTCATCCCACGTGTTCGCGAGCGGAACCTTGCGGGCGAGCGCCGCCAGTGCGCTGTCGGAGTACGCGCGCGCGGCGGCGAACAGGCGGCGGCGCCCAATCGGCGCGCCGGGCTCCTCGAGGTCGCGCACGTCGGCGGCTTGACGGGCGGCGGCCCGGATGTGAGTCGACGTCAACCGGAAACGAGCCGCCACTTCCGCGACGTCTTCCGCCGCAGTCGGCTCGCCGAACGCGACCAGCGTCTCCTCCCACACACCCTGGCGCATTTCGAGATCGGGCTCAGGCAGCGGAACGTGCACGTGGCGAAGCGACCCGAACGCGCTTCGCCAGGAATCTCCCGGATCAACGTGGACGAACACGGGCCCCTGCGCGCGCTCGAGTGACGCCGCTACAGGCGCCAGCTGCTCCACCCGCGGGATGAACAGGCCGGCACGATGCACGCGACGTGTGAACGCGGTCCGCTCGATTGAGGCGGGCGCTCCATCTCCTGACGCATTTACCGTCACGAGCGGCACGCCCCAGCCGTTGCACGCGGCCGCGGCAATGTCGGCCGCGAGCTTGGGGTCGCTCGACTCGAGCACGACAAGCGGCCCGTCCGGTTTGAGCGCGTGCAGCACCCCCTCGACGGCACTCGGCACGCGAACGCTCCCCCACGTGCTGGCCGGCGGCTCCAACGCGGGTTCCAGGTCCAGGAGGAACGAGCTGACGTCTGGCGCGAGATGAAAATCGCCGGCGATCGATCCGGATACGAGGAGTCCTTCGCGAAACAGCCTGGCGCTGGGGCGCAACCGTCGACGGATCTCGACTCGCTCGCCTGGCGCCGCCGCCAACACTCGTGTCGCGAGGTCCACGGTCGGCGCCTTCCGGCTCACATCGTCGTTGAGGTACGCGTAGAGCGTCTCGTATTTCCTGGTGATCTCCGGCGCAAGGGCGAGGAGCAGGATGCCTGCGTCATAGTGATCCAGCGCGAACTCGGCAACGACTCGGGCCCAGGGGAAGCCGGGTTGAAGGTGTTTCCGGCACTCGTCCCATACCTGGCCCGCTTCGAGCGTCAAGAGAACCGGATCCTGCACGTCCGAGTCCGGTGCCTGCGCCCGCTCTCCAATCAGCGCGTCAACATGCGCGTCGCTGATGTAGAGACCGCGGAATTCGTCGAGCGACAGCTGGTAGGTCGCCCGCAGCCGGTAGATCTCGCGGTGCAGCAGCAGATCGAGCGCCCGCAGCAGCCGGTCGAGATGGTCCTGCGGCCCGCTGAACACGGCTCATCCCTCCGGAAACAACTGAAACGGCAGGTCGTCGAGCCAGGGACAGACGAACGAGTCGCGCGCCGCTCCGGTCATGTTCAGCACGACCGACAGCGGCACGCGCCCAAGCGTGACAACTCGCGTGTGCGCGTCTTGTCGCAGCTTCGCCGGGCAATCGAGGAAGTTGTCGAACAGATGGCGGAAGCTGGACGCCGAGAAACCAGGCAGACGCCACGCAAGATTGCGGAGCACCCGTTGAGACGCAGCCGCCACTCGCCGGTCGCGCGCCCGGGAGGCGCGCAGCGCTTTCGGCAGATCGAGATACGTCAGGTCGCCCGGCTGGAGATCGTCCGAGTTCCCCCGCCGGTGCTCATCCTCCGCCAGCATCGCGTCGAGACGAGCGAACGCGACATCGGGCACTCGTCTCTGCCACTTGCGAAACGCATCGGCTGACAGGTCCGCATCGACGCCGAGCAGCTCCCGGACGAGCGGATCGCAGAAGAACGGAAACGCCCGCTCGGTGCCGACACATTTGACGGCCAGCCACAGACGCAGCAGGGCGAGATCGCCGAACTCTTCCGGCAGCGGGAGTTCCGCCAGGCGAGGCAGGAGCAGGAACACGCCGCCGAACGGCGTGTGCCGCCACTCGACGCCGAGGTCCTGATTCGACACGGCGGGTGCAGCAACGCGCCGCAACGCGTCGGCCGGCCAGCCCAGGAGCGGCGCAAGCCGTTCCGCACGCGCAACACCCTCCCGCTGCACGAGCGACGCATAGTCGGCAGCCGCGAACGACGCGATCAGATCCTCCCGCAGCGATTGCGCCAGCTCCCGCGCCCGCCGCACGAATCCCGCGAGCGCCAGCAGCGTCCGCGCCGCATCAGGGCCGCCGTCACCCGCGCGCGCAAGCGCGACGAACGCCGTCAAGGCGGCTCCGGACGCATTGCCGATAGTCGCGGCGGAAGAGGCCTCCCACGCATCGATCAGACGTTCACGGCCGGCATCGCCAGCCCCGGACGCGGCCACCACCTCGAGGACGCGGCCGGCATCGGCCTCCGACAACGTCGACGCCACGCGCATCAGGTCGCCGCTCGCGAGCAGGCGGAGGGCCCGCCGGCCATCGGCAGGGTCGTCGGTGAGCGCGGTGCGAATCGCTGCGGACGCAGGCAGCATTCGCAGCCCGCGTGACATCCGGAAGTACCACTTCGTGTCTGCGGTTCCGGCGGCGCGTTCGACGACGTAGCGGGCGAGGTATGACGCCCGATCGTCGAATCGAACGACGTCGGCGTCCTCGGGATCCAGCTTGGACGAGAGCGACTGGCTCAACTGCCGCGCCCACCCGCCAACGACCTCGTCGTTGCTCTGTGCGGCGTCGAGACCGATATCGACGTCGAGCCGGCGCACGAGCCAGACGCTCGGATCGTTGGCCTTCACGTACGGCTCAAAGGCGGCGCCCAGCGCCTGTGCGAGCTGATCGCACGCGAGATCGTGAAGGCGCGCCTTCAGCAGGCTGGCCTCGAGGTGGTCCGCCGCCAGCAGGTAGGTGACGTGCAGCCGTTCGGCTTCAATCACGCGGCCGCTCCAGCTGCGCGATGCGCCGGCGCAATCGCTGCAGCTCGGCCTGCTGCACGCGGGCGCCAAGGTCGGACAGGCCGATCGCGACGTTGATTCGATTCACGCCGGGACGCGAACAGCTTTCCCACGCTGTGCCAACGAGCATCGCCGGATCGATATCCACAGCGTCCTCGACCGACACGGCCACGCCACAGCCGTCGTCGCCACCGGACGCGGCGATCAGATCCCCCGCGGCGACAGGCCCGATTACCTTGACCGGTACCTGACCGAGCATCGCAACCTGACCGACGCGCCGCTCATCGCCGATCGGTGCGTTGCCGAGAACGGCGGGACGGTCGGTAATCACCGACACATGCTGGGCACCGCTCGTCCGCCGTGTGATCGACCCATGCACGATGCCGACCACGTCTCCGGCTTCGATCGCCTCTGTCGCATCGAGCTGCGGCAGGCACTCGGCGAAATCGGAACCGCTCGTCCTGTACGTCACGGCTCCGGCGCCGTTGCCTTCGACTCGTCCGCACGGCGTGTTCCCGGCAAAGAAGGTGATGAAGTTGTGGCCGGCATGCGGTATGGCGGCGCCGATGCGGAGCGCCAGCACGGATGCACCGGTGCCAGGCGACTGGTTGTCGACCAGCGCCACGTGCCCCTCTGGAGTTGACGCAGGCGCGTTGACGCTTCCGGCGACATGCAGATGGCAGCGCGGTATCTGCGTGCCGATTCCGACCTCTCCGTCTTCGGGAAACGGATTCATCACGATCTTGTTGTTCCCGCCCGGGCCGCTGGCGCGGAGGTAGACGCTATTCGTTTCCGAATGCAGATCGACGGCGCTGCCGTCCGCGCGCAGATCGAGTGTCTTGCCCCCGTTCTGCAGACGGATGCGGTTGCCGACCACGTGGAGCTGCTGGACCGGCGTCAGCGTGCCGACACCGATTCGGCCGTCAGCCTTGACGACCATCTTCGTGCTGTTGACGCCGCTGCGCAGCTGCAGGTCGTCGTTGCTCATCGACGAGAGGATGCCGCCGTTGCCGTCTACGCCGACAAGCACCTCGCGCCCGCCGGCCTTGATGTTCAGGTAGGCGCCCGTTACACCCGCCGGCGCCTCAACGGTCACGGCCCGGTCGGGTGCCGTCGTTCCGACACCGACACGCCCGCTGCCGTCGATCGTCAGATCAGGCGTGTTGTCTCCGCTCGACAAGAAGAGCGCCGGGCCTGCGGCGGGGTTCGACCAGATGCGCCCCTTCTGCACACCGGTCGAGTTCTGAAAGATCAGATCGCCCGGATCCTCCGCGGTGGCTTTCATGATCAGATCGCCGCCGTTCACCGCGAGGTGCCCAGCGGCTGTGGCGCTTCCCACGCCGACACTCCCGTTGTCGAGCACGGTGAACACCGGCGTGAAGGTTCCGCCGACCGTCGGTCCGACCTGCAGGCTGTTGCTGCCGGCCTGCGCGGCGCCGATTTCCGCGCGGAGCTGACGGCCCGTGCCCGAGTTGTCGCCGCCTCGCTGCAGCGTGATCGGCGTGCCTTGATCGAGTCCCTGGGCATCGAGCAGCGACAGCTTGCCGCCGAACAGCCGCGCGTCACCTTCAACGCGCAGGTTCCCTTCTACCCAGGCCAGATCCTGTGAGCCGACACCCGAGGGCGCCTTCGATCGATCCTTCAGGCGAATCACGCCGTCCGCCGCCTGCACGGCGCCGGCGACGACGCCAATCGTGATGCGCGCCGCCTTCGCCGCAGCGATGTCTGCGGGAGTCAACGGCTGAAACGTGCCGGGCTGCAGAGAGGTCGCGCCCGGCTTCCAGCGGACGTATCCGACAGGAAGCAGCCACCGCACCGTTTGTCCGGCCTCTGGAAACTCCTGCTGCGGCACGGACGCGTCGTGCAGCACCGGGTCGGCGGAATCGAACTCGCGGAAGACCTGTGATGCCGGAATCTCACGACCGAAGACCACGATGTTCGACTGCAGCTCTTCCGCCGTGCGGTCGCCCGCCTCGATCGCGAACGTCTCCTGAATGCGCGAGCTCTGGTCGGTGTCCCGGCACAGCTCAAACCCCGGCGCTGGCCCCCGCGTCGTCGCTTCTCGATACCTGATCCACACCGGGACCAGTCGCCCGGCCGGTTCGTCGATCGCGGCGTTGTAGCCGATGCTTCGAAAGAGCGCCGGCGAAATCGAGGCCGGCGCCAGCACGACGATCGGCCGGCCGAAACCGTCCCACGCATAGCCGGGCTGCACCGCCATCTGCAGGCTGCCATCGGGCTGGGTGACCGGCTTGACGTGCAGGCCGATGGCGATGCCCCAGGTGTGCGCACCGAGCATGTGGCGCGCGTCGCCGATGCGGTCGTGCTCGACGATCGCCGAGAGGTCGGCCGCTCCGAGATACTGGCCCTCGAAGAACTTGGGGCGATAGGTCTGGCTCGACATGACGCGGTCCTCTATTCCTCGTGCCGGTTCACTCGCGAGGCAAGCCCTTCGATGGTCATCTGTTGCGTACGAACCGTCTTCTGCAGTTCGTCGAGCTGTCCGCGAAGGCCTTTCAACTCCTCGTCGCGCTTCTGCACCTCACCGGCGAAGCGGGCGGCATCGAACTGCGGCAGCGAGCCGAGTGCGGCGGCACCGCCAGGCGGAATCACGGAGCCAAGCAGCGGACCGATAAGCTCCTCGCCGAGGATCGCCGCGATCGGATCGTCGGCCTGACCCGTCGAGAGGAACGGATGGCCGTTCTCGTCGGCCAGGCCGAGCATGTCGAAGGTGAGGGCGTCGAGCGTCGGCATCTTGCGACCCGCCGCAAACGACCCCGCGAATGCCGTGAACGCGCTCGCCGGCGCCCGCCGCGCGGCCGCCGCGCGGCCGATGAACTGCGGACGTCCGGGCGTGACGGGACGCTTCTCGAATCGGGTCTCGCCGCAGCAGATCGCGGCCAGCCGCTGGCGCAGGAGCCGGCCGAATGGCAGGAACGAGAGCCAGTACGCGAGGTTGGGGAAGGTGACGAGGAACTTCCGCCCCTCGAGGTTGCAGATGCGGAGGATGCGGCAATCCTTTCGGCGGATCGTGATCGTCGCCAGCGGCACGCAGCCGTCGAGCTGGGGCTCCGAACACGGCGGCAGGAGCGCCGAGCAGATGCACTCCTTGAGCAGGCCCTTCGCAATCAGCCCGAGGCTCGCGCTCACCTCCTGCAGGTACTGCGCGGGTGTCTGATTCGGTGCCGGCGCGGGGCACAAGTCGCGCAGCGCCTCCATGAGATTACAGCTGGTGATGGCGTGCTCCGACATGGCGTCGAGCAGGCCATCCCGCGCGTCACAGCACCATCGCCGGACGGTTTCCATGTTCGCGGTGTTGGCCGGCGCCGGTGGTACGGACGCGGACAGATGCTCGATGCACTCCAGCATCCGTTCCACCATGGCGCCCATGCCAGCCAGGTTGCCCGTCGGCACAGGCAGGTGCGTCGTCAGCCCAGGGCGCTGATCGACCTGTCGTTTCGGCGCGGGATACATCCGGAACGTGTACCCCTCGCAGACGAGCGCCGGTTCGCAGTGCACGGGTGTTCGCGACCGCGGGGCAGCGGCCGTGTCCTTCGTCGAGCAGCCACAGCGACCCTTGTGCGTTCCACCACCGCACTTGCAGCTGCCGCCTGATCCACCGCAGCCACATCCGCCGCTGCTTTTGCCCGAGCCACAGCTGCACCCGGCGCTGCTGGAGCCGCCGCAACTGCAGCGTGGTCCGCAGCTCGACTTGACGACGGGCTCCTCCCGCGATGGCGCCTCGTGATAGCAGATCCCGAGAATCCACTCCTGCGTCAGATCGTCACAGCCGTCGGGGCGAGGCCGCGGGTTGCCGCACGGATCCTCGTCCGGCGTGCAGCAGTCGCGTATCAGCTTGCAGACATCGACGGTCTCTTCGCGACAGACGACGATGTCGTCGCCGCAGGGGCTGAGGGCGTAGCCCGGCTTCAGCAGCACGTAGTTGCCGCACGGATGGCACGACACCTCGAGGCCGCACGCCACGCCCCAGCCGTGCAGGTAGCGGTTGTGGAGCCGGTTCTTCGCCACAATGTAGCGATCGAGCCGGTTCAGGTCCTGCTCGTTCAGCAGCTGCCCGGCATAGAAGCGGGGACGGCAGAGGCATTCGAGCCCGCCGCAGACCGGACATGGCGTGCAGGGATCGGCGGTCGTGCGGGCGGCCTTGCGGGAAAGAGTGCGTGTGGACATGCTGGCCTCTCGTCTACCTCAGCGAATGACAAAGAAACTGGCGATGGCGCGCGCCTGCTCCTCGTTGATCCGCGCGCGTGACTGCAGATCGTCGAGGTCGCGGAACGGCTCCCCTTCGCGGGCGCGGATGATGCGCCGCACGGCGGCCTCGGTCATGCCGGCCACCTCCCGGAGTTCCTCGGAGGTGGCGGTGTTGACGTCCGGCCCGCTCAACGGATCGCCGGTGAGGAGCGCAATGCGATTGAGTCGATCCAGATTCGGCGAGCGCCCGATCGGGGCGTTCCCGCGGGTCAGGTAGAACCAGCTCTCGAACGTGCCACCGTGGGCCAGATCGCCTGACGGATTCTTGAAACCGCTCTGTATCGGACCAGGGCGGACGTAAGTGCCATCACCCACCTTGCCGCCGATGTTGTCGGCGTCGAGCACGCGGCTCTCCTGGTAGGGGTCGGGACCGGCGTAGACGAAGTCGCCCTTCAGCAGAACGCGGACGACGGGGTTGTCGAGCCGGAGATCGTCAGCCTGCGGGTTGTAGTTCGCGCCCTGCCAGAACTGGTCGAGCAGGCCGTGCACGTTCTGGAAGAACTCGCGGTAGACGACGAAGGCGTACGCGGACTTCGCCAGTTCTCCCGTGTGCGGCGTCATCAGCGAAGTGACCGGCAGGATGTAGCCGTAGAGATCGACCTTGGCCGTGTTGTATAGGCCGGTGAAGAGCTTTTCCCGCAGCATCTGCGGATAGAAGATGCTCACCTGGAACGTCTGCCGGTCAATGTTCCTCATGTCCTCTTTGTTGAAGTACAGGGTGATCAGCGGCGGACGGTCGCTCGTCTCCTTCGGATGCGCGTCGTAGCGATCCCGGTCGTGCCACTTCTCAAACGAGATCTCGCCGTTGTGGTCCCATCCGATGTCGATGATCTTCGGCAGGTCCGGATTGAGGCCGAGGCCGTCAGCGCCTTTCGCGCCGTTCGTCCCGTTGGTCCCATTCGCCCCCCCGGGTCCGGCAGGGCCCTGCGGTCCCTGAACGCCGGAGCCGCCGTGCTCGATGACGCACTGCAGCGCCTGTGCGAGTGCCTGCGTGCTCGGCAGCAGCACGCGGCCGGTCTGGTTGTCGATGCGGACGACTTTCGCCGCCGTGTCCGTCACCGGATCCGCGGCCGGATCGCTCTGCGCCTCGAAGCGATCGCCGGAGTTGTAGTTTTCGATCGTGGCGAGAATCAGGCAGTCGGGCTCGTCACACTCCGGGCAGTCGCCGGACAGCAGGTCGCCGCAGCGGGCACTGGACAGCTCCAGAATCGCCACGGCTCCGTCGCCGGCCACCGCCGTATCGCCGGTGTGCGGCTGATAGAGCCGCACTCCTGATGCCGTGATGATTCCCCGTTCGCCGGCGCGGCCGATCTCAAACGGCGTGGACGGCGCTGATGACGTTCCCTGCCCCAGCCGGAACAGGTTCACCACCTGGATGTACGACTTCGTTGCGTCGCGTTCGACGACAAACGCGGCGTGCCCGTCGGGGCTGACGACAACCGCATGCGGCTCGTGCGTCAAGCCAATGTCGCGAATCGTGGTCGAGCCAGGTGTGAAGAGCCTCAGCTTTCGATCGGCTTTGGAGATCACCACGAGCGCATCCGGCGCCGTCGTGCGCACCACCGCCATCGCGAAGAGGTCGAGCGTGCCGGGCGGCACGGCGATTGGTGAGCCGACGGTCGGGGGCGCCAGCGTCGCGGTGCGGATCTGATGTCCGGCGGTGTCCACGGCCCAGACGCGCGTGCCGTCGGACGAGGCCGTCAGGCTGCGCAGGTTTGGGGCCAGCAAGAGGTCGTCTGGCGCCGCCGGTGAACCCGGGGCATTGATATCGGTTTTCCATTGCAGCACCCGGCCCGAATTGGCGACCAGTGCCAGCAGCTGCCCGGTGACCGGAGCCACAACCAGCTCGACGTGGCTTCCCGCGCTGCTGCCGATCGTCAACGTGTGAATCGGTCCACCGGCGAGGTTTGCCGTGTCGTACACCAGCACCTCGCGGTCGTTCGGGCCGATCACCACATAGAGCCGCGATCCGTCGTTCGACACCGCGAGTGCGAGCGCTGGTGACGACGGTACCAGGGGAGCCAGCAGCGAGTGGTTGTCGGTGCGGACCGGAAAGATCGAGCCCTCGGCGGTAAGGATGTAGAGCCGCTGCGTCGCATCGTGCATCGCCACGGCGACCGGGTGCGCGACGGGCACCGTGTTGGCCCACGTGATCGTCGGCGTGCCGGGCGTGTGGGTGGGAAGCGGCCGATCGATCAGCAGGTCGACTTCCCACGATTCCAGGATGCGGTTCGGCGCACAGCGCGACTCGTCGCAGCTGCAGTCGTCGTACAGGACCGGCACTTCTTCAGTCGGACACTCGCGGTAGCGGATGCAGATCTGCAGCCGATGGGTCCGTTCCGGGTCCTTGATCGCCTCCCGGTAGCTCGCGAGCGTGGTCAGGTCAATGCATTCGCGCTCGCGCACCACGATCTCATGGCCGCAGCAGTCGATCGCAGTACCCGGCTCGATACACACGAACCGGTCGCGGCAGGCTGGGTTCTCGTGTGGCGTGACGTGCAAGCCGCAGACGACGCCATGCCCGTGCAGCACGGCGTTGTGGTGCCGCTGCTTGTCCACGTGGTACTTCTGCTCGTCGGTGAAGTCGCGTTCGACCAGCAGTTTCCCGGTGAAGTAGTGGTTGCGCGTGAACGGGCCGAACGCACAGTCCGGACAGCTCGGCGAGCAGTTGCAGGGCTCGTGATCGTGGTGAGGCATCTTTGTCTCCGCCGTTCAACTCAGCGCAGTGTCAGCTCAGATCTGTCAGCTCAGATGTGTCAGCTCAGAACCGTGGTTCGTCCAACACTCTTCGGCACGCCGCCGTCCATCGGCTGCCCGCGTCCGCCCGTCAGCACCGTTCCGGATCCGAGCGGCGTCGCCGCGTCCGTTCCGCCGGCCAGCGTCACACCTTGCGGGTACCGTCCCACCACACTGTTGAGGCCGATGGTGGACTGGACACCGATCCGGAAACGCGGCTCGACGAGCTCGAGGGTGTAGACGGTGTGCGCGGGGCGCTCCGACTCCAGCAGATTGGTCAGCGACCGCCGCGCGGCATCGGAGCGCGCGAGACAGGCCGGCACGAAAACCGAGAACGCGTGCGCGTGCACGTGAAACGGATCGCGCAGCGGGTCGAGCGTGGTGTGCAGCTTCGTCAGGCCCACCTGCGCGGTCTCATCAAGCTGACTGCGGTTGACGATCCGTCGGCCCCACAGCTCTGCCTGATCGCCGAGGCGTCCGGCGCCGAGGAACAGCCACCGCCGCAATTGGAAGTGCTCGAGGATCAGCGGCGGCGCGTCAGGGCAGCACACCTTCGCCGGCGCGCAGTTTCGCGACCGGGGCATGCACACCTGCTTTGGCTCGTCGCAGCAGCAGTCGTACGCATCGCCCATCCCGAGCAGCAGCAGGAGCTGCCGGTGCAGGCCGTCGCGCGTCCCGCGCATCCGGAACATGGCACCGGCCCGCCGCAGCCATTCGCGGCGTCTCGCTTCGGGCCATTGGCGGTCGAGCGTGATCCCGAGCCACGTGGCCAGCCACGACAGGAAGTCGATGCGCGCGCCGCCCACCGCGACGGCCGGCGTCGAACGCGGGTCGAACAACTGTGCCTGGTCGTCGATCGTCGTTTCGATGCTGCGCAGCGTGGTGTCGAAGATGCTCAGGAAGCGGTCGGTGAAATCGGCCGCCGAGGGCTCCTCGCCAAACACGGCCGGCAGATAGCGCCGCAGGCTGATGCGCGGAAACTCGATGCCGACCGAGGAGATCTCCGGCGCACGCTGACCGTCGCCGCGCAGCTCCAGCTTCAGCCACAGGTACCGTCCGCCCCTGTTCATGACCAGGCAGTCGAACGTGTTCCCGTCCAACCTCGAGACGTCGCGATTGGTTTCCCACCGGACCGGCGGATCGAGCATCAGGTCGTCGGGCAGCTCGGTCTCCGCGGTGAACGTCGAGATGCGGACGCGCGTGCCCTTCGGAAACGATCCGGTGAGGACGACTCGATGCCACTGACACCGGTAGATGCGGCTGTCGAGCGCCCGGGACACGTACGTGCCATTCTTCAGAAAGAGCGCCGGTGTAGCAGCGGCCTGACCGTCCGCCACCAGCGCACCGCTCACATCGAACACGGCCGATCTGCCGTCGGCGCATGCCTGGTCGAAGTGCAGACGGCCCGCCGCGTCAACGGCAAACGGAAGCGGCGGAAACGCCGCCGCGAGCGCGGCGACATCGGAGGCCGAACCGGCCTTCTGCCCCTTCTGCAGCACGGTCGCGGACGGCTGGCCGTCAACGACGACGTAGACACGATCCGCGCAGTCAACGGCAAGCGCATGGACGACACCGAGCGCGCCGATGAAGGCTTCCCACTTGCCGGACGTCGTGAACCGGTGCACGCCGAGATTCGCCGGGTCGGCGACATACACCTTCTTCCGGCCGTCGCCGACGATCGAGACCGGCGTCCACGGATTGGGCAGCGCGGCGCCGACAGGGTTCGTCCAGATCGCCTTCAGCGTGAAGTTGCGCAGCGAGAGGACCTGGACGCGATTGTTGCCGGCGTCGCACACGTACAGGTCGTTCCCGAGAATCGCGATGCCGCGAGGAGACTTCAGCTGGCGCGGCGCCTTCCCCTCACCGCCGAAGCACGGCACCTCGGCGAACTCGCAGCAGCACGGATCGAACCGCAGCAGCCGCAGCGAGGCCGCGTCGAGCAGGTAGACCGCCCCGTCCGCCGCGACCGCGACGTGTGCGGGCGGGACGAGCCCTCCGAAGCTGCCTGATGGCTCGAGCAGCGACCGCGACGCCCCCGGCGCCGGCGCCAGCGTGAGCACGCCATCGAAGCGGACTTGCGCCGGCTGCAGGCTCGGCACTGGCGACAGGTCGAGCGCGCGCCAGCCGGCACGGCGATCCAGCAGCAGGAACCGCGGATCGTGCGGCGGCTGAGGAACGCGCGGCAGCAGTTCGGAGACTCCCACGTCTACTCCTCGAAGGCGTAATGGATCTCGACTTCGTGCGACGTCGAGAACAGCAGCGCGCCCGCCGGCACCGGAACGTCTTTGCATTCCTCGGCGTTTTCGCCGTCGAGCGCGATGACCACGCGCTCGATCCGCTCCACGCCGGGAACGTCGTGCATCCGCTGATACACGCGCGAGAAGAAGATGTCGCCGCCAAACGGCCACCCGAGCCCGTCGTCTCCTCCGCGCAATGGGTGGAAGTAGGCGATCAGCGCCTCGTGCACCGCTTCCTTGACGACGCCGAGATCCGCGGTCGGGCTGGCGATGAGTTCCGCCGTCACCGACACCTCGTGGTAGGTCGGCGGAATGACATACACCTCGGTCGTGAGCAGGCGGCTGCGGTTCAGCAGCGCGCAGACCGATCGAATCGTCCCCTCACTCGGCATCGGGTTCGGCTCGTCGTTTTCGGGGAGGACGATGACGCTGACGACGCCGGGCACCTTCACACCCGGGAACTGCGGGTGATGCAGCGGCAGCGCGCGCGCCCGCTTGACGGTCCCGACACGGCGGGCAAGCTCTTCGAAGTCTTCCGCCGTCACAGCGCGGTTGTTGGCCTTCAGCGTCGCCGGGGCGCGATCCTTCGCCTCCTGCAACGTCTCCTCATCACGCCCACCGGCTGCGGGAAGCAGGTTGCCGACCTGGTCCTCCGCAATTCCAGCAACCGTGATGTCCATCGTCTTGATGGCGCCGGCCGCCACGTTTCCGCGGACGCCGCCGCCGAAGCGATACCTCCGCGCGACGACATTGCCGCCCGGGTTCTGGGGATTGGCGACTGGAATGGCGCCACGCGTGCCAGTGCCGAAGCGCACTTCCCCGGTGGTCCGGTTCAGCACGTAGTGGCGATCGTCCGGCCCCGACCCGTACAGGTCGTCCACGCGCGTCCACTCGACGAGGCCATCTCCTTCGTCCACCTCCAGGACGAGCGTTCCCGGCAGGACTGGTGCGTTGGCCAGTCTGAGAACCTGATTCGGCTCGCCGTCGGTGCCGCCGAGCACCTCGTCACGCGCCGTTTCCGCCTGCTGGACCGCAACGGTGTTCGTCCGCACCGCGAGAATCTGCGGTGCGCTGTCCCACGCCGTGCGCTTCACCACGGCGCGAATCCAGAACAACGCGGGCGAGCCGTTCACCGACAGCGTCGCCATCTTCCCCTTCGCCGGGGTCTTGAGCAGCACGTGTCCGGTGCGCAGGAACGTGCGGGTCTCGTCCTTCAGCAGGCTGAGAGCGCGCCAGTCGGACCCGCTCCAGTACTCCCAGACGACTTCAGCCGTGTTCACCAGCGGGACCTGCGCCGGCCCGCATTCCACCGCGGCGGAGGGCGTCCGCGGCGTGGCGAAGAACACGGCGAGGTCGAGCCTCACCTCGGGGAACGGCGCGTTGTAGTCGAAGCCAAGCAGCAGTGCGGCGCCGTCGGCGGCAGCCGGGCCGAACGGCGGGTACGGATCCTCCGCCTCGGTGTTGGCGAGCGTGACGTCGGTAAACGCATAGCCGTCGAACACCTGCACCGACGCCAGCGAGGCGGTGAGCGCGATCAGCGACCGCTCCGTTTCGAACACGATCGGGCGGTCGTCGCCCGGCGCTTCCGCGGAC
>JBOGIR010000329.1:0-8189 GCA_050742335.1 Vicinamibacterales bacterium | reverse complement strand
CAAATCATCAATCGGCAACAGTCATCAATCGATCGATCTGAAATCTTCAATCAAGAGAAGGAGACGTCACATGCGCATTCAGTGCTGCATGTTCCTGGTTGGCCTATTGGTCAGCACGTCCTTCGCCGACGGCGTGTCCGCGGCGCAGGCGCGTGGAGAGGTCAAGCTCACCCGGGACATCAAGGTCATTTCGAGCGCCGGGGCGCGCGCGCTGGCGGACGCCTGCATCGCGTGGGCCGAGCGGAGCAACACGATCGTGGCGATGGCGATTCTGGACTGGGGTGGCAACGTCATCGAGTCGCACGCGATGGAGGGCGCTGCGGCGAATGCCATCGACACGGCGCTGATGAAGGCGCAGTCGGCGCTCCGCTGGCGGCGCGCCACGTCGGAAACCAATAAGCTGGTCCGCAGCGGCGAAACGCTGGCGCCGACGTTCATGGAGGATTTCCCGCAGCCGGGCGCGCTGCCCATCGTGCTCAACGGGCAGGTGATCGGTGCGATGGGGGTGTCGAGCGGCGACGGCGAGAAGTGCGCCCAGGCGGCCATCGACTCAGTGTTCAAGGGACAGGCGACGTCCTCCGGGCGGTAGGCCAGGGTTCTCACGCAGTTGCGCGCGACGAGCTGTCGTTCACGCTTCTCCGTTCTCGCTTCTCGGTTTGTGTTCAGGTTCGTCTGTGCGGTGGACTTGGGTGGACGCGTGAACCTGAACCGAACGTGAACACGAACCGAGAACAGAGAACCCCAGAAGTGTGAACGACAGGCTTGTCCCTCCGATCGATCCGATGCTCGCCAAGCTGGTCGACACGCTGCCGACCGGTGACGGCTTCATCTTCGAACCGAAGTGGGACGGCTTTCGCGCCATCGTCTTCCGCACGGAAGATGACGTGTTCATCCAGAGCCGGGATCTCCGGCCTCTGGATCGCTATTTCCCCGAGCTCCACGAGGCGTTGATCGGGCGCCTTCCGGCGGGATCGGTGGTCGATGGAGAAATCGTCATCGCGACGCCGCACGGTCTCGATTTCGATGCACTGCAGCTCCGGTTGCATCCCGCGGCGTCCCGTGTGGCCACGCTCGCCGTCGCATCTCCGGCTTCGTTCGTCGCGTTCGATCTGCTCGCTCTCGACGGACAGTCTCTCATCGACGCACCGCAGCATCAGCGTCGCGACCGGCTCGAGAGGCTTCTCGCCCGTGTGACACCGCCGGTCTATCTCACGCCCATGACCCGCGATCGCCGCGTCGCCGCCGAGTGGCTGAAGCGTTTCGAAGGTGCAGGACTCGATGGCGTCGTTGCGAAGCCGGCGGACGCTCCGTACGCGCCGGGCAAACGCACGATGTTCAAGATCAAGCACGCCCGCACGGCCGACTGCGTCGTCGCCGGCTTCCGATGGCACAAGGGAGGTCGGGATTCGATCGGGTCGCTGCTCCTTGGTTTGTACGATGACCGGGACGCGCTCCATCACGTCGGCGTGACCTCATCGTTCACGATGGCCGCGCGGAAGGCGCTCGTCACCGAGCTCGAACCGCTGCGACACAACGCCCTGGCGGCGCATCCGTGGCGCTCGTGGGCCGAGGCCGAAGGGAGCGGTCAGCGTATGCCCGGCGGCCAGAGCCGCTGGAGCGCCGGGAAGGATCTCTCGTGGGAGCCGCTGCGCGTCGAGCGGGTGTGCGAGGTGAAATACGACCACCTGCAACGAGACCGCTTTCGGCACGCCGCGACGTTCCTGCGCTGGCGGCCGGACAGGTCGCCCGGCGAATGCCGCTACGATCAACTCGACGTCACGCCCGCCTACGAGCTCGAGAAGGTCTTTGGAAGTAGTAGGCAGTAGGCAGTAGGCAGTAGGCAGGCGAAACGCGATCAGCGTGCCGCCGTCCGCTTCCGCGAGGCGGGACTGCACGTCAACCGCCACGAGACCTGGACGCGGCGCGCACCGGCTAGTTCGTCACCCGCTCCAATGCGCCGCGGTTCCAAGGCGCGAGCGTACTCGTCAACCCGCCTGTCGCTCGAGCGCCGGACGATCCCACTGCGCCAAGGTCGCCGCGCCAGTGTAGGTGGTGTCGATGAACTCGCGCAGCGCGCCGTCCGGATCGCCCGCCGTCCGTACGGCCTCGTACGGCAGGATGAACTCGCCAAGCTCGCCATGATAGAACGCCGCGGCAGGCCTGACGGGGATCCGTTCGAAACCCTGTGGCGCGGGCACCGCGTACGCATAGAACGCCGGCTCCTGCACGGGCCCGCTGCCGGGCCAGAAGCCATGACTGATCACCTCGTGTGAGTACGCCTCGCGCATGAAGGCCGGGCCCTCGCGTGGCGGCGCCGTCCGACCGGAAAAGCGCGTGACCGCCAGGTCGAAGCCGCCCCAGAAGAAGTGCACGGGACTGCACTTGCCGACGAACTGACAGCGCATCGCACTGAACACGCGCTCGCATGCCACCAGAATGCGCCAGAACCGGTTCGCATGCCCAGGGTCGTACGAGGCGTGCACCGTGTCCTGGTCGAACCGTATGGGATTCGGGATCTCGACAGGCATGGGCCAGATTCGCACCGGCAGCTGCATCTCGTCGAGCGTGTGCATCACCTCGGCATAGAACGCCGCGACGGTGCGCGGCGCCAGCGCGAGCGATCGCGTCATTCCATCTGACGCGAGCATGACGAGCTGGTAATCGATGAAGTCGAACTCGATGACGAAGGTTCGAGGGCCGTGCGGCAACGGGCGCGTCGCCAACCCGCGCGGCGTGATCTGCAGCGCCGCGCCCCAGGAGTGATTGAGCGGCGGCGTCAGCGCGAGCGCCACTTTCCCCACCACTTGCGTCCACATGTGCAGCGTCGCGTACGTGTCGTTCCACGCGACCGGCAGCGCCGGCCAGGAGTCGTCTTTCATCGCAGCCATGATACGCTCGCGGGCGATGCCCGAGACATGCTCCCACTTCGCCTCAATTGATGAGGTAAAGCAGCCTCACAAGCGAGAGTGCGAGCAGTGCGTTCAGATCGGTGCCGCGTGGGTCCACCTGCGCACCTGCCAGACGTGTGGGGTTACGCTCTGTTGCGACTCGTCGCCGAACCGTCATGCGAGCAAGCACGCCCGCGCAAAGAGCCATCCAGTTGCCGCCTCAGCCGAGCCAGGCGAGCGGTGGCTCTACTGCTTCGCCGACGACGCCTTCGTGGAGTACTGAGCCGGCCGGTTCCTCGTGCCTGCCGCGCAGTGAGCGCGGAAGCCACTGGCACCACGTCCGTGACCGTCGATTGCCAGCGGGCGTCGGCCGACTATTGTCGCCCTCGAACCGCTCATCGTCATTGCAGCGGCGGAGGGTCTTTTCCGAGACGGCGTGCGAAGCCTCATCGAGTTCGAATACCCGTTCTGCCCCGTGGCCGAAGCGGGAACCTGCGTGGAGGCCGCTGACCGGGTCGCGATCCTTCAACCCGATCTCCTCTTGCTGGACTTCGCGGTTCCAGATTTTCCGGGGCCTGGCGCGCTCCGAGCCCTCGCCGCCAGCGTGCGGGTGGCGCTCCTTGTCGATGACGACGATAGTGCCGATCACACAGTGGTGCGCAACCTGGGAGTAGGAGCGATCGTCGACAAACAATCGCGTGCCGCTGCGTTCCTCGACGCGATCCGCTCTGTACTTATTGGAGGGAGTCCTGCGAGCGTGTCCGATCAACGGCAATCGTGGCGCTCAGCGTCGTGGCCCTCGGCTCCACGCTGTGCCTTCAGTCTGACCCGGCGCGAGCGTCAGGTTCTGGCCGAGGTTGCGGCAGCGTACCCGAACAAGGAAATCGCTCGCCGCCTCGATATCAGCGAGGATACGGTGAAGCGCCACGTCAATGCCCTCTCCGGCAAGCTCGGCGTGTCCAACCGCGTTGAGCTCACACTGCTCGCGACCCGTGGTGGGTTTTTTCCGGATTCGTTCCCCGCCCGACACCCGACGCGCCCTGGCCCGTCGCGTCTGGCGGTTCGACGCTCGGGCATGGCTGCATCCCACGTCATCCAACGATCTCTTAGTTTAGAGATCGCTGTCTCTTACCTCTCCTCTCCCGTCACTGTGCGTCGGCGGCCGGATCGGCCCAGAGCACGTGGGTGACCACGGTGTTTCCCCGCCCGAAGTCAAGCTCGTAGGTCTCCTTCCGGCCGTTCGGGCTGCGATACACCCGCCGGCCCCACTGCGCGGGCGTGTCGAACGCAATCTGCCCCATGGCCGGAGGCGTCCCGTTCGGCAGCCTGGCGGCGCCGGCGGTGGTCGTACTGTCGCGCCCTGGGAACCAAAAGTCGGCCCGGCACCCGACCAACGGGACCAGGCGACTTCCTGGCAGGCCGGCCATCAGTGGAACTGATCGCCCGGGGTTCGTTGGGCCTCGTCGCTTTTTCGCGCGTATCATAGCCCTATGGACCTGCAATTCACCGCGGTATTTCGTAAAGTCCCGGAGGGTTACATCGGCTTCGTGGAAGAAGTGCCCGGCGCCAACACCCAAGGAGCCACACTGGAAGAGGCTCGAGCGAACCTTCAGGAAGCCGTGGAAATGGTGCTTCAGGCGAATCGCGAGCTGATCGAGGAGGCGGCGGCTGGCGCTGACGTGATTCGGGAGCCGTTCAAGGTCAGTGCGTGAAGCGCCGTCTGCAAGGACCTCGCAGTTCCTGCGCTATAGCGACGAAGCACCAATGAAGGCCGGGCGCGATCTATTCAGAGTGTTCTATGACGTTACAGAAACGCAGGTCCAGGTCCTCGCGATCATCACAAAGGCCGAAGCGCAGGCGTGGCTCGACGAGCAAGGGACACCAGGCCCGGCAACGACCGAGGGAGGTGGCGGTGCGGCGTCCTCATCGGGTTCGGGTCTGACGAAGACTGGTTCGAGTACCGCTTGGAGCATCACCCGGCGTTTCTGCGCCGGATCGAGGAGGCGCGAGCGGCGCTGCTTGCGGGTCGGGGAATCCCCCTGCGAGCAATCGGGTAGCGACACTCCATCACCCCTCCCGGCCACAGGCGCGGGCCTGCCCAGCTCTTGCCTTCACGTTCCTCCATCCGTCCCTTGACCGCTCCAAGCAGACCCACGTCGCCGCGCGCCCTCGGGCCACCCGCCTCGCTGCCTATATCTCCGAAGGAGTAACACCTTCGTGCAATTGACGAGGCTTTGCACGCATTCAATACTCCCCGTGCGACAGATGATCTGAACGTCTTCCTCGACGTGATCCTTGATCGCCCGCACGACGCCGATGTCGCGGCTGCGTTGTGGGCGGCCGTCGAACGAGGACAGGGACATGGCATGGTCCCGGCCCACGGTGTGACGACGATCTTCTATCTTTTCGAGAAGACCCGTGGCGCAACATTTGCCCGCGACGGTGTGGAACGGTTGATTCGCGTCTTCAACGTAGCTCCGGTCGACGACGCCGTCGTGCGAAGGGCGCTCGCATTCGCCTAGCCTGACTTCGAGGATGCCGTGTGTGCGGCGGCGGCCGAGGCCAGCGGTTGTGACGCGCTCGTGACTCGCGATCCGGATGGGTATCCGAACGCACCGCTGCCGGTGATCGATCCGGCCGCGGCGCTCAGCTGGCTCACGCAGGAATAGATCATCCCTTCTGTAGCGGCGGCGAGCCAGGCGTCGCGAGGCGAGCGACTCCGCTTCGCCGGGCTCGCTGCGCTTCTCGGACGGCGGACCAGCACCGCGAAGGTCGTGGCCGCTCGTCGAAACGGGCGCAAAGCTGGTCGGCCACGCAGAATCGGGGTGGGAAAGGCGTGAAGTTATCGTGTCAGGTGTGAATGCCCTCTGAGCAGACGGCCACTGGCGGCTGATGACGCCGAACCGGCGTCTTCCGGCTATAATCCCGCCCGAGCCACAGGATCCGAAATCAGCTCGCATGACTCGACCGTCCCCTCGTCTCGTTGTCACCGACGCGAACGGCCGCCGTCAGGTGCCCGTCGACAAGGAGGTCATCACCCTCGGTCGCCGCAGCGAAAGCGACATCCGCGTCACCGGGGTGGGCGTCTCACGACAGCACGCCGAAATCCTCGCCGACAACGGCACGTGCCGCCTCCGCGACTGCGACTCGAAATTCGGGACATTCGTCAACGGCGCCAAGGCCCACGAGCAGGTCCTCGCGCACGGCGACCGCATCCGTCTTGGTGACGCCGACGGCGTCGACATCGTCTTTCTCATCGGAGAAGACGATGTCTCGCACGAGCGCAGCGCGCTGTCGGCGGCGACGGAGCTGCGCCACATGGCCAGCCTGCTCGAAGGGCTGCGCGCGCTCGGATCGGGACGCGTCCTCGACGACGTGCTGGCGCTCGTGCTGGATTCGGCCATCGGCGTCACGGGCGCCGAGCGTGGCTTCATCATGCTCGCCAGCGACGAGGGCGTGCTCGAGTTCAAGCTCGGGCGCGCCATGGGGCGGGTGACGTTGTCCGGACGTACGTTCGAGACGAGCCGGAAAATCCCGGAGGACGTCTTCACGACCGGCAGGGTGAAGATTGTCGAAGACATGCTGGAGGAAAACCTGGCGGGCGGGCACATGGGCACCGTGGCGCTCGGCATCCGGCACGTGCTCTGCGCGCCGCTCCGCCTCGTGCGCTACGTCGAGACAGCGGAAGAGCGAGGCGAGGACAAGGTGATCGGCGTGCTGTACCTCGACAGCCGCGAGCGGGGCGCCCTGCGCTCGCAGGCCTCGCGCACGGCGCTGGAAACGCTCAGCACCGAGGCGGCCGTCGCCATCGAGAACGCGCGGCTGTACCGCGAGGCCCTCGAACGCGCGAAGCTCGATCAGGAGTTGAAGGTGGCCGCCGCCATCCAACGGTCGCTGCTGCCGGCATCCAACCGAAGCGGGGTGTTTTTCGCGACGGCCGGCACGTCCCTGCCCTGTCGCTCCGTCGGCGGCGATTTCTTTGATTACATCGATGTCGCAGGTGAACAGTTCGGGTTCATTCTCGGCGATGTCGCAGGCAAGGGTGCCCCTGCGGCGCTGCTGGCAGCCGCGGTCATCGGCATGTTCGGCGCGGAGGCGTCGTACCAGTCGCGCTGCGCCCCGGTCATGACGCGACTCAATCGGGGCCTCTTCCGCCGCGGCATCGAGGGGCGCTTTCTGACCGCCTTTTACGCGATCCTCGCCCCCGATGGCTCGCTCGTCTACTCGAACGCCGGACACAACGCCCCCTTCCTCGTCACCGGCACCGAAGTGCGGCGGCTCGAAACCGGCGGGCTCATCCTCGGATTGTTCGACAACGCCGCATTCGAAGAAGAAGCCCTGACGCTCACCCCCGGCGACGTGATTGTGGCCTTCAGCGACGGCGTCAGCGAGGCGCTCAACGAGTCGGGCGAGGAGTACACGGACGAACGTCTGCTGGCGGACATCACGGCTAACCGCGGCCGGCCACCTCGGGAGCTGCTCGACGTGCTGCTCGCGAATGTGCGCGCCTTCTGCGGCCGCGCCACTCAGAATGACGACGTCACGATGGTTGTGGTACGGTACGACGGCTAGAAACCAGCCAAGGGCGTGCCCTTGATATCCCGGTGCAGATTGCCCTTGGCTGGTTGACAGTATCTTCTTGGCGCGCTCTGCGCGCCGGGGACCGCTATACGGATTGACAACGAGTACAAAATTCGCGTTTGGGACCGTATAGCGGTCCAAGGCGCCTGTGCCTCTGTGGCCCGGTTGGGACTTGGGCCACGGACAGTTGGCCGTGATACGACACGAAACGTGAGTTTGTACGGCGCGGGAATTCAGGAGGACGACATGCAGCTCCAGGAACGGATCGTCGGCGGCGTCGCCATCATCAAGGTGATTGGTGATATCACCCTCAACAGGGGGGGCGACGTCATCCTGAAGGACAAGGTGCAGAGCCTCCTCCACCAGGGACACCGGAACCTGCTCATCGACTTGAGCGGCGTGTCGTACGTGGACAGCGCGGGCCTCGGTGAGCTCGTGCAGGCGTACGTCACGACGAAGAATCGTGGCGGCTCGTTGCGGCTGCTGAACCTCACGAAACGGATTCAGGACCTGCTGGTGGTCACGAAGCTGCTCACGGTATTCGATGCCTACGACAGCGAGTCCACGGCGGTGGCAAGCTTCGCAGCGGGATCGGGCTAGCCCGTCCGGATCAGCGGCTGGCGGACACCGGTCCAGCGCTGAGCCTGCGTCGCTGCGTGAACTCCCGCAGGTGCTCTTCCAGGTACTCGACCCCTTCGACGGTGATCACGAGCACCGCCC
>JBOGIR010000328.1:0-9681 GCA_050742335.1 Vicinamibacterales bacterium | reverse complement strand
TCAATGCGGGCACCGACAACGGCATCGACGTGGGCCAGGAGTATTACACGCGGCGTGTCGTACCGCGCGAGAAACGCTCCATCGGTCGCGACAACCCCGTGATCATTCAGACGTCGGGGTGGATTCGCATCTATGCGGTCGATCGACAGATGTCGCTGGCCACCATCTCGTACCCGTGCGACGCGATCGCGCTGAACGACTATCTCGAGCCGTTCGTGCTGCCGACCGTGCCGGACATCTCCCCCGACCGGCCGGTGGCGCAGCGCGGCAACTATGGACGGGTGATGGCCGGCAACGACAACCGCAAGAGCTTCGGCCGGGGTGAATACTTCGTCGTCGACCGCGGGAGCGACCACGGCGTGACGCGAGGCGCCCAGTTCGTCGTCTACCGGGACCATCTGACACCCGGCAATTTCCTGTTCGAGCTTGGTGAAGCGGTGGCCGTGGAGGTGAGGCCGGAGTCGTCTACGCTGCAGGCGACGCTGTCGCGCGACGCGTTTCTCGTGGGCGATTACGTCGCCATCCGGAAGTAGCGGAAGCCTTCAGGCCTCCGGAACCCCTACCCTGCCTTCCGAACCCTGGCGACGCTGACGTCAGTCACCCGCGCGTTCAGCAGCCGCTGGAATCGGCGATAGTAGTCGACGGCCGACACCACTGCGACGATCAGCACCACCCACAACATGACGCGGCCGAGCGGCGCCACCATCGGCAGCGGTCCCCACCCCACGATCAGCAGCAGGATCGTCGCGACCTGGAGTGACATCTTGATCTTCCCCAGACGCGAGGCGGGGATGGTGAACCCTCTGGCGTGGGCGAGGCTGCGCAGTCCCGTGACGGCGAACTCCCGGCCGATGATGAGCGCCACCATCCAGGCCGGCGCCAGATCGAGCTGCACGAGCGAGATGAACGCCGCCGACGTGAGCAGCTTGTCGGCAATCGGGTCGAGCACCTGACCGAGCCACGTCACCTGCCGGCGACGCCGCGCCAGATAGCCGTCGAGCCAGTCGGTGATCGAGGCAACGGCGAAGATCGCCGCTCCGACGAGCTCCTTCGCCACTCCGAGAATGCGGCGGCCTTCGAACTCGGTGAGCAACACCACCACCAGGAGCGGCACGAGGACGATCCGCGCCAGCGTCAGTGCATTCGGCAGATTCATCGGGCGGTCAATTCTACCATTCGGCTATCGGATATGATCGGCCTTCCTCATGAAGGCCATCCTCCTGGCCGGGGGCCAGGGCACGCGGCTCCGGCCCCTCACGATCAATACGCCCAAGCCGATCGTGCCGATCTTCAACCGGCCGTTTCTGCGCTATCAGATCGATCTCCTCAAGCAGGTTCCCGACATCGACGAAGTCATTCTGAGTCTCAACTATCAACCTCAGCAGATCGAGGACATGTTCGGCGACGGCTCCGCAATCGGCCTCACCATCCGGTACGTCGTCGAACCGACGCCGCTCGGTACCGGAGGCGCGGTGAAGTACGCGGGCGAGGGGCTGACCGATTCCGTGGTCGTCTTCAACGGAGATGTCCTCACGCAGATCGATCTGGCGTCGGTCATCGAGTTGCACCGGCAGCGACGGGCGAAGGCGACGATCGTGCTCACCCCCGTGGAGAACCCGACCGCGTACGGGCTCGTCGAAACGGACGCGCAGGGCAACGTCCGCCGGTTCCTGGAAAAGCCGCGCGCCGACGAGATTACGACCAACCACATCAACGCCGGCATCTACATCCTCGAGCCCGATACGTTCGATCGCATTCCACCCGGCGTGCCCTGGTCGATCGAGCGGCGGTACTTCCCATCGCTCGTCGAGCGACAGGACACGTTCGTCGCGTACGTGTGCGACGGCTATTGGATCGACATCGGCACGCCTGAGATGTACACCCAGGTGCATCGCGACATCATGGACGGCCGCTACGTGACGGCACCCTTTCTCGGCCTCGCGCCGGCAGCGACGGCGGTGGCGCCGGACGCCCACATCGAGGACGGCGCCATTGTCGAGGGCCCGTGCTTCATCGACCAAGGCGTCAACGTCAGGAAAGGCGCGCGCATCGGACCGTATTCCGTGATCGGTCGTGACACGCAGGTCGGCAAGGACGCATCGGTCGAGGGGGCGATTCTCTGGCCGCATTGCCACGTCGGCCAGGAGGCGACCGTGCGGAACGCCATTCTCGGCCGCAACTGTTACCTCGGCCGCAGCGTCAGCGTCGACGGCCACGCGGTCCTCGGCGACAACACGACGCTCACGGACTACACGCAGATTCGACTCTAGACTCTAGGCTCTAGGCTCTAGGCTCTAGGCTTTGGGCTTTGGGCTGTTGGCTTTGAGTCCACTGCTCACTGCCTACTGCCTACCGCCTACCGCCTACCGCCTACTGCCTACTGCCTACTGCCTACTGTCTACTGCCTACCGCCTACTGTCTACTGCGATGGACCTTCTGTCCGGCCTCAATCCCGAACAACAGGACGCCGTTCGTCAGACCGACGGCCCGCTCCTGATTCTCGCCGGCGCCGGATCAGGCAAGACGCGGGTCATTGCCCACCGGATCGCGCACCTCGTGAGCAGCCGTATCGCGGGGCCCGATCGCATCCTCGCGGTCACATTCACCAACAAAGCCGCCGAAGAGATGCGCACGCGTGTAGAGGCGCTGCTGGGTGTCGACTGCCGCCAGATGTGGATCTCAACCTTCCACGCGCTGTGTGCGCGTCTTCTGCGGCGCGAGGGTCCGCACATCGGGCTGCCGCGCGATTTCGTCATCTACGACTCGGCCGATCAGCTCACCGTCATGAAGCAGGCGATGCGCGAGCTCGGCGTGGACGACGTGTCGTTGGCGCCGCGCCTGGCGCTCTCGCGAATCAGCCATGCGAAGAACCGCATGGAAGGACCGGAGACGTTCGCGGCGAACGTCTGGAGCCCTCGCGATCAGCAGGTTGGGAAACTGTACGAGATGTACTTGCGGGCGCTGCGCGACGCCAATGCGCTGGACTTCGACGACCTGTTGCTCAAGACCGTGGACCTGTTCGAGCAATCCGAACAGGTCTGCGCTCGCTACAGCGAAAAGTTCCGGTACCTGATGGTTGACGAGTACCAGGACACCAACAGGCCGCAGTACCTCCTCGTGCAGCGCCTTGCCGCCCGCCACAGAAATCTCTGCGTCGTCGGCGACCCGGACCAGTCGATTTACAAATGGCGCGGAGCGGACCTGCGGAACATCCTCGATTTCGAGGATGACTTTCCAGAGGCGACGACCGTTCGCCTCGAACGAAACTACCGATCCACGCGGGTCATCCTCGACACGGCAACCGCGGTCATCTCCCAGAACCGGAATCGCAAGGAGAAGCGCCTCTACACCGACCGGGCAGGTGGCACCAAGGTGTGGTACTACCGCGCTGGTGACGACCTCGACGAGGCGGAATTCATTGCGCGCACCGCGCGTGCAGCCCTCCACGACGACATCGAGAACCTCGTGGCCATTCTGTATCGCACCAACGCCCAGTCGCGCACCCTCGAAGATGCGCTGCGGCGGTCGGGAACGGCCTACAAGATCATCGGTAGCGTTCGTTTCTACGAACGCAAGGAAATCAAGGACATCCTGGCGTTCCTCAAATTGCTGCTGAGTCCGCACGACAACGTCAGCCTGCGGCGGGTGATCAACGTCCCTGCGCGCGGCATCGGCAAGGGGGTGATGGAGTCGGTCGAGGGGGTCGAACCGAGGCCGCCGGACGATGCGGCGCCGCTGCTGGCCGAATCGCCCCCCCCCATCGCCGCCTCCTCCCTGTGGGCGCGGCTCCTGTACGCCGTCGACCACAAGCTGCTCGCCTCCCGCGCGGTGGCTTCCTTGACGGCCTTTCGCGACCTGATCACCGGTATGGCCGACATGGCCGGCCGCGAGCCCGTGTCGACTGCGGTCGGGAAGGTCATCGACCAGACCGGCTATCTTCAGAATCTCCGCGAGGAACGCAGCGAAGAAGCCGAGAGCCGCATCGAGAATCTGATGGAGCTGGTGTCGGCGGCGCGTGAGTACGAAACCAGGCATCCGGAGCCTTCGCTCGCCGGATTCGTCGACCAGTTGTCGCTGCTGTCCGACGTGGATGAGGAGACCGGTTCGCGCACGGCGCGCGTGTTGATGATGACCCTGCACAGCGCGAAAGGGCTGGAGTTTCCCATCGTCGTGATGGCGGGACTGGAGGAAGGCCTCTTCCCGCACTCGCGTGCGAGCGGGGACGAGGCCGATCTCGAGGAAGAGCGGCGGCTGTGTTACGTCGGGATCACGCGCGCACAACGGCGACTGGTGCTGACATCCGCTGCGCGCCGCAGGGTGTTCGGCGAATACCAGTCAACAGAACCCTCCCGGTTCGTCGACGAAATTCCGCGCGAGTTGCTCGAAGAGATCCCCTCACCGCTCGTCTCGCCATATCAGTCGTCGTTTTCGCCGTTCCGGGCGACGCCGTACGGCCGCGGCCGCCGCGTCAGGGAAGAGCGCCCGGTGTACGCCTACGAAGACGAGGACCAGTCGATCCCCGAAGGGTTGAGGCCGGGCCTTCGGGTCCGCCATCCGAAGTTCGGGGAGGGCACCGTCGTCAGCATCGAGCCGCTCGACGACGACACGAAGCTGGTTGTGCGGTTCACTTCGGTTGGACAGAAGACGCTGCGGGCGAAGTTTGCGAAGCTGGAAGTGGCGTAAGGCCCGTCACCATCCAGCGGCCTTCTCGCGGTGCCATCGCCACGGTGACGGTCTGCTCCGACGCCCGACCCTCGAGTGATCGCACGGACGCGCGGATTGTCACGTGCCTCCCGTCCGTTGTGCGGTCGATGCGCAGAACCTCGAATTCCGAAACGACGCCGTCCGTTCTCGGGTTGCACGACACCGTGGCGAGCCTGGCCAGCACCGTCGCGTCGTACACGCGGCAGGCCTGAAAGAAGTCCAGGAGAAGCTGGCGTTCGGGCGACGGCCAGACACACGCAGCGGCGAGCGACACCCACAGCACCAGGCCACGGAGCCTCGGAGTCACGGAGAGGAACCTATGGCCAAAAAGTCTCCGTGCCTCGGTGGCCCGTGATCGTCAGCCTTCCTCTTCATCCTTCTCGGCAAGCCGGGCGATGGAGACGGCGCGGTCGTCGCCCTCGATGTCAATGAGACGTACGCCCTGTGTCGAGCGGCCGATCGTGCGAATGTCTTTCGCCGCCATACGCAGAATCTTCCCCTGCTGGGTGATCAGCATCAGCTCGTCCTCGTCGGTCACGTGGGCGATGCCGACGACCTTGCCGTTGCGATCGCTGGTCTGGATGTTGATGATCCCGATGCCGCCGCGGGCCTGGATGCGGTATTCCTCGATCTCCGTTCGCTTGCCGTAGCCCTGTTCAGTCACCGACAGGATGGTGCCCCCGGGACGCAGCACCTCCATGGCCACGACCGCGTCGCTTTCACGCAGCGAGATTCCGCGTACGCCGTACGCCGTGCGGCCCATCGGCCGCACATCGGTTTCCTTGAAGCGGATCGACATGCCGTCGCGCGTGCCGATGAAGACCTCGCCGCTGCCGTCGGAGATCTGCGCGGCGATGACCGAATCTCCCTCCTCGACACCCATCGCGATGATGCCGCCCGCGCGTGGATTGCTGAACGCACTGAGCTCCGTCTTCTTGACCACGCCGCGGCGGGTCCCCATGACGACGAACTTGTCCTCCTCGAACTCTTTGACGGTCACGAGCGCCGCGATGCGTTCGCCCTCTTCCATCGACACCAGATTCGCGATCGCCTTTCCGCGTCCATCCGGCCCGACGTCGGGAATCTCGTGCACCTTCAGCCAGTAGGCGCGGCCGCGGTCGGAGAAGATCATGATGTAGGCGTGGGTCGACGCCACGAACAGGTGGCTGACGAAGTCCTCCTCGCGCGTGCGCATGCCGATGCGCCCTTTGCCGCCGCGCCGCTGGTTCCGGTAGCTGGTGATCGCGGTCCGCTTGATGTAGCCGGTGTTGCTGACCGTAATCGCCATGTCTTCCTCGGCGATCAGGTCTTCGATCCGGAACTCGCCTTCCTCGGCAATGATCTCCGTGCGCCGCTCGTCGCCGTACTTGTCGCGGACCGCGCGTAACTCGTCGGTGACGATCTGCATGAGCAGGGTGTCGCTCGACAGGATGGCGAGCAGGCGCTCGATCAGCTTCAGGAGCTCCGCCAGTTCGTCGAGGATCTTCTGCCGCTCGAGGCCTGTGAGCCGCTGCAGCTGCATGTCCAGGATCGCCTGTGCCTGAATCTGGGTGAGGCCGAACTGCGCCATCAAGCCGTCCCGGGCCTCGCCCGGATTCTTCGCGGCCCGAATCAGCGCAATCACGGCGTCCAGGTGGTCGAGTGCGACCCTGAGCCCTTCGAGGATGTGCCGCCGCGCCTCCGCCTTGCGAAGCTCGAATTCCGTGCGACGCCGCACCACCTCGCGCCGGAACTCGACGAAATTGTCGATGAGCTCGACGAGCGACAGGACCTTCGGCCGCCCGCCGACAATCGCGAGCATGATGATGCCGAAACTGCTCTGCAGCGCCGTGTGCTTGTAGAGGTTGTTGAGAATCACGTCGGCGACTTCGCCGCGCTTCAAATCAATGACGATGCGGAGACCGTCGCGATCCGACTCGTCACGAATGTCGGAGATGCCTTCGAGCGTCTTGTCGCGCACCAGTTCGGCGATGCGCTCGATGAGCTTCGCCTTGTTGACCTGATACGGAATGGCGGTCACGACAATCGACGAGCGGTCCCCCTTCTTCGACACCTCGATGTCCGCCTTGGCGCGCATGACGATGGCGCCGCGTCCCGTCAAGGACGCCTGCTGGACGCCCTGCCGGCCCACGATGTAGCCGCCGGTGGGGAAGTCGGGGCCGGGAACCAGTTCGAGGAGGCGCCGCTGCTTCTCTGCAAGGGTCGGTCGCTCCTCCGATTGCGAGATCTGGACGGCCCAGATCGCTGCGTCGATCACCTCACGCATGTTGTGCGGCGGCACGTTCGTCGCCATACCGACCGCGATGCCGGCCGACCCGTTCACGAGAAGATTGGGAAACGGCGCGGGAAAGACCGTCGGTTCCTCGGTGGTCTCGTCGAAGTTGGGGATGAAATCGACGGTTTCCTTGTCGAGGTCCGCCATCAGCTCCTCGGCGAGCGCTTTCAGCCGCGCCTCGGTGTAGCGATAGGCCGCAGGCGGGTCGCCGTCGATCGAGCCGAAGTTCCCCTGGCCGTCGACCAGCGGGTAACGCATGTTGAAGTCCTGCGCGAGCCGTACGAGCGTGTCGTACGCCGGTGCGTCGCCGTGCGGATGGTAGTTGCCGATGACCTCACCGACGATCTTCGCGCACTTGCGATGCGTCCGGTTCGACGCCAGGCCCATCTGTCGCATGGCGTAGAGCACGCGGCGATGCGCCGGCTTCAGGCCGTCACGGACGTCGGGGAGCGCTCGCCCGATGATCACGCTCATGGCGTAATCCATGTACGAGCGCTTCATTTCGTCTTCGATGTTGACGGGGATGCGGTTGGGAGTAGCTCCGTCCATGGACTCTGTTCTGGTTCCGGAAACCTGAACGTTTCCGGCGACCGGCTAATCTATCTGAAGGTTTCCGGCTGCCGGTTGGGCGGACCGCCGGGACGGTCCGTCGGAGCGGACCGTCCAGCCAGTGCTGGCTCGTCGGGTCGCGGAGCGACCCGACCTTGGCGGAAGCGGTCGGCCTCCGGTCTAGACGTCGAGGTTCCTGACGTCCAGCGCATGGTCTTCGATGAACTTGCGCCTCGGTTCCACCTGATCGCCCATCAGTGTGGTGAACATCTGGTCCGCTTCCGCGTGGTCCTCGGCCCTGACCTGCAGCAGCGTGCGCACGTCCGGATCCATCGTCGTCGCCCACAGCGTTGTCGGGTTCATCTCGCCAAGGCCCTTGTAGCGATTGACGGCCACGCCCTTCTTGCCGGCGGCGATGAAGAACTCGACGAACGCATCGACGTCCTCGAGCGCGGCGTCCGGTTCCTTGCGGGCGCGCACGGCCGGGACCGGCGTCTGTCGTCCTGCCGCGGGCCTGGTCGCCTCGTTCAGCGCCGCGCCGCCGGCCTTCGCGTCGTCTGCAGGCGCCACACCTTCGTCTTCCGGCGCGCCCTCGTCAACCGACGCGGTCGCCTTCACGACCACGGGGAACGTGATGTCCCGAATCTCACGATACGCGGCGAGAAGCGTCCGATACTCGCCGGATGTGATGAAGTCGACGCCGATGCTGTAGCTCCGCGGGTATCCCTGCGAGCGGTCTTCAACCGCCAGCACGAAGGCGTTGTGCTCATCATCCCGATTGACGGCCAGGCTGCGGAGCGGCGTCGTCATGCGGGCAACGATGACATCGAGCTTGTCCCGCTGCTCGAAGAAGGACTTGTCGCGCGCGTCGAACCGAAGCAGTGCCGAGACGATGTCGGGCGGGGTGCCGCGCCGGGTGACCTGTTGCAGCAGTTTTCGGAATCCGATCATCCGCTGCAGCGACCGTTCGAGCGTATCGCCGAACATTTCGCTTCCGTCGGCAAGCTTCGCCACACGCGATTCCACCGCGCGCCGAATCAGGAAGCCTTCCAGCTCGCGTTCGTCCTTGATGTAGGTCTCCGTCCGCCCGCGCTTGGCGCGGTAGAGCGGCGGCTGCGCAATGTAGACGTGCCCGCGATCGATGAGCTGGGGCATCTGACGGTAGAAGAATGTGAGGAGCAGCGTCCGGATGTGCGACCCGTCAACGTCGGCGTCGGTCATGATGATGACGCGGTGATACCTGAGCTTGTCGGCGTCGAAATCCTCGGCGCCGATGCCGCAGCCCAGCGCCGCGATCATCGTCTTGCTCTCGTCGCTGCCGAGCATCTTGTCGAAGCGCGCCTTCTCGACGTTCAGAATCTTCCCTTTGATGGGCAGGATGGCCTGGAAACGGCGGTCGCGTCCCTGTTTCGCCGAGCCTCCCGCCGATTCGCCTTCCACGATGTACAGCTCGCTCTGTGCGGGATCGCGCTCCTGACAATCCGCGAGCTTTCCGGGCAGGCTGCTGCCGTCGAGTGCACCCTTGCGGCGGACGAGATCGCGCGCCTTGCGGGCCGCTTCCCGCGCGCGTGCGGCGTCAACGGCCTTGCCGATGATTCGCTTGGCAACAACCGGATTCTCCTCGAGGAACTGGCCGAGCTTGTCGTTGACGATCGCTTCGATGATCCCCTTCACCTCCGTGTTGCCCAGTTTCGTCTTCGTCTGCCCTTCGAACTGAGGCCGTGGGATCTTGACGCTGATGACGCCGGTCAACCCTTCGCGGATGTCGTCGCCGCTGATGCTGGCGTCCTTCAAATCCTTCGCGAGGTTGTTCTTGACGGCGTATGAGTTGATCGTCCGGGTCAGCGCGGCGCGGAAGCCCGAGAGGTGAGTGCCGCCTTCGTGGGTGTTGATGTTGTTGGCGAACGAGAAGATCAACTCGGTATAGCCATCGTTCCACTGGAGCGCGATCTCGGCGTCTATCCCGTCCTTCTCGCCCTTCATGAAGATCGGCTTCTCGTTGGTGACCGTCTTGTTCTTGTTCAGATGCTGAACGAACGACATGATGCCGCCGTCGTACTGAAACGTGTGCTCCTTGCCGTCCCGCTCGTCGTGGATCGTGATCAGGATGCCGGCATTCAGGAACGCCAGCTCGCGGAGCCGTTGCGCCAGGG
>JBOGIR010000327.1:0-2841 GCA_050742335.1 Vicinamibacterales bacterium | reverse complement strand
ATGCAAAGAAGCGCCTGGGTACAGCCACGGTGCCTCGATCGTCGTCCGGCAAGGACGCCGACGGAGCCGGTGCATCCGGCTCACGGACCAGGAACAACAAGGCGACGGCGATGGCGCCGGGAACAAGGGTTAGCGCAAACACCAGACGATACTCGTCTGGCGCGACAAACAGGATCGCGCTCGCCACGAGCGGACCCACAATCGCGCCCGCATGGTCCATGGCGCGATGAAACCCGAAGATCCGCCCACGCTCGGTGGCCGGCGCAAAGCGCGCGAGCATCGCGTCTCGCGGCGCGCCGCGAATGCCCTTTCCGGTGCGATCGAGCGCCCGTACGAGCAAGACCTGCGGCCAGCTCGCGGTGAGTGCAATCAACGGCCTGGCGGCCGACGACAGCGCGTATCCGGCAATGACGATGTGACGCCGCCGGGCCCGGCGGTCCGAGACATGGCCTGAAACGATCTTGAGCGCACTGTTGAGCGCCTCGGCCACGCCTTCGATGATGCCGAGCGACAGCGCGCCGGCGCCAAGTATTCTCGACAGGTACACCGGCAGCAACGGATAGATCATTTCGGTCGCCGCATCGGTGAACAGGCTCGACCAGCCGAGCAGCCAGACGGGGCGTGGAATCCTGGGCATTGGACCGCTATACGGCCTCGACGAGCATTCTGCACCTGTTGCGCAGCGTCGTGGACGCCGTGTAGCGGTCCTGGCGTGCGGAGCACGCCGAAAAGACGCTGGTCAACCAGTCACGGAATCTGTGGGACGTCAAAGATACAGCCCGCGACTGGTTGACCAGTATCGTACGATTGATGTGAGATGCTCACGCTCGAAGAGGTCCTCGCGGAGCGGACGTGCGACGCGGCGCCGGAACTGGTCGAGGCGATCGACAGGGGTCGCCTGCGCTGCTACGCGTGTGGGCATCAGTGTCCGATTCCAGACGGGGCCCGCGGCGTCTGCAAGGTGCGGTTCAACGACAAGGGACGTCTCCGTGTCCCCTGGGGGTACGTCGGCGGCGTGCAGTGCGATCCGGTCGAGAAGAAGCCGTTCTTCCACGCGCACCCTGGCGCACTCGCGTACAGCTTCGGGATGCTGGGCTGTGACCTCCACTGCAGCTACTGCCAGAACTGGGTGACGTCGCAGGCACTGCGAGACCCGCAGGCGGTCGTGCCCCCCCGTGACACCACTCCCGAGTCGCTGACGCAGGATGCGTTGCGCCAGGGAGCCCGGATCGTCGTCTCCACGTACAACGAGCCGCTCATCACCGCAGAGTGGGCCGTCGCCGTGTTCAAGACGGCGCGCGCGCAGGGTCTCCTCACCGGCTTCGTGTCGAACGGCAACGGGACAACGCGGGTGCTCGAGTACCTGCGCCCGCACATCGATTTGTACAAGGTGGACCTCAAGAGCTTCGACGACCGGCACTATCGTGAGCTGGGAGGGCGACTCGAGCCGATTCTCCACACGATCCGCTGGCTGCATGCCAACGGCGTCTGGATCGAAGTGGTCACCCTGCTCGTTCCAGGATTCAACGACAGCGAGCAGGAACTCCGCGACCTCACACGGTTCCTTGCCGGTGTATCCCCAGACATTCCGTGGCACGTCACGGCGTTTCATCAGGACTACAAGATGACCGACCCGCCGAATACCACAGCGGAGATGCTGCGAAAGGCGGCGCAGATGGCTCGTGAGGCCGGCCTGCGGTACGTCTATGCGGGCAACCTCCCCGGGCGCGTCGGCGATCTGGAGCACACGTTCTGTCACGGCTGCGGCGAGGCACTCATTACCCGGTACGGATATGTGATTCAGCAGTACCGGTTGACACCCGATGGCGCGTGTCCGCGCTGCTTGACCCGGATTCCCGGCCGTTGGGGTACGGCGTTCGAGGGCCAGCGTACGGCCATCCCCTTCCTGCCACACGACCGGACTCGCCTCTCGATGATTTAGTAGATGGCTACGCGCCCCAGGCTTTGGGCTCTAGGCTTTGGGCTTTCGGCCTGTCACGCGTGAATCGCGCGCGAACCGCTACTGCACCCGGAACCGTATAATGACTCAGTGCTTGTCGACCAGTTCCAGCGCCCCCTCAGGAATCTCCGGCTGTCGGTGACCGACCGCTGCAATCTTCGATGCAGCTACTGCATGCCGGAGCAGGAGTACGTGTGGCTGCCGCGCGAGGACATCCTGCAGTTCGAGGAAATCGAGCAGCTCGTCGACGTGTTCCTGGACCTCGGCGTCGACAAGGTGCGGCTGACCGGCGGCGAACCCTTGCTGCGGCGCGATCTGCCGGTGCTCGTGGCTGGACTCGCGTCGCGTCCGCGGCTCCGCGACCTCGCCATCACCACCAATGGCGTGCTGCTAGCGCAGCATGCGGGGGAACTTGCGCAGGCGGGACTGCACCGCGTGACCGTCAGCCTCGACACGCTCCACCCGCAGCGTTTCCGCGAGCTCACGCGGTCCGCGGAGCTCGATCGTGTGCTCGAGGGCATCGCCACGGCGGCGGCGCTCTTTCGCGGACTCAAGATCGATACGGTCGTCATTCGCGGCACGAACGAGGACGAGCTCGTCGACCTGATCGAATTCGGCCGCCGCCACGAGGCCGAAGTGCGGTTCATCGAGTACATGGATGTCGGTGGCGCGACGCGCTGGTCAATGGAACGGGTCGTCTCGTGCGCGGAGATCCTCGAATCGCTCGCGCGCCATTACGGCAGCGTGACACCGGTCGAGGAAACCTCGTCGGCGCCGGCCGATCGTTACCGTCTCCCCGACGGCACCGTGTTCGGCATCATCGCGTCGACGACGCGGCCGTTCTGCGAAGATTGCGACCGCGGCCGCCTGACGGCGGACGG
>JBOGIR010000326.1:0-2748 GCA_050742335.1 Vicinamibacterales bacterium | reverse complement strand
TCTTGCGCCGGCCCACGATGGTCGCGACGCCCTCTGCCATCTGACGTGCGGTCACCGGCCCCATGGCGAAGCTTGCGACGTGCCGGCGATGCAGGGCGTGGAGCCGTTCGGGCAGGAGCACGTCCAGCGGAGCTCCGATCACCTCGGCGCTCGAGTAGCCGAAAATCTTCTCCGCGCCGGTGTTGAACAGCGTGATCCGCTGATTCTTGTCGATCGAGATGATGGCATCAGCCGAGATGGAGATGATCCCGGAGAAGCGTGCCTCCGAGAACCGGAGCAGCTCGCGGGTGCGGCGGGCCTCCGAGATGTCACGAGTGACGGTGCCCATGCCGAGGATGCGCCCGTCGCGCGGGTCGCGGATCATGAAGTGCTCGTCGGAAACCGGAATCGCCTCACCGGTCTGCCAGTGCCGGAAGAAGGTCTCGCCGGACCAGCGGCCGTGCTCGAACATCGATTTGAGGATCACCTCGGTGGCGAACTTCCGCTCTTCCGGCGGGTAGTACTCCGGGATGTGCGTCTGTTCCACAGGATAGTCGGGGGGCAGGCCGACCATCCGCCGGCCAGCCGGGTTCAGGTACATGGGTCGTCCGCTCGGATCCGCGATGCCGATGAAGTCGGATGAGTTCTCGAGCAGCGACTCGAACACGTGGCGTTCATCCTCGCGCCGCTTGCGCTCGCTGATGTCGCGGACGAAGGCCTGCCAGCGACCGTCGGCAAGGATGTTCGCGCTCACCTCCACGGGCAGGAAGGTCCCGTCCTTCCGCCTCAGGGTCCACTCCGACTTGCTCGCCCACTCCGACGCCAACATGGCGGCCTTGTCCGCAGCCAGTCGTGGCGCGTCCTCGGCCGGAATCAGATCGAGAATGTGCTTGCCCACCAGCTCGTCGTGCTCATAACCGAGCATCCGACAGGCCGCCTGATTGACCTCGACATAGCGACCTTCGAGGTCCGCGAGAAAGAACGCGTCTGGTGCGAGCTCGATGAGGTGGCGCATGCGCGCCTCGGAAAGTCTGGTGAGGGACGAGAGGTAGACCACCATCAGACAGACGATGGCGAACAGTGCTGCCTGGAAGAGCGCTTGTGATGGCGGGTAGCCTGCGCGCACCACGAACTCGTAGGCTGCGAGCGGGACGCTCAGCAGTGTGGCGAGAATGCCAGGCCCGCGTCCGGCTGCCAGGCTGCTCACCAGAACGGCACCAAAGAAGAGCACGAACGGAGCGCCCGTCCCGGTCACGGGCTCGAGCAACTTCCTGAGCCCGAACGCCGCTATCACGATCGCCACGGCGAACGCGTAGCGCATGGCAGGCCTGGGCAGAACAGGTCTCAGGGGCGTACCTGTGCGCATCGGAGCAACCCGAGCACGTTCAGTGCCGACGTTCGGGCCCATGCCGTGCGCTGCTCAACCTGAGCCACGTGACACCGCGTGTTCGCCCGCGCAGACTCTGCCGTGTCGCGCCTTCGGCGCCACGGAAACTCGTTCACCCCCCTTGAAATCCCGCGGGAGACACATCAGCGACCCGGTAAGCTAGTGAAGTGGATCCAGGGCGCGGCAGTGCCGAGCCGGCCGTGAGGCAGAGCTGTTGCGTCCCGACACGAAGAGACCGAGATGAATCCCGCATCACTCGTCAGGAAATCGGATTGGGAGTGGTGGATTCCGCCCACGGGCCGGATGCGAGTGCCGGGCGTGATCTACGGCTCGGAGTCGCTCATTCGAGACATGGACGACAAGGTCCGAGAGCAGGTGACGAACGTCGCGACGCTCCCGGGTATTCAACGCGCCTCGTATGCGATGCCCGACGCGCACTGGGGGTACGGATTTCCGATCGGCGGGGTGGCCGCCTTCGATCCGGACGAAGGCGGCGTTGTGTCGGCGGGCGGTGTCGGGTTCGACATTTCGTGCGGCGTGCGCACGCTTCGCACCGGATTGACACTCGAGGCCGTCGAGTCGAGGAAGCCGCAGCTGGCCACTGCCCTGTCGCGCAGCGTACCGGCGGGGATGGGCAGCCACGGACGCATTCACCTGGATGTGGCCGAGCTCGACGCCATGCTGAAGGGTGGTGCGCGGTGGGCGGTCGAGCGTGGCTACGGGGTGCCCGCGGACCTCGAGCTGATCGAAGAGCAAGGGTGCATGCCCGGCGCACACGCCGAATGGGTGTCTGCGCGCGCGCGCCGCCGGCAGCAGGACGAGATGGGGACGCTCGGATCGGGCAACCACTATCTGGAAGTGCAGCGTGTGGTTGAGATCTACGACGTGACGGCCGCCGATGTGCTCGATCTCCATCGCGATGACATCGTCGTGTCGATTCATTGCGGGTCGCGCGGGCTGGGGCACCAGATCGGCACTGAGTTCCTGAAGGAGATGGCCATCGCCGAACCTTCATTCGGCATCGCCGTGCCCGACCGTGAGCTGGCCTGCGCGCCTGTTCACTCCGAGCTCGGGCAGCGGTATTTGGGCGCGATGCGCGCCGGCATCAACTGTGCGCTGGCCAACAGACAGATCATCACGCACCTCGTGCGGCGATCCTTTGCCGAGATGCTGCCGGCGGCTCACCTGTCCTTGCTCTACGACGTGTCCCACAACACCTGCAAGCTCGAAGAGCATGCGTGTGACGGTGGACGGAGACCGGTGTTCGTCCATCGCAAGGGCGCCACGCGCGCGCTGGGCGCGGGACATCCGGATCTGCCCCCCGCTCTGCGCGACGTGGGGCAGCCGGTGCTGATCGGCGGAACCATGGGCACCGCGTCGTA
>JBOGIR010000325.1:0-5520 GCA_050742335.1 Vicinamibacterales bacterium | reverse complement strand
GGAAGACCGATGGCGCGAGAGAACGGGCAAGTAGAGCACCTGCTGCGAAGGGCTGCGTTCGGCCCCACCGCCGCGGATCTCGTCACCTTTGACGCGGCGCCTGTTTCGGCAGTCATCGACTATCTCGTCGACTTCGAACGGCAGCCGGATGACGTGGACTCGAAAATCGGCCAGAGCGACCACGTCAGTGTGACGACGCGGGGCGGCCAGTTTTCGCCGAACACGAACATCGAGGACGCGCGCCAGCGGTGGCTGTTCCGAATGGTGCACTCACGGCGTCCGCTGCAGGAGAAGATGGCGCTCTTCTGGCACAACCACTTCGCCACCGCCCATAGCAAGGTCGCAGGTGCGTTCGGCACCGTGCAGGGCGCCAAGATGATGGCGCTCAAACCAGGCGAGCTTCCGGGGCGGCCGGGGCAGATCGAGCTGTTCCGCCGGTTCGCGCTCGGGAACTTTCGCGACTTGCTGGTTGAAGTCGCGCGCGACCCGGCGATGCTCGTGTGGCTCGACGGGCGGCAGAACGTCCGCACGCGACCGCAGGAGAACTTCGCCCGCGAAATCATGGAGCTCTTCACCTGGGGTGTCGGCAACTACACGGAACAGGATGTGTACTCGGCGGCGCGCGTGTTCACCGGCTGGAACCTGCGCAACGCAACGGGCGGCCTGTTCACCGACCCGAATACCCACTACGAGTTCTTTTACAACGCCGGCCAGCACGACACCACGGCGAAGACGTTCACGTTTCCGATCTACAGCGACGGGAATCGCACGATTCCTGCAAGGTCTGCCGCAGAAGGGTTCCACGACGGCATCGACTTCATCACGGCGCTGGCGCAGCACCCGGAGACGGCACGACGGCTGGCGCGCAAGCTGTGGAGCTTCTTCGTCAGCGAGCTCGAAGCGCCAGACCCGGCGTTTGTCGAAGGCGTCGCTTCCGAGTACTTGCGGAACGGGACCGAGATGAAGCCGGTCATCCGGTTCATCCTGCAGTCTCAATGGTTTTCCAGCCCAGACCGCTGGTACGCGCGATATTCGTGGCCCGTGGAGTTCGTCGTCCGTGCCATCCGCGAGATCGGCTGGACCGGGTTCTCGGTCGACGCCGCGCGAACGCCGCTGACCAACATGGGGCAGACGTTGTTCGAGCCGCCGGACGTGAGCGGCTGGGAACTGGGAGCCGGATGGTTTTCGACCGGAGCGATGCTCGCCCGCATGAACTTCGCGGCGACGCTGGCGGAAAATCAGCGGTTCAATCTCTCGCGTTCGACGGGGTCGTATCGGGCGACACCCGAAACGCTGCTCGATCTCTTCCTGTTCGAACGTCTATCGCCATCGCCGTTCGACCGGCAGCCCTACAACGACCTGCTGACATATCTGAGAGCCGGGGATCCATGGACGGGCTCTGACACGCAGGTCCATACGAAGGTTGCCGGACTGGTCAGGCTGATTGTCGGCGCCGGCGAATATCAGTTCGTGTGAGCGGATGATCACCCGACGCGCGTTCATTCGTGACGGCGTGGCGGCGTTCACCGTCAGCTTTGCCGCACCAGCATTTCTGAGCGACATCGCGGGCGCGCAGGGCACGCCGAGCCGGAATCTTGTCGTCATCTACCTCAACGGCGGGAATGACGCGCTCAGCATGGTCGTCCCGTACCAGGACGCGTTCTACTACAGCCGCCGACCGGCCCTTGCGATTCCAGCCGGTCAGGTGCTGCAGATCGGCAGCGACAGCAGCGGAAAGACGCTCGGCCTGCACCCACGGCTCACAGGTCTGCGTGACATCTTCAATGAAGGTCGCCTCGCCGTGGTGCAACGTACCGGCTACCTGAATTCCAGCCGCTCACATTTCGAGGGCACCGACATCTGGGGCACTGCCGACCCGAACGCACCAACCGGACTCGGCTGGCTCGGACGGTACTTCGACACGCTGCGCACGCCCGTCGATGCGCTTGCCGGGTGGAGCTCGGCGCGGGAGACGCCGCGGGCGCTCGTCGCACGCGGTGTCGGCGTTGCCGCCATCCCGGATGCACGCACCTACAGCCTGTCGAGTCCAAACGGCGGCACGGAGGCGCTCACCGAGCGCATGGCCGCGACGCAGATCGCGTCTCATGTGCCGGTGAACCGGCCGCACCTGTCGTTCGTCAACGGTTCGATTCGCGGCGCGCTCGCCACGCTCGACCGCGTGGCTTCGGTGAATGCGTACGTCCCAACCCTTCCATATCCAAACGACGGATTTGCGCTCGCCCTGCGCACGGTCGCCGGGGCGATCGTTCGCGGAATCGGAACGAAAGTGTTTTGGGTGCAAACAGGTGGATTCGACACGCATGCCAGTCAGGGCAATGCGGGCGGCGGCGAGTATGCGAATCTGATGCGCACGTTCGGTGATGGCATCCAGGCGTTCTATGCGGACCTGCGGAACCAGGGCCTGCTGAACGACACGCTGGTGCTGCAGTTCTCGGAGTTCGGCCGCCGGATCACCGAAAACGGCAGCCAGGGCACCGACCATGGCGCCGCAGGTGTCATGATGGCGATGGGCGGCGCCGTTCGCGGCGGCATGTACGGCACGGCAGCCTCCCTCGACCCGAACCCGGCCAATCCGACGCTCGAAAACGACGGGACGGACGTGCGCTACGAAACCGATTTCCGGACGGTGTATGCCAAGGTCCTCGATGGCTGGCTCGGCGCCGATTCCGTGTCGATCCTTGGGGGCAACTTCCGCCAGGACTCTCCGGCTATCGTCTAGGGTTCACGGTAATCTCCAGATCTCCTTCCATCGCTCCGCGTCCCGTTCCAACGCCACGCACCCGTGCTGCGGAAACCCTGCAGCCGCGTCCATCGGGTCGCTTTGCAGCAATTGCAGCAGCCGACTGAGATGCGGCATGTGACCAACGATCAGAATCGACCGGTTCTCGCCGGCCAGTTCATCGCGGATCCAGCTCGGAGGATCGTCCGGCTGCAGGCCGCGCGCCGCTGAAAACGGCGCCAGCGGGTTGCACGCGCGCCAGAACAGTTCGGCCGTCTGCCGCGCCCGAAGTTTGCCGCTGTGCCAGACCTGTTCGGGCCGGACGCCGCGGGCGGCGGCTTCGGCGGCAAGTTGTGTCGCAGCCGTACGTCCTGCACCGGACAACGGCCGCATCGGGTCGACCTCCGAGCCGACAGCCTCGGCATGATGGACGAGCAGCAGCATCGGAGGATCCTGAATGTGATCTATACTGTGACGCTTCGGGAGTGCGGCGATTTCCACCGACTTGATGGGCCGCGCAGCCTGGCATCGGATGCCGGCAACCTCATACTATCCAGCCAAGGGGCGCTGCTCCTTGATATCCCCGCGCCCCTCGGCTGGTTTGCCAGTATCTCTTGGCGCGCTCCGCGCGCCTAGCTCGCGAGCAGGCCCGCGACACAGTCGGCGGGCTTTTTTGTTGTCTTTGATACGGGGAGCGCCATGTCGCGTTACACGTTCACGTCTGAATCGGTCTCTGAAGGGCATCCGGACAAAGTCTGCGATTACATTGCGGATTCAATCCTCGACGCGTGCCTCGAGCAGGACAGGAACAGCCGCGTGGCCTGCGAAACGCTGTGTAAGAGCGACACGGTGGTGATAGCGGGCGAGATCACGACCAACGCGACGCTGGACTACGAGCGGATTGTCCGCCAGGCCGTAAAGGAGATCGGCTACACGGACCTGGCTGAACCGTTCTGCAGTTCGACGCTCAAGCTGATTTCCCTCATCACGAGGCAGTCCGGGGAAATCGATCAGGGCGTCACGGCCGCGACGAGCCAGAGCGGCGATCAGGGCGCGGGCGATCAGGGCATCATGTTCGGCTACGCCACCGACGAATCGCCCGAGCTGATGCCATTGCCGCTGCTGCTCGCGCACAAGCTCACCAAAGGGCTGAGCGACGATCGCAAGGCCGGACGCGTGGCCTGGCTGCGTCCGGACAGCAAGTCGCAGGTGTCCGTGCTGTACGAGAACAACCAGCCCACAGAGGTGACGGCGGTCGTCGTCTCGACGCAGCACACGCCGCAGGCGGACCAGCAGATGATTGCCGAGTACGTGCGTGAGGAGCTGGGGCCGCGGGTGCTCGGGCCCTGGTGGCGCAACAACGTGACGCTGTTCGTCAACCCCACCGGCAGCTTCACGCACGGCGGACCGTCGGCCGACGCCGGCGTCACCGGCCGCAAGATCATCGTCGACAGCTACGGCGGCGCCGGACGGCACGGGGGCGGCGCATTCAGCGGCAAGGACCCGTCAAAGGTGGATCGCAGCAGCGCGTACTTCTGCCGGTATGTGGCGAAACAGGTGGTCGCGTCCGGGTTGGCGCAAAAGGCGGAGATCCAGGTCGGATACGCGATTGGCATGGCCAAGCCCGTCTCCGTCAAGGTGGACACGTTCGGTACGGGCGACGAGCGTGCCGCCGCCGATTTCGTCGTGAACGCCTTCGACTTCCGGCCGCGCGCCATTATCGACCGGCTCGATTTGCTGCGGCCGATTTATCGCAGCACCACGAACTACGGGCACTTCGGGCGGCCGGGGTTGCCGTGGGAGGTTGTCGAGAAGACGGCTGCGGTCGCGCGTTAACCCAGCGCGAACCCATTCACTTCGACAGGCCACAGAGTCACAGAGACACGGAGTTTGAGCAAGAGAGTTTGCTTCTCCGTGTCTCCGTGTCTCCGTCCTTCGGCTGCCGCTCAGGACGCCCCGAGCATCGTCGAGGGGCGTGGCACGTGGAGGTGTAGCGTCAGGTCAGAACCGAGCGATTTCTCTCAGAACAGCTCGTACCACCGCCTCGGGCGGTCGGTGACGGCGCGCTGCACTTCGCCAACCTGCACGGCAACCTCCTGCGCGCGCCCTTCGGCCACACCGACCGACACCAGCAGAAACTGCGTGTCGTTCTGCAGCGACTCGACCTGCCGCTCGCTCATGTCGCGCGCGGCCACCGATACCCACAGATTGTGCGTGAGCCGCTGCGCGGCCTGCTCCGTCAGCTGGCTGTCCACCAGCGCGGCCGCTGTAAGGCGTGACAATTCGTCGACCGCCGGCGCGGCGGGCCGCGGCGCATACTTGCGGAGATCTTCGGTGAGATCCTTCGGGGCCTGCGCATCGCGCGCGGCCGCGATGTACTGAAGATCGCGAGTCACGTCGACCAACTCTTCCTGAACGGTGGCATCCGGCGTCGGCACCGGTCCATCCGGCTGGCGACAGCCGGACACGAGCAGCACGGCAGCACCGATGAAACCGTAACAAACCTTCGATGTCATGAGAATCAGGTTACCCTAATTTCTCGGCAGCGCGCGGATTGTCGCCGCTTTCACGATGGCCCAGACGGCGTCGCCCGGCTCGAGCCCGAGCCGCAGCCAGGCGTCGCGCGTGTGAGCCAATTCTTCTCTGTGTCTCTGTGTCTCTGTGACTCTGTGGCGACGTGGTGCCGCCCTCCGAGCGACCATATCACCGTGGTCGAAAGACTCCTCGTGCGCTTCGTGCTCTTCGAGCCCTTCGTGGTTCGACGTGTCCTCGACTCATTA
>JBOGIR010000324.1:0-3729 GCA_050742335.1 Vicinamibacterales bacterium | reverse complement strand
TCCGTTTCCCTCCAGCCAGCCGATCGGCTGACTCCAGTTCATCCACGTTCAATCAATCGATCGGAAAGGGAAATGGCATTGTGGGTCGTGACCGCGCGGCGGATAGAGGAGGTCGCCCAGGAAGTTCCGATTCCCCTGTCGGTGGTAACTGGCGACCGTGCTGCCGACGCCGGCGCCTTCAACGTGAGCCGTCTGAAGGAGCTGATCCCCACTGTTCAGTTCTATTCGTCCAATCCCCGCAACTCCTCGATCAACATCCGCGGCCTGGGCGCGCCGTTTGGGCTCACCAACGACGGCATCGAGCCGGGCGTCGGTCTCTACCTCGATGGCATCTTTCACGCGCGCCCGGCCTCGGCGACGCTCGATTTCCTGGACGTAGAGCGGGTCGAGGTGCTGCGAGGACCCCAGGGGACGCTCTTCGGCAAGAACACGACGGCGGGCGCAATCAATGTCACGACTCGGAAGCCCAGCTTCACGCGCGAATCCGAATTCGAGCTCCACTACGGCAGCCTTGGGCTGGTTCAGGCGAAGGCCTCAATCGCCGGTCCGTTGTTCCAGAGGGTCGCCGGGCGGCTGTCGTTCTCCGGTACCACGCGTGACGGCACGATCCGAAACCTGGCCACCCAGCACGATCTGAACGGTCTCAACAATCTCGGCGTGAGGGGCCAGCTGTTGTTCGCTCCGTCAGACAACGTCGCGATTACGGTGGCGGCGGACAACACGAGTCAGCGCCCGGAGGGCTATGCCCAGGTGGTCGCAGGCGTTGCGCCCACGCTCCGCGACGCAAACCAGCAGTACGCCCGGATTGCCGCTGACTTTGGATATGCCCCCCCGAGCTTCAACGCCTTCGACCGGCTGACCGACACCGACACACTCTGGCGATCCAACCAGGATCTCGGCGGTGCCTCGCTGACAATCGAGCGAAGCCTCGGATCGGCCCGGCTGACCTCGATCACTGCCTGGCGCTACTGGAACTGGGATCCCTCGAACGACCGGGACTTCATCGGCCTGCCTGTGACGACCATTTCGGCCGCGCCGTCGAAGCAGCAGCAATGGACGCAGGAGGTTCGCTACGCAGGCGATGTCTCACCTACTCTAGGGCTCGTCGTCGGTGCCTTCGCCTTCCGTCAGGCGCTCGATTCGTCTCCCTTCCACCAGCAGGAACAGGGCGCAGCTGCGGCGCGCTTTCTCCTGCCGTCTGTCGGGCTGGCGGCAACACCCGGCCTTCTCGACGGGTACGGCCAGCTCGTGGACGTCGAGTTCGTGAACGTCAGCACGGCGCTGTTCGGCCAGATCGACTGGTCGATTACCGATCGCCTGCGGCTGCTTCCCGGCCTCCGGTTCAACTATGACCAGAAAGAAGTGGACTTCGATCAGCAGGTCTACGGTGGCCTGCAGACGACCGATCCCGCGCTGATCGCCCTGCAGCGCTCGGTCCTTGCGCCGCAGACCTATGCGGCGGACATCGACGATACCAATCTGTCGGGTCAGCTGACGGCAGCCTATCAGGTCGCCAGGAGCGTAAACGCCTATGCGACCTACGCAAGCGGCTTCAAGTCGGTCGGGCTCAGCCTTGCTGGCGTGCCCAACGACGCCTCGGGGCAGCCAGCTCTTGACGCCACGCCGGTAAGACCTGAAGACGAGCGCCATATCGAGGTCGGGCTGAAGACCGAGCCGCTTCCCGGCGTCACAGCGAACATTACCGTCTTTCATACCGATATCAGAGACTTCCAAGCGAACGTCGTAAATGCGGAAGTGGGCGTGCTTCGCGGTTATCTCGCCAACGCCGAGAGAGTGCGCGTGCGTGGAGTCGAGTTCGACGGCAACACCAGGGTAAGTCACAATCTCTCGTTCTACGGCTCCGCCGCCTTCACCGACGGCAAGTACGTCTCCTTCCCCGACGCGCCGCCGGCGCTCGAGGACACCGGTGGTTCGCAGTCCAAAGACATCTCAGGCTCCGAGCTTCCTGGCATGTCTACAGCGGCCCTTTCGTACGGCGGCGAGTACGTGAATTCTGCGACTTTCCTTGGGCGGGCTGGGGAGTTCTTCGGGGCGATCGACGCCAGCTATCGCTCCTCGTTCTCGTCGAGTGCGACCCCCTCGCAGTATCTGGTGATCGACGGCTATTCCCTGATCAACGCTCGGATCGGCTTTCGGTGGGCGGATGGCTGGTCTCTCTCGCTCTGGTCCCGCAACCTGCTCGACAAGGACTATTTCGAGTTGCTTTCGGCGGCACCCGGCAACTCCGGCCTCTACGTGGGGCTGCCTGGAGATCCCAGAACAGTTGGGGTGACCCTGCGGATGCGTTTCCGATGATTGAATTGGAATGACTGACCTGCCCATGATCGCGCTCGCGGGCATCACGCTGCTTGCCGCTGTTGTCAACGGCGCGCTCGGGTACGGGTTTTCGTCCATCACCGTGCCGGTCGCGCTGCTGTTCCTGGCCAACCGCATCCTGAATCCGGCCCTGGTCCTGATCGAGGTCGTGCTGAACGCGTACGTCCTGTGGAACAACCGCGATGCGCTCCCCAACGTCTGGCGGCGCGTGACGCCGATGATCGTCGGGCTGGTGCCCGGCATTGCGGTGGGCACCGCCATCGTGTCACAGGTGAATCCCGCGTGGCTGCGCTTCTCGACGTTCGTCGTGCTGCTTCCGCTCATCCTGCTGCAGGCCGCCGGCTTTCGGCGGCCAATTCGGGCTGAGCGGTCGGCCAATCTGGCGTTCGGCGGTGGGCTCGGCGTCCTCTATTCGGTGACGACGATCTCCGGTCCGCCGCTGGCCATCATGCTCAACAACCAGGGGTTCGCGAAGAAGGACTTTCGCGCCGCGCTCGGCCTCGTCCGGCTGGCGGAGTCGTCCATGACGGCGGTCGCCTACGTCTATGTCGGCTTGTACGGCGCAACGACGCTTGCGCTCGTGCCCTGGATCGTCCCCAGCATCGTCATCGGCGTGCCGATCGGTGCCTTCGTCATTCAGCGTATGCAGGCGGAGACGTTCAGGCGCGTCTGCATGAGCTTCGACGCGTGGGTCGTGGCGTTCGGACTGTCACGGCTGCTGCAGGAGCTCCGTCTCGTCGAGAGCAACGCCGCGTATTTCGTCCTGATTGGCGTCGGCGCCCTCGACATCTGGCTGTTGTATCGATTCTTCTCGCACACGGCCACAAGTCACCAGGTCGGCGGGGAAAGCCGCGTGGACGTCATGCGCGCCGGATCTCCCTGAAGGTCGGCGGGCATCGGCCATATCTATGTCAAGTTTCATTTTTAGCAGTAACGCGCATCTTTCACCCACGGGCCACGGAGACACGGAGAAACGGAGACACTCTGTGGCCCGTTTGCATTGACGCCCTCCACCTGCGAGTAGTACAAAGTACGGCTCGTCTCGAATCTTTGGAGGCTCCAGGTGTCAACGCTGCAGATCCGTCCGGACATCCGCGCAGAATACTCCTCGCTCTTCGGGCCAAAGACCATCAATGGCCGAACAGTCGTCGTCGAAGAGCTGATAGCCCGCCTGACCGAAGCGATCCGCGGCGAGCTACCGTCCCTGCTTGCCGAGCGATTGGCCTTTCAGGACAAGGTGGGCCGGAAGACGGCGCGCTATGGATTCCTTCCTGCCACCGAGGAGGTCAGCGACGCCGACGGCAACCGGACGACGGTGGCCGCTCTTCGTCGCGGATTGCTGGACGGGTTCTACGGTCGCAGGACCGCCGATGCGTGGCGACTGAACCCGAC
>JBOGIR010000323.1:0-6998 GCA_050742335.1 Vicinamibacterales bacterium | reverse complement strand
AGGTCGGCCGCAAAGGCCTCGATGATCGTGTAGTCCTGGCTGATGGTGGCGCCCTGCGCCTGCAGTGCCCGAATCAGGCCACGTTTGGCGCCAGGCTTCATGTTAACGATGACGCGCAGGGTGCCGTTGTCGTCCCCGCGTCCGAGCCAGTCGGCCAGCAGCGCGTCCACACGTGCGGTGGCCACCTGCGCCTTCGACGAACTGGAGGAGTTGGAGTTGCCTTGCGCCCTCAGCGTCGCCGCCGCCGTCGCCACGAGCACGAGGGCCAGCGCGACCCTGTGCCAAATCTGAAACCGGTGTGACGGTCCCGATTGCCGGCCGCGACCATGAACGCCCCTCACGTCGCTTGACTCGAAACTCACTGTGAACCCCCTTGCGTGGCCCAGCGGAGAGCGCTGGAGCCTCGCCCAGCCATGAGCAAGGCGAGGGCCCGGTCGAGGAGTCGGTCAAGTTATTGAAAAACAAGGTACGGGGGGTACCGAGGGTATGTCGGCCTTCCGACCCCGCGGCCGGCTGACCGGCCGGCGCCGCACACCGGAATCGTAATCGGGGTAACATACCGGGCCTTCCGCTCACTCACTTGCCCTCGTCGCACTGGGAGAGACCGCATGACGGAACACCGCGACCTGCACAGTCCTCAACTGGACCTCCACGTCGGCGACTCGGACCTGCGCAAGGGGGCTATCGAGGGAGGGCCGGATAGTCAGGGTAATCCGAACGCCGAAGGCGCGCTCGACGATCAGGGGCTGCCGCGCGACGAGGTCGCCATTGCGCAGGACGTCCTCGGTGCCAACGAGGACAACACGCAGGGTTAAACAGCGTCTCGCAAGGCAGAGGTCAAGGGTTACGCGTTTCTGTATAGCGTGCGCGTTGAGGCATAATTTCGCCTCTGGTTTCTGATATCCCTCAAAGAGCGTGGGAGGAGTTCGATGATCGCGTCATTCTGGAGCCGCCGGGTACTGGCAGCGTTCTGTGTTGTGGTGTTCGTGGCGGCGATCGCGCGTGCCCAAGCGCCGGCGTCGCAGGAAGAGTTCGTCCCTGAGGTCGGGCAGGCCGGCAAGGATGTGGTGTGGGTGCCGACGCCCCCGGAGCTCGTGGAAACGATGCTCAATCTTGCCAAGGTGACGCCCCAGGACTTCGTCATGGATCTCGGATCGGGCGACGGCCGCAACGTGATTGCGGCGGCCAAGCGCGGTGCCCGGGCCGTTGGCGTCGAATTCAATCCGAAGATGGTGGAGCTGTCGAAACGGACGGCCGCCTCGGCTGGCGTCGCCGACAGGGCGACGTTTGTCGAGGGCGACATGTACGAGGCCGACATCTCGAAGGCGTCCGTGATGGCGCTCTTCCTGCTGCCGAGCAACATGCTCCAGCTGCGGCCAAAGTTCCTCGACCTGCGGCCGGGCAGCCGCATCGTGTCGAACACCTTCGGCATCGAGGGGTGGACGCCTGACGAGACGGTGACCATCGAGAACGGATGCAGCGCCTGGTGCACGGCGCTCCTGTGGATCGTGCCAGCCAAGGTCGGCGGCAAGTGGCGCATCGGTGACGGCGACCTCGTGCTGGATCAGCAGTATCAGGTGGTGAAGGGCACACTCGACCGATCGGCGATCGCGGACGGCAAGCTCCGCGGCGATCAGATCCGGTTCACGGTTGGAACGGCCGAATACACGGGGCGCGTCGTTGGCAACCGGATGGAGGGCACCGTGCGCGGCGGCGGTCCTGCCACGTCGTGGACGGCCGTGAAGAGCAACTAGGCTTCCTCAGAGAAACACGCGGTGGCCGCCGCTGTGCAGGTAGTTCATTGCCTGCACGGTCAGCAACACGGCGAACTCCTGACGAGCCTGTTCCTCGGGGACGGCGAGGCGCAGCTTGAGCTCTCGGCAGCGTGCAATCATCTGTTCGAGCACCTGGTCGATCGTGTACTGATAGATACCCGTCCACCCCGAGACGAGCCGGCGTGTGGGGCGCCGGATGCGCGCGATGAATTGCGCCGCTGTGATATGGCCGGCACATTCCGGCGACTCGGAAAACAGCCGGCGCAGATCGCGGTCGTAGAAGCTCGGATGACCGACACCGTAGTAGCGCCGCTTGTTGCGGTAGTGCTGGCGGAGCGTCTTTCGCAGCTTCGACAGCGGATCGACCTCGAAGGTATTGACGACCCGTGGGGATGTCTCGCGGATCGACTTCATGAGCGCGTCCATGTACTCGAGCTTCTTCAGCGCGGGCCATCCCGCGTACCGTGGACGCCACTCACTGTTCGGCGTCAGCCACACCGCAAAGGTTTCGGCGAAATCTTCGTCGGGATGACTCTGTGCGTACCACGCATCGAGATGGAGGACGAAGCTCTTGCTGTAAGGCTTGGGCGTGTAGAACTCCGGATAGGGCTTGGTCGGCAGGCCGAACAGACGGCGCCGCTGGCGACGGAGACGAAGACGGTAGGCGTTGTCGATCGCGTGACCCGCCTCGTGGCGCAGGATGCGCATGCACCATTCGTGGTCGCCGCCCTCGACCTCGAGCATCTGAGTCTCTTCCAGTCTCGAGAGGCGCGGATGGGCAAGGTAGAAGGGGACGGCGATCGCCGTGGCGCCGTCGGGCGTGAACCACTCGTCGGACAGATAGAAATGCAGAGGAAAGCGAAGGCCACGCGCCCCGAGTTCCGCTCGAAACTCCTCGATCCGCTCGGCGAGCGTGCCTTCAATGGTCAGCGGAAGGTCGGCCATGCGAACGTCGAGGAGCGCCTCGTCGTCCAGTTCGACCCAGTCGATGCGTAACGGCTTACGCGGCATCGGACGGCATCATAAACTAGGGTCGCGGCGGCTACAGCGCTGCGCGACACATATCTTAGGGCGCAGGCTTCAGCCTGTGCCGCGGTGGTGTGACATATGTCTGTGGTGATGACACAACAAGAGCGCGCCCGCGGCAGGATTGACGAAAAGTACACGTGGAATCTGGCCGACGTCTACCCGGATGTCGTCAGGTGGCGTGCCGAGAAAGCCAGGATTGCGAGCGAGGTGCCGCAGGTGAGGGCGTTTGCAGGCAGGCTGGGGTCGTCGGCGCAGACCCTCGCCGAGGCCCTCGAGACCATGACGCGGCTCGACAAGGAGATGGCGCGGCTCCATGTGTACGCGAGCATGCTCTCAGATCAGGACACTCGCGTCAGCGAGCCGCAGGGGATGCAGCAGGAAATGCAGCAGCTCGCGGCGGAATTCGGTGCGCAGGCATCCTACATACAGCCGGAGATCCTGAGGATCGGCCCCACGCGGATCGAGCAGTTCCTGGCCGAGGAGCCGCGCCTGGCGGTCTACACGTTCCTGCTCCGCGACACTCTCCGGCGCGCTGCGCACACGCTCACCGATGCGGAGGAGAAGCTGCTGGCCGATGCACAACCGCTGGCAGCGTCGGCATCGAACATCTACGGCATCCTCGCCAACGCGGATTTCCCGTATCCGAGCATTACGTTGAGCGACGGGCGCCGCGTAAAGGTAGACCAGGCAGGGTACGCGGAGCTGCGGACGCGGCCACACCGTCAGGATCGGGAGACGGCCATGTCGTCGTTTTTCCAGTCCCTCGGCGGCTTCGGCCGCACCCTGGGCACGACGATCAACTCCAGCGTCCAGAAGGCGCTGTTCTATGCGAAGGCGCGGAAATACAATTCGACGCTCGAATGGTCGCTGGACCGGTCGAACATCCCTGTTTCCGTCTACAGGCGGTTGATCGAGGGCGTCAACACGCATCTGCCCACGTTCCACCGGTACCTCCGGCTCCGCAAACGGATGATGGGCATCGCCGACGACCTGCACTATTACGATCTGTATGCACCACTCGTCGCGTCCGTGAACCTGCGGTACACCCCGGAAGAGGCTCAGCAGCTCGTGCTGGCGGCCAGTGTGCCGCTCGGGAGCGACTACGTCCTCGTGCTGCGGCGAGCGTTTGCGGAGCGATGGCTGGACTGGTATCCGGCCGAGGGGAAGCGGGCGGGCGCATACTCGAACGGTGGCGCGTACGACGTGCACCCGTACATCCTGCTCAATTACCTGGGTCAGTACAACGATGTCAGCACGCTGGCGCACGAGCTCGGTCACACGATGCACAGCTACTACTCGAACAAGGTGCAGCCGTACCCGCTGGCGGATTACCCGACGTTTGTCGCGGAGGTCGCGTCAACGTTCAATGAAGCCCTGCTCATCGACTACATGCTCGAGCAGATCAAGGACGAGCCGACCCGCCTGTCGCTGCTCGGGAGCTCTCTGGAGAACATCAAGGCGACCGTCTTTCGGCAGACCCAGTTTGCCGAATTCGAACTGCGGATGCATGAAATGGGCTTGAAGGGCGAGCCGATTACCGGAGAAACGCTGGCGAAGCGGTACTTCGATCTCACCAGGCGCTACTACGGGCATGATGAGGGCGTCGTCGTCGTCGACGATTACGTGGCGCACGAATGGAGCTACATCCCGCATTTCTACAGCGATTTCTACGTGTTCCAGTACGCCACCTCGTTCACGGCGGCCGAGATGCTGGCGAGTCAGGTGCTGGCGGGCGATGCCGCGGCGACGAAGCGGTATCTCACCTTCATCGGTTCCGGCGGCTCGAAATACCCGATCGAATTGCTGAAGGAAGCGGGCGTCGATATGACCACCGACGAGCCACTCACCGTCACGATGCGGACCATGAACCGCATCATGGACGAGATCGAAGGGATCCTCGCTACACGTTAAACGTGTCTATTCCCTCGACAGGCCACGGAGTCATAGAGACACGGAGTCAAAACAAGAACACTCCTCTGTGTCTCCGCGTCTCTGTGGCCCGTGAAGGTCGTTTACAGAATGTTCTTTCCAAGGGCCGACAGCGCCAGCTCGGTGGCCAACTCCGCGGTGACGTTGCGGATGTCGAGCGTCGGATTCACTTCGACAATGTCCAACGCGATGAGGCGACGTGAATCCGCCACGAGCTCCATCACCAGGTGCGCTTCACGGTAGTCGAGTCCGCCTTTGACCGCCGTGCCGACCCCAGGGGCGATCGACGGATCACACACATCCATGTCGAGCGACACGTGAATGCCGCCGGTTCCGTCAGCCGCAACGGTCAATGCGCGTTCGGCGACTGTGGCAATGCCGTGGCGGTCGATGTCCTTCATCGTGAAGACGTGTACGCCGGATCGTCGAATCTGCTCCTTCTCCTGATCGTCGAGATTGCGGACGCCCAGCAGCACCGTGTGCTCCGGCTGGACGGACGGCGAAAAGCCGATCGAGGACAATTCGGCTGGCTCGTTGCCGAGCAGCGCGGCCAGCGGCATGCCGTGCACGTTCCCGCTCGTCGTCGTCTCCGGCGTGTTCATGTCGCCGTGGGCGTCGACCCAGATCAGTCCGACGGGCAGGGCGGCCGAGCGCCGCACCCATTCGGCGCTCGCGGCGACCGACCCGGCCGCCAGGCTGTGGTCGCCGCCCAGGACCAGCGGCACCGCACCTGCGCCGAGCGACTTGAGCGCGATGTCGTGGAGCTTGTGACACACCTTGGCAATGTCGAGGACGTATTTCTTGCGCGCGTCAGCGGGACGCTGGGTTTCCGGAATGGGTGCCGGCAGGTCGCCCTTGTCGACGACGGTTCGGCCGAGCGCGGCGATGTGATCGCCGATGCCCGCAATGCGGAGCGCCGACGGCCCCATATCGACGCCGCGCCGCCCGGCGCCAAGGTCCAGCGGCACACCGATGATATGGAGAGGTTTCACTTCGTCTTGTAGGAAATCGACATGCCTTCGTGGGAGGGCGAGACGATGGTCGTGAAGAGCGCCGGATGCGTCAGAATCGTCCGGAGGAACGGCTCCATGTCGGCTTTCTTGTTCACGACGTTGTGGGCCACGAACACCGCACCGGGAGTCAGGCGTGGAAACACCATGTCGAAGAACTTCTTGTAGTCGGGTTTCCACGCATCGAGAAACACGAAGTCGAACGTTCCCTCGAGGCGCGGGATCTCGACGAACGCGTCACCCCGGATGACGGTGACCACGTCCTGAAGACCAGCCGTGCGGATGTGGGTGACGGCATCCCGGGCGCGCTCGGCATCGTACTCGATTGCGACCACGCGCCCCCCGCTTTCCCGGGCGCCCAGCCCTAGCCAGATGCCGCTGTAGCCGTGTGCCGCCCCGATTTCGAGCACGGACCTGGCGCCGCGCGCCGCCACGAGCACGCGCAGGAACCGTCCATCCTCTTCTGAGACCGCCAACTGACCGCGATCCGCAGTCCTGATATCGCGAAGGACAGTTTCGATGCGCGGCGTCAGCGTGCCGGAGGGTCGAGGGGACTGCGCACCGGGCACGGCGACCACGGCGAGCAGCACGGCCGAACATAGCAAGGAGCGCATGTCCGGATTCTACGCCTTCGCCACGTACTGCGCGGCTGCGATCGCCACCTGTCTGCCGTCCGCAATGCAATCCGGAATGCCGATCGCACGGAACCCGCTGCCGGTGACGAACACGCCGGGAATGGACGCCAGGCGCCGTTCAATGGCGGCGACACGCTCGAGATGGCCGACTTCGTACTGGGGACTCTGCCGCGACCAACGAAACAGCCGCGCGAACAGGGGCGCGCCGCCGATGTCGAGCACGTCCTCCAGCGCCTGCCGAGCGGATTCGACGAGCTCTTCGTCGCTGTGATCGAGTCGATGCGGGTCGCGTCCCCCGCCAAGAAACGCGCGCAGGAGCGCGCAATCATCGGGCGCGCGCCCCGGCCACTTCGAAGTGACCCACGTGGCGGCGAGGAGGGGACTGCGCTCGACGCGAGGCACCACAAATCCCGACCCCTGCATCGGATGACGGATCTGCTCACGGCGGTACCCGAACGCCACGGTGGCGGTCGAAGCGTACGGCACGCCCTCGCACAAGCCAGCCAGCGTGGTGTCGAGGCTGCGCACGAGGTTCGCCGCCGTGTAGGCGGGGACCGCGAGGATGACGGCGCGCGCCTCGAACGAACCCGCGTCGGAGTGCAGCGTGTATGTTGTCGCAC
>JBOGIR010000322.1:0-3347 GCA_050742335.1 Vicinamibacterales bacterium | reverse complement strand
ACTCCAGAGCGGAGAAGCTTTGATCACTGGCGGATACGGGAATGGTGGCGGTGCGCGGTCGTCGGCGTGGTTGTACAACCGTGAGTGTCAGAACTGCACTCGCGCGTGTCCCTGGCGATCGTCGCCGCGGGGACCTTTCAATACCGCTCGACCACGGGCGGGCGCTCATCACGCCGGGTTCGACCCTGCTCGGCAACGTGGGGCATTGCTTCGAGTGCGGACACGAGCACAGGAGCGGCGACCGCTGCATGAGATCTGGCGGACCTGCTTCGAGATCCCCCAGCCGTGCAGCGGCCCGAACAGGAGCGTCTTGAGAATGAGCAGGTCGAGCGTGCCTTGCGGGATTTCAACTCCTCAATTGTCGAATAACATGATACATACTTGTTGACCGACAAGCCGAGTCATCTGTCTTCCGATTGGAGCACATCATGCCGAGCTCACGTCTGGTCGCAATCGCGTTGGTGGTCATGGGCTGCGCAACCGCACCGCAATACGGTAACCAGCCTGCTGCGGACCACGGGGTCGCCTATCGTGGTGGCCTATGGTTCGATGGGACAACGTTCGTGCCGAGGACGATGTATGTCGCGGGCGGTATGTTTCATACTCGCGCACCGGCGCGCATCGACTCAGTGGTAGATCTGGCCGGCGGTTACGTTGTCCCTCCCTTTTCCGACGCCCACCAGCATCTGATCGACCCGCGCATCGATCAGACCATCGCCCTGCAGCTCGGTGCCGGCATCTTCTACCTCAAGGATCAGGGCAGTGCCCCGATTATCCGGCGGATGATCGACCCGCTGCTGAACCAGCCCGCTTCCTTCGACTTTATCGGCGCCAATCAGGCATGGACCTCTCCGGGCGGGCATCCCGTCGAGGTGGTCAAGCGCGGCGCCAGCGCAGGTCCATTCGCCGAGTTTATCCGCGACAGTCTCGACCCCGCCATCGTGATGCAGGTCGAAAGCCCGGCCGACATCGCGCAGCGCTGGGCCTACTTTCTCGCCGGCAAGCCCGATTTCGTGAAGGTCCACGTATACCGTTCGGAAGATTACCAGCGGCGTCGCCACGATGCGATCGAGGGGAACGTCGGCATCGATGCGGTCCTCGTGCCCGAAATCGTGCAGCGGGCGAAGGCGGCCGGCCTCCAGGTCTCGGCGCACGTGTTCAGCGCTGCAGACTTTCGCGCGGCCGTGAACGCAGGCGCGCAACAGATCGCGCATCTTCCGGGTGGGCGCGGGCCGGACACGACGTTCACGCTGACCGACGCGGATGCGGCTGCGGCGGCGCGCGCCGGCGTCACGGTGATAACGACGGTGACGCAACACGAGGATAGCGTACTGCTGGCACGGCTGCTCAAGACCCAGTACGCGCACAACATCAGCGTGCTGCGCCGCCATCGCGTGCCGCTCCTGATTGGCAGCGATCTCATCGGTCGCACGGCGACCATCGAAATTGCGGCGCTCGCTGGGTCCGGACTATTCACGAATCTCGAACTGTTGCGGATGTGGAGCGTGACCACGCCGCGCGCCATCTTCCCAAGCCGGCGCATCGGCGCCCTGCAGGATGGTTATGAGGCAAGCTTCCTGGTGCTGCGCGGGGACCCGCTCGCCGACATTGCGCAGACCGGCGCGATCAGCATGCGGGTGAAGCGAGGGGTGCTGCTGAGGTAAAGCGGCGGCGAAGGGCGGCTTTCAGGGAATAGGGCCGCGTGCCTCGAGTGGCTGGCTGCGCAGGGGTAGCCCCAGGGCCTGCCAGCCTAACCAGCGGCTGGAACTGGCGCCGGCACGCCGCACCAACGCAACCCTTAGCGCAAGAGTGTTGTCCAAAGTAAGTCCGGAGGAAAGCTGTGAGCGGGCACTTTGACCAACCGTCAGGCGCAAGGAGGGACAGTATGAAGGCACGTTCGCTTGGGTGGTTCGCAATGCTCTGCGTTGTTGCCGGCACTCCGGAGGCCGGCGCACAGCTGCTGTCGGCGCCGGTATCCGCAACGCTGCATTCCCAGATACTGGCTGAGGACCGGACGGTGTACGTCGCCCTGCCGGAATCGTATGAACGGGGCGCAGCGCGGTATCCGGTTGTCTATCTCACGGATGCGGACTGGAATTTTGCGCACACGCGAACCTCGGCGCAGCTACTCTCGCGAAACCGGATCATTCCCGAAGTAATCGTCGTCGGCGTCAGCAACTTCCCTGACCGGACGCGCGACCTGTATGCGACGCGCGCGGACTTCACGCTCAACGGCCGGACCATTCGGTTTCCGACGAGCGGCAATGCCGATCAATTCCTCCAGTTCCTGGAACGTGAACTCATCCCTTGGGTCGAGCGCTCGTACAGAACGTCCGGCCTGCGCATTTTCGCGGGCCATTCGGCGGGCGGCAACTTCGCGTTGCACGCGATGCGGACGAGGCCGGGCCTATTCCAGGCGGTGATCGCGGCGAGCCCCTGGTTGGCCTGGGACGAGAAGAAGGAACTCAACGCCCTGATAACGTTTGTCTCGTCGCCGGAGTTGCGCGCCCGAAAGCTGTTCCTCAGCCACACGAACGACATTGCTGACATGAAGCCCAACGTTGACGCGCTGGTTGCGGCGCTGCAGAACCGAAGGGACTCGGTTGTGTCCTGGACGACGCGCGGGTACTCCGACGAGACGCACAATACCGACGTGCTAAAGGGATTCTATGACGGGCTGCGGGCAGTCTTCAGCGGGTACGACTACCCACGGGATGCGACGACCAATCGCCTCGTCGGTTCTCTCGAGGACATGAAAACGCACTTCGCAGAGTTTGGCGGGCGATTGGGTATCGCGTTTGCGCCGCCGGAGGAGATCGTGCATGAGCTCGCAGCGGGCTATCTGGCGACGGACAGCGTCCAGCTCGCGGTTACGACCCTTCGGTTCAACGTCAGTCAGCATCCGGAATCACCCAACGCCTGGCGCAGACTTGGGATCGGGCTCGAGCGCGCTGGGCAACGGACCGAAGCGCTGGAAGCCTACCGGAAGGGGCTGGCGGTGGCGGAGCGTCAGGGTCTCCAGAATCTCGAGCCGTTCCGGCAAGCCGTCGGACGCCTCGCACCACCCCGCTGACGCATACAAGGGGCACACATGAGAGGTCAGCTGCTGTGCGCTGCATTGATCCTGGGCGCCGTCTCCGTCGCGGAGGGTCAATCCCCGGCCGACACGATTCGTCGCCTCGACAGCCTCTGGGCACGGATGTATCAGACGCACGACACAGCGTCAGCACGGCAGCTGTACGCCGACGACCTCATCTGGACGATGGTCAACGGCAACCTCAAGGACAAACGCACCGAGATGAAGGATGTTGCGCCCGCCGCGGGGTTCGTGATGGACTACTTCCGCA
>JBOGIR010000321.1:0-10434 GCA_050742335.1 Vicinamibacterales bacterium | reverse complement strand
GGTTCCGGCTGCGCGACCGGGGCGCCGGGTCGACGCGCGACGGGCGGCGCGGCGATCTCGTCATCGAGGTGCGCCTGATGCTGCCGACAGTCCTGGACGAGCGCTCGAAGGAGCTGCTCCGGGAGTTCGGCCGGATCAACGGCGAGAGCGTGCGCTCCGAGACGGTGCCACGGAGACACGGAGTCACGGAGGTCGATAAGTGAATGTCTCCGTGTCTCCGTGCCTCCGTGGCCCGTGGGAGTAACTGATGGCGAAACGTGCTGAGCGCGGGAAGGCGTACTACATGATCAGCGCGGTGTCACAGAAGTACAACATCCATCCGCAGACGCTGCGCCTGTACGAGCGTGAGGGACTGTTGAAGCCGTCCCGCACCGAGGGCAACACGCGCCTCTACTCGGAGGAGGACCTCGAGCAGCTCGAGACCATCCTGACGCTGACGCGCGATCTCGGCGTCAACCTCGCCGGCGTCGAGATCGTCCTCAACATGCGCCGCAAGATGGAGCAGATGCAGCGCGAGGTCAACGAATTCATGGAGTACGTGAAGCGCGAGCTCGCTCGCGGCATCGACGACTGGGAGCAGCGTCTCGGTACCGCGCTCGTCAAGTCGGCGCCCACCGACCTCGTAAGGCACACGCCCGAAGCGGCTGACGCAGAAATGTCGAACCCGAAGATCACGAGTCAGAAATAAAATAAATGTGCCTGCGGCGTTCTGAATTTCCCATTTCAGAGTTACCATCTGTCGTGCCCTGCGCGGTCTGCGACGACACTGGTTGGAAGCCGGTGGAAGAAGATGGTGTCTTGCGGGTCGTGCGCTGCGACTGCTGGAAGCGCGCATCGGCCGAGCGGCTGGCGCGCGGCGCCGACATCCCTCCGCGCTACGAGAAGTGCGACCTCGACAACTTTCACGATTACAACGATTCACTGAGCAAGGGCGTGGGGCGTGCCCGCCGCTTCGTCGAGGAGTTTCCGGCCGTCGAGCGGGGGCTGCTGTTCTACGGCCGTCCGGGCCTGGGGAAGACCCATCTGGCGATCGCGTGCCTGAAGCTGGGCGCGCACGCCCGCGGGCTGCGCGGGATCTTCTACGACACACGGGAGCTGCTTCGGCGGATCCGGCAGTCGTACGACCCGGTGTCGCGAACCACCGAATCGGAGCGCGACGTGGTGAACGCCGTCGTGAACGCCGACCTCCTGGTGCTCGATGACATCGGCGCCGAACGTGCCACCGAATGGGTGGAAGAGATGCTCCACCTCATCGTCAACGCGCGATACAACGACCGCAGGCCGACGATTTTCACGTCCAACTATCCGATCGAGCCATCGTCGGAGGCCAAGCACGCCGAAACGCTGCTCGAACGCGTGGGATTTCGGATGTACTCGCGCCTGCAAGAGATGTCCGACTTCGTGCACCTCGAAGGGGTCGACTATCGCGAGGCCGGGCCCAACCCGTCCGCCGAGCAGCTGGCGCGTCTGAGCCAGCGCGGGAGCCGGACGCACAAGAACCTGCCCAGCCCCAGCGCGAAGTCGCAAATCAAGGCGCGTTTCCGCAGCACGGAACCGGCGCCGGACCTCAAGTGGCCCGGCGGGCGGGCGGGGTCGTAAGGACAAGGCATCAGGCTCAAGTAGTAGGCAGTAAGCAGTAAGCAGTAGGCAGTAGGCAGTAGGTGGCAGTAGGCAGTCGTAGGCCCAAAGCCCAAAGCCTAAAGCCTAAAGCCTAGAGCCTAAAGCCGTACACTGAACAGGTGCTCGGACTGTACGTCCACATCCCCTTTTGCGCGGCCATCTGCAACTACTGCAACTTCAACCGCGGGCTGTTCGACGCCGCGTTGAAAGAACGGTACGTGGCCGCGCTGCTCACCGAGATCGACTGCGCGGCCGACGGCACTCCGGCCGACACCATCTACTTCGGAGGTGGCACGCCGTCGTTGCTGGAGCCGGTCGAGGTGGCGACGATCGTCGCGGCGTGTCGCCGCGCCTTTGCGGTGACCAGCGACGTCGAAATCACCCTCGAGGCAAACCCCGAGACGGTGACGCTGGAACGACTCGCGGGATTTCGAGCAGCCGGCGTCAACCGCGTGAGTGTCGGCGTCCAGTCGTTCAGAGACGACGAGCTCCGGCGTTTGAGCCGGCTGCATTCCGCCGACCGAGCCGTCGACGCGTTTCAGATGGGCCGTCAGGCCGGCTTCGAGAACATGTCTCTCGATCTGATGATGTGGCTGCCGCAGCAGTCGGTGGCAGAGTGGCTCGAATCGGTCGACGCGCTCGTCGCGCTCGGCCCCGAGCACGCATCGATGTACCTGCTCGAGATCTACCCGAATGCGCCGCTGCGCGACGCCATGGCGCGCGGCCAGTGGTCGGTCGCACCCGATGACGACGCCGCCGAGATGTATCTGTCCGGTTTCGACAGGATGGACAAGGCGGGCTACGTGCAGTACGAAATCTCGAACGCGGCGCGTCCCGGATATGAGTCGCGCCACAACGTGAAGTACTGGACCGGCGGCGAGTGGCGAGGCTTCGGGTGCGGCGCGCATTCGACACGGGGCGGCCTTCGCTGGAAGAATCTGGCGGCTGTCGAAGAGTACATCTCGACTGTGGCTGCCGGAGGACAAGTCGTGATTGACCGGCGGCCGCTCACGGAGGAAGAGCAGCTCGAAGAGGCGCTGTTCCTGGGCCTTCGCCTGGCGGCTGGCCTCGATTTACGGGCGTTGAAAGCCCGTTACGGTGTGGACGTCTGGGACGAATATGGCGGCGAACTTCAATCCTTCGTAGATGCGGGCCTTTTGGTTTATGATGACCGGTCCCTGCGGATGTCTCGGGCAGGAATGCTTCTTGCCAACGAAGTAATGACCGTTTTCATCCGCTCGACAGTACGGTAGATTATCCGCCTTTGCTCCCAGGAGGCTTGACGATGCGACGAGTGTCCGGGTTACTACTGGCTGGCGCAATCATGTTGCTGCCGGCGTTTTCGCAGGGCCACGGGGGCGTTCGCGCGCAGGCGTCGGCGCTCACCTTCGACGGCGACACCGCGATTCTGACGGTCACCATCAAGCCGGACAAGACGGCCGCCTTCGAGCAGATCATGGCTGATGTCCGCACCGCGCTCATGAAGTCGGAGAAGCCTGAGCGCAAGCAGCAGGCCGCAGGCTGGAAGGTCGTGAAGAGCGCCACCCCGATGAAGGATGGCACCATCGTCTACATGCACCTGATCAGCCCGGTTGTGAAAGGCGCCGACTACACGATCCTCGCGATCCTGTACGAGGCGAATCCCGATCCGGCTGCGCAGCGGGCAATCTTCGAGAAGTACCGGGATGCATTCGCGGCGAGCCTGGGAGGCGGCGCGTTTACGACCGTCGTCGACCTCTCGAAGCAGTAATTCCCCGTCCGACGCGCCATTGGTCATGAGCCACGAGCGGCAGGCCGCCGCCCGTGGCTTTTTTTGTATAGAGTAGCGTGCATGCGAATGGTTGCTCCCGGCATGACCCTCGTTGCGGCGCTCGTCATGGGCGCGATCGTGTCGGCCCAGGGTGCGCCCGCGCCGACGGCGCCTTCGACACAGCAGCCGCCTACATCGGCGCCGCCGCAGCCGGCGCCCGGCGCGACTCAACAACCCTCACCGGCTCCCGCGACGCCAGCAGTACCCGCGCCCGTCGTGCCGCCCGCTGCGCTCGTGGCGCGGACGTTTACTGCGCCGACCGGAGTGATTTTCAACGTTGTTCGACCGGAACGTGTCGTCGACTTCGAGATGGTGGTCGGCTACTTACAGGCCGCGCTCGACAAGGCCACCAATCCCAGCGTGCAGGAACAGGCGCGTGGGTGGCGCATCTTCAAGGCGAGCGAACCGGGCCCGAACGGCACAGTGCTGTATGTCTTCCTGATGGACCCGACCGTGTCTGGCGCCGACTACGCGCTCGGACCGATCCTCAGCGACGCGTATCCGGATCAGATCGAGCAGATCTGGAAGTTGTATCAGGGCGCGCTCGCGGGAGGGGGAAGCCTGCTCAATCTCACGCCGGTGAAGCCGCCACCCCTTCCGCCGGCCGGGAGCGTGGCACCGATACCACCCGTTCCCGCGAGGCCCGGACCGCCGGCGGCCCCGTGAGCAATTGACGAATCGACGAATCGACGAATTGACGGATTGGCGAATTGTTCCCCAGTAATCCGTGAATTCGTAAATCCGTAAATCCGTAAATCCGTAAATCCGTAAATTCGTAAAATTGATCCTCCGGTTCAAAATGCCACGTTCAATCCCGCGTAGATGCGGTGCACCGTCGAATGCAACGGGTCGCCGCGCAGATTGAAGAAGCGATAATCCAACCTGGCGCGCACCGGACCCAGCAGCGAAATCTTGGCGCCGCCGCCGGTGTTGAATCCGACCTGTGTTTCCTGGCGCCTGTCGAGACGCTCGCGATAGATCCCCGCCCCGGTGGTCAGATACAGCTGAATCCCCGCGACAGGAATAGGGGTTTGCAGCAGGACGTTCCCCATCCCTGTGCGCAGCGACGGCGCCGCGTGTTCGAGCGATTCACCCGTGTCCGAGAATTCGAACTCGAAACCGACCACGACCAGACCGGCGCCGAGCGCGAGCCCTCGTGCGAGCCGGTTTGCCGGCGTCATGGTGCTGCCCACGAACACGGTGGCATCTGCGAAGGCGGGAGACGACGCACAGAGCAAGAGTGCGAGGAGGGTCAACACTCCGCGCAGCCGCGAAGCTTCGGGTCGACGGCGCTGAAGGCGAAGCATGCCGAATGATACGATCGATTGGTAGCTGGTAGTCGGTAGCTGGTAGCCGGTAGTTGGTAGCCGGTAGTTGGTGGTCTGGTCGATGGATCTGCGATTCACTCCCGATCAGGAGCTGCTGCGCCGCAGCATCCGCGAGTTCGCCGAAACGGAAATCCGTCCGCACGTGAGAGAGTGGGACGAGGCGCAGCACTTTCCGTCCGAGCTGAGGCCGAAGCTCGCGGCGCTCGGGCTGATGGGCATCCAGGTGTCCGACGAGTTCGGGGGCGCGGCGATGCCGGCTGTCGACTACTGCATTTGCATCGAGGAGCTCGCGCGGGTCGATCCGTCGATCTGCCTCTCGGTGGCGGCTCACAATGGCCTGGGCACCGCGCATATCGCCGCGTTCGGCACGCACGCACAGAAGCTGACCTATCTTGTCCCGCTCGCACGCGGCGAGAAGCTGGCCGCGTGGGGGCTCACCGAGGCGTCGGCGGGCAGCGACGCGGCCGCGATCAGGACGACAGCAGTGCGCGGACGTGACGGCTGGGTCATCAACGGCTCGAAGCAGTTCATCACCCACGGCCAGACGGGCGATCTGATGGTCGTCATGGCCGTCACCGCCCGCGGCAAGGGCAGCCGGGGCATATCGGCGTTCATCGTCGAGCGTGGGACGCCGGGCTTTCGCGCTGGCAAGAAGGAAGACAAGCTCGGGATGCGGGCGAGCGAGACGAGCGAGGTGATCTTCGAGAATTGCCGAGTCCCCGTTTCGCAGATGCTCGGCGTCGAAGGACAGGGATTCATCAACGCGATGCAGGTGCTCGATGCCGGACGCATCGGCGTGGCCGCGCTCGCCGTCGGACTGGCGCAGGGCGCGTACGAAGCCGCGCGTGATTATGCGTTCGTGCGGAAGCAGTTCGGGCAGCCGATCGGGACGTTTCAGAGCATCAGGGCCACGCTCGTCGAGAACGCCGGCCGCATCGAGGCCGCGCGGCTGCTGACCTATCGGGCCGCCTCGATGCGAGAAGCCGGTGCCCGGACGACCCTGGAGGCGGCGATGGCCAAGCTGTACTCCAGCGAAGTTGCGGTGCAGGTTGCCGAGGACGGAGTCCAGATTTTCGGCGGGTACGGGTTCGTAAAAGACTATCCGGCCGAAAAATACTTTCGCGACGTGAAGCTCACCACCATCGGCGAGGGCACCAGCGAGATTCAGCGGTTGGTCATCGCCCGTCAGCTCCTTGCCGCCTGATTCGACACTCGCCGCGGCCGTGCTCGCGGGCGACCGCCGTGCCCTGGCGCGCGCGATTTCGCTCGTCGAAGACGAAGCGCCGGCGGGAATCGAGCTGTTGCGGGCCGTGTACGGGAAGACCGGGCGCGCCTATCTCATCGGCGTCACCGGCCCGCCCGGTGCCGGCAAGAGCACGCTCGTGGATCGCCTGACGGTAGAGGCCAGGCGCGAAGGCCGTCACGTCGGCGTGATTGCCGTCGATCCGACGAGTCCTTTCACCGGCGGCGCGGTACTCGGCGACCGCGTGCGCATGGGGCGCCATGCCTCCGACAGCGATGTCTTCATCCGCAGCATGGCGACGCGCGGCCATCTCGGCGGAGTGGCACGCGCGACGGGCGACGTGGCCGCCATCCTCGATGCCGCAGGCAAGGACATCGTCATCATCGAGACCGTCGGGGTCGGCCAGGACGAAGTCGAGATCACGCGAACCGCGGACATCTCCATCGTCGTGCTCGTGCCGGGCGCCGGCGACGAGATCCAGACGCTCAAAGCCGGGATCATGGAAATCGCCGACATCTTCGTCGTCAACAAAGCCGACCGGGAAGACGCCGACCGCCTCGTGCAGGCGATTGCCGCAACTCTTGCCCTGCAGACGTACGGCCCCGACGAATGGAAGCCGCCGATACTGAAGACGGTGGCGACGAAGGGTGAAGGAATTGCGGAGCTGTGGGCCGCCATCGCGCAGTTTCGCGCGCGGTCGACGAAGGCCAGCGGCCGCCGGCGCGCGCGGCACGAACAGCGGTTACGCGAGCTGCTGGGGCATCAGTTCCTGCAGCACCTTGAACGCGCGTTGCCGGCCGGGGAACTGGATCGCACCGTGAATCGGATCGCGGCCGGCGACATCGACCCGTATTCGGCGGCAAGCGAACTGATGAACCGCGCACTGCCAAACCCCGAATTCTAATCCCTGATCGCTAGCCCTGAGTTTCGCTTCGCTTGATGATCACGACACACCGAGGCACTGAGGCACCAAGGCGAATCATTTAATCCCTGATCCCTCATGAAGCCTATCCTCGACCACATCGGCATCGCGGTAGCGAACATAGACGAGGCGCTGGCGTTCTACCGCGACGCGCTCGGGCTCGAGATGCACCCGCCGGAGGAGGTGGAGTCCCAGGGCGTGCGTGCGCACATCATCCCTGCTGGCCAGGCCGCACTGGAGCTCCTCGAGGCGACCAGATCCGATTCGCCCATCGCGAAGTACCTGGATCGGCGCGGACCGGGCCTGCATCACATCACGCTCCGCGTGGACGACATCGAGGCCGTGCTGGAGGAGCTGCGCGCGCGCGGCGTGCGGCTCGTCGACCAACGGCCCCGGCCGGGCGCCGAGGGGGCGCTCGTCGCGTTCGTGCATCCGTCGGCCGCGCACGGCGTGCTGGTGGAGTTGAAGCAGGGGGCGCCGCCGCGGTCCGCGCTCGCGGTGAAGCGGATGCCATGGGGTAATGTCGAGCTGGCGAGCCTGCACGACGGGCTCTTTCGCCTGGACGGCGGCGCGATGTACGGCGTGGTGCCGCGTCCGTTGTGGGAAGCGGTCACGCCGCCCGACGACCGCAATCGCATTCAGCTCAGCATGCGCCCGCTTGTCGTCGAAGCCGACTGGGGCCGCATGATCGTCGACTGCGGCGCGGGCGACAAGATGCACGCGAAGCAGCGGGACATCTACGCGCTCGATCGCACGCGCCACCTCGACCACGCGCTCGCCGAGGCAGGGCTGACCGCGGACAGCATCGACATCGTCCTTGCCACGCACCTGCACTTCGACCACTTCGGCGGGGCGACCAAACGGGACGACGGCGGGCGGATCGTGCCGCGATTTGCGCGGGCGCGTTACGTGATTCGCACGGCTGAGTGGCACGATGCCACACACCCGCACGAGCGGAACCGGGCCAGCTACCTGCAGGAGGATTTCGTCCCGCTGAAGGAAGCCGGCGTCGTGGAGTTCTTCGAGACCGACCAGGTCATAAGACCTGGTGTTCGCGTGGAGCGCACCGGCGGCCATACCGGACAGCACCAGATCGTCTTCATCGAGTCAGCGGGCAAGACGGCCGTGTTCACGGCCGATCTGATTCCGAACACCGCGCACATCCGTGATGCGTGGATCATGGGGTACGACCTCTTTCCCATGGAGACGCTTGCCTTCAAGCGGCAGTTCATCCGCGAGGCGATTGAGCGCGAGTACCTGATTTTCTTCGAGCACGATCCGATCGTCGCCGCGGGATACATCCGGGAGAAGGACGGACGGCGCTACGTCGAGCAGGTGCTCTAGCCGGTTGGCGCGGATGGAGCGCTAGAGCGGCTACATTGTATTTTTGAAGTCATGGTTCAATAATGCAAGGGTATGCGCTACCTGCCACGCGCCGCGGAGCGGCGCGTCCGGGAGTTGCTCCGCGTGTTTCCCTCGGTGCTCGTCCTGGGCCCGAGGCAGTGCGGGCACGAGCACGGACCGCGCGCTCGCGCTGGCCGATCGCGCCGGTGCGCTGACGCGGCTTGCGGTGCCTCCGGGGCCGTACGACCACGTTCGTGCGTCGCGTGACGGCGCACGGCTCGCCATCGGCACCGACGATGGCCGGGAAGCGATCGTGTGGATTTACGAGGTCGCTGGAAAGACCGCCATGCGCCGGCTGACGTTCGGCGGACAGAACCGCCTTCCGATCTGGTCGCCTGACGGCCGGCGCGTCGCGTTTCAGTCGGATCGCGACGGCGGCGACCTGGGGCTGTTCGCGCAGAACACGGACGGCACGGGCGCCGTGGAGCGCCTGACGAAGGCGCAACAAGGGGAAGCGCATCTGCCGGAATCGTGGTCGCCCGACGGCAGGTACATCCTGTTTTCGGTCAGGAAGGGCTCCGGATTCTCCCTTCAGCTTCTGTCACTCGGCGACAAGAAGGCGGATCCTTACGGTGGCGTGGAGTCGGCGATACCGACCGGCGCGGTCTTTTCGCCCGACGGCCGATGGGTCGCATACGCCTTCAATCCGGGCCTCGGCCTGATTTCGCCCAATAGTGGCGTCTACGTGCAGCCGTTTCCGGCCACGGGCGCGCGATATCAGGTCCCGAAGCAGGAACAGTCGATAAATTTCCATCCGGTCTGGTCGCCAAAGGGAGCCGAACTTGTTTACGTCCGCTCCGCCGGCTCCGGCCAGATGGCGGCCGTGAACGTCACGATGCAACCAGCGCTGACATTCGGAAACCCCGTCAACCTGCCGGCACGGGTCAGTGCGGGCCGAACGAATGGGCAGATGCGGGCGCATGACGTCATGCCCGACGGCAGGTTCGTGGGGCTCGTCCCCGCCTCAGAGGCGGAATCGTCTGGAGCCCTGGGGTCTTCCGGCGCCCAGATGCGCGTGGTGCTCAACTGGTTCGACGAGCTGAAGGCTCGCGTGCCCGTACAGTAGCTGTCCGTCCACTGCCTACCGCCTACTGCCTACTGCCTACTGCCTACTGCCTACTACTATGAACCACGTCCCAATCGGCCTCATCGGCGGCAGCGGCCTGTACGACATGGCGGGCGTGACCGACCGCAACGAAGTCACGCTGACGACGCCGTTTGGCGAGCCGTCGGGGCCGTACGTCCTGGGCACGCTGCGCGCCCGTCGGGTGGCGTTCCTCGCGCGGCACGGCGCAGGGCATCGCATCCTGCCGTCGGAGATCAACTTCCGCGCGAACATCTTCGGCATGAAGCTGCTCGGCGTGGAGTACATCCTCTCGGCCAGTGCGGTCGGCAGTCTCAAAGAGCAGTACAAGCCGCTCGATATCGTGATCCCCGATCAGTTCTTCGATCGCACGAAGGGGAGGCCGAGCACGTTTTTCGGCCGCGGGCTCGCCGCGCACGTCGGGTTCGCGCATCCGTTCTGCCGCATCCTGAGCGGGCTGACGTACGAGAGCGGCCAGTCGGCCGGCGCCACCGTGCACAAGGGCGGCACCTACGTCTGCATGGAAGGGCCGCAGTTCTCGACGCTGGCCGAATCGAGCCTCTATCGCTCGTGGGGGATGGACATCATCGGGATGACCAACCTGCAGGAGGCGAAGCTCGCCCGGGAAGCGGAGATCTGCTACGCGACGCTCGCGCTCGTCACCGACTACGACTGCTGGCACCCCGACCACGACTCGGTGACGGTGGACATGATCATCGCCAACCTGACCGAGAACGCGAAGACGGCGCAGGAGGTCATCGCGGGGGCGGTCGCAATGCTGCCGTACGAGCGGACCTGCGAGTGTGCGTCGGCGTTGAAGTACGGCCTGATTACACGTCCCGACTTGATCCCGGACAGCGTGAAGCAGGACCTCGCGCCCCTCGTGGGAAAATACTTGGCATTGACGAATTGACGGATTTACGAATTGACGGATTTTGAGGACCCAATCAAATTGGCAGTAATTCGTTCGTCACAATTCGTAAGTACGTAAATTCGTAAATTCGTCAATTCAATGAAGCTCAT